>JAHJBM010000059.1 GCA_018813505.1 Microcaldota archaeon
CATCGTACTTTGTATAGTACAATGAAAACTGCTAACTTTTTATAGTACAATAAAAACGATGAAATACTGGAAGAAGTTAAGTGGCGAAGTCAAGTGGATACGTTGTATCGTATCTTTTGAAATTGCCAAAATTCAAAACACGAATCTGGAAAATAAAAACGATGCATCTGCGGAGACGAACTTTTCAGTTCAACCAAAACTAGAAACCACACAATCGATCAACTGAAAGAAATGGGTTGCTGGAAACCATCTTAGATTTACTGTTATTATCTATTTCTATATCTTAGAAATGCACCTATTCCACCAAAACCCGTAAGGAGTTGAGCGCCCTCAGTCGTATTATCAGAAACTATCTCTACCTCTATGTTGTTGGCTCTTGATAGTTCCATCAGTTCATCTATCAAGAGTTCCTCGCTTTTTAATTTCATCTGTTCGCCGCACTTTTTACATTTGATGGTACGTTCTTCTATTTTTTCCCTGAATGTTTTCTTTTCCTCTGAGTTACAGCTAAGGCATGTATATGTAGCTGTCATATATTGCAAATTCTCAGAAATAATGACCTTTTCAGCCTGTTTTGCAAGTATTGCATTTCTTACTTCATTTACTCCATATGTTGCAAGGCCATCATTAACGACTTCCTTTATGAAACGTTCTACAAGTGCCTTTTCTTTTATTGCCTCCTGCTTCAAAAGTATGTCCTCACTTTTTGATAGTACTTCTCGCACTCCATATTCGTCCGTATATCCAGTGTCGACAACTCCCAACACATTTATCTGGTAATTGTATGGTTTTAATTTCATGAAACCTTCTTTTGCAGGACCTGGGCCACCAACAACAACTGCCTTTGCTCTGTTTACAAAAGCATCATCCATTGATTCGCCTATGCGTTTGTAATAATTTTCTATTTGTTCTTCTACAAGACGTTGATATCGACGTTGGGATTGTCCACCTTTGTTTACCTTTGCATGGGCTGTAGAGTTAAGTTTTTTTATAATTGTGATTATTGTTCCCTTTACAGTTGCGATTGTTGCTTCTCTTCCATCCATCACTACTATTCCGTACATCTCTGACGAACCAAGCATTTGTTCCAATGGTTCAAGAAAAAACTTACTATCGCATCTATATGCCCCTATTTTCAGAGGTTCTGGTGGTTCTAAAGAAAATAACTCTATATCTACCTTTGCAACGTTGTCTGAAACATTTCCTGCAAAGACTGAAATCCCATTTGCAGGTGGTTTTTTGAATATCTTCAGATAATTGGCTATCCTTTCAAGGGCTCCCAGGACATTTGTTTTGGTTGATTTTGATTTTATGTTACTGGCCTGACTCATTTCTTCTCTCAATTTGTTACTCATATCATGAACCTGTGAGCCTGCTGGGATATATACAGAGATAAGTTCGGTTCCATTACCTCGGTAGGACTGAAGATTACGCAACTGTTTTTTGAACGTATACATTTTATCTGAATCAGCCATTCCCAAAACCTCACAAAATATTATATTGTCTATTCTGTAATTTCAACCCTTCCATCTTCGAAATAATATTTCATACCGATAATCTTAAGTTTGCCCTCTTTTTCCAGTTTATTTACTGTTTCACTGTTAGAGCGGATATTTTCAATCATGCATTTAACATGTTCATTAACTGTTTTTTCTACGTCACATGAACATTTTTCAGAAGATGATTTTATCTTTCCCATTATTACAGCTATCTTTGGCGGGCATTCTCCACCTTGGCAAGCGGCTGTTACTGCACCGCATTTTTCATGACCCATGACTATTAAGAGTGGGGTGTGCAGATGTTCAACACCATACTCTACGGTTCCAAGTACTACATCCTCCACCACATTCCCTGCATTCATTACTAAGAATATTTCACCCAAATTAACATCAAAAATAAATTCTGGACAAACCCTTGAATCAGAGCATGCAAGAATTGTTGCAAATGGGTGTTGGCCATTTTTGGTTGCTTCTCTTGCAGATCCGACGTCTTTTTCAGCGAGTTTTCCGCTCATGAATCTTTTGTTGCCTTCTAACAGTTTATTTAGTGCTTCTTCTGCATTCATAAAATTCACCATCTAAACCTCTAAGTTCATGTCTCTATCTAAGGTCTTAGAAGTTGATTAGTCTCTGTACTCAAAATTATGCGTAAACATTTATATTGCTCGCGTTTAATTCTACTGTGTTTTTACAAAAATTCGATATGCTTTTAAAACCATTTAGACACATATAAATACACCTATATTAAGAAAGATCCAGTACTTTTTAGGTCTTTCGTTTATGGGCAATTCAAAGGTACATTTCAAACGTACTATAATTTGATTTTGAGGCTGTATTATGGTCGATGATTGTTTAACAAGATTAAGACAAGCGCAACGAGAAGCCCAGCGATTGGTTGCCGCAAAACAAACTGTGAATGTATTTCAATCTATTTCTGTTCTTACAGGGGGTTTTGATCGATTTCAAGAGCGTACTATGCCATCCTCATTGAGTGGAGTAAGTTTTCTTCGTATAGCTGGTCAGGCTGCATGTCTTAGCCATAACTACGAATTCAATTCACGAAGTGAAATATTGAGGTTATTGGGCAAGATAAAACCTGGCGGGGTATTTCTTATGCTTGGCCATGGTGGAATCGCAAAATGTGGTGCAGTGGCTGCAAAACAAGCTCAACTGGAAGGGCAACTTGGAAACGAATCAGAACCTGTGATAAGATTGTTAGATCACGTTAGTCCTGAGGTAGGTGGACAATCAAGTCCACATGCTGAAGAAACAAATGCCGTATTTCAAGCACTCAAAATCATGGATGATCAGGAATTCAATGCAATAATACAAAAGAAAAACCTTTCTGTAGTTTGGGCAGTCTGTTCTAGTCTTGGTACTCTAAAATATCATGCTCTTAATCGTCCTAATTGGGATCAAAATAAACTTTTTGAAAGACATCCAAAATTACTTGCTTTATCATTGCAAATGCAAAAGGGGTTGAAGAAGTTCTTAGCAGATGACCATGGCAATCTTGATCAACATTATGCTCATGCAGCTTTTTTATTTGATCCTTTAGAAATGAGAACTGTTTTAGATCCATTTGAACTTCTTCTTGATATTGGTGGCATCTGTTGTGTTGATGCAAGAGTTACTCCAAACACGCCTGATGGTTACAAATATCTTTTTAGATTGCCGCCAAACAGGGCGTTTGCAGTTACAATAGAGACAGGTAATGGTAATATATTTAGTCAGGATGACATTGCCTCATTGGTTTATTCTTTTGGACATGTATCTGGTGTGAACAGCCTTACAGCCCATGGTGAAAAAGGAAACGGCCACACCCCAATACTAACTACTGATATGTCTTTGGCAAAGGCAGAAGCAGTAAAAACAGCGTTATTGGTTCATGAAATTGCCCACCGTGCAACTAGAGGTGGAGAAACAATTACTTTGATGGGATTTGATGGCAAGGCTCTTAGAATAGTTAATAGCGCACAAAATATTGACTTCGTGCTTCCATATAATCCACAAGTAAATATTTTATCTATAGCAGACTAAGAAAGTAATGCAACAGTTTGATTACTAGATTCATCTCAGTTGGTTGTTGTGGTGTGGAAACACCACGACATGCTCGTGAACTATCTGAGTTCACGACATTGCTATTTGAAAACTGCAAAACATTTACAGTTTGCTATATCTAGTTTTTTCTTATTTTTATTGTACTATAAAAAGTAAAATCACTACAAAATTTTTGAAATAGATTGACCTGGTGCTTTATGTCAAAATCTGACCTTAAATGTAATCAGCAGATTTCAATTCTTTTTAATTGAGTTTTCTGTTTTGTCAAATGCAACTAGTGTGTAATGGAAATACTAAAAAATCAAATGACCTGATGACTTGTTATTGTAAACTTGGGCAGTTATTGAATTAGTGCTCCTCTAGGTCTGTTTCCATTAGCTAGTCCGCTACCTCTTCCGCTGTCTATCAAAGCTCCTCTTTCCTGTCTTGGACCTCTGATGCTTCTTGGTCTCTTTAATCTGATATCTGCAATAGTTATCGTATCAGTATTTGGGGTGATAGTTCTTTCTTGAGGAGTATGTCCTTCTTTTCTGAATGTAAGTGTTACTTGTTCGTCTCCTCGCGGTATTTCAAATTCACCATCGACATTATCTATTGTTCCAAGCCGTTTATTCCCCAAATACACATCCACTCTTGGTATATTTGTGCTAATGTTGACCTTTGTGAGCATTGGTGTAGCTGCTTCTACGGTTGGTTCTATTGCTTCTGATTCAGGTGCTTTTGTTGGAGTAATTATTGCCGCACTGTTCTCTGTTGTTGGTTGTATTCTGTGTTGTTCTTCATCAGCTGGTGCTGCAATAGCTTGGAGTTGTCTATCTGCTTCTTCATTTCTTGTTCCCATTTCATGCATTATTCCAATTGCACTGCCTGCTAAAATTACTGTCGTTATTGCGGCAGCGGCGATAAATTTCCTAACTCTTGATTTTTTTGGTGGGGATTCATTATATGGTGATTCTTCATGAGACTCCGGTGATAATACAATATTAAGAGGTTGTGCTGGTGGTGGGGATTCATTAGTAGTATCCATCATTGTTAGATCAGCTGGCAGTGGGTGTGCATCAACATTCGCTATCATTGTTGGATCAGATTCGCGCTTTTCTTCTAACATGTTCTTTTCGCATTCTTCAAGAGCTAAAAGTACCTCAGATGCACTCTGAAATCTGTCCTTAGGTTCGTTCTCAAGGCACATGTGTACAATATCTGCAAGTTCTTCTGACACCGCTTCATTTAGTTCGTTTAATCTCATCGGCTCTGGATCTCCAGTGCTTATGCTTAGTAAAAGTTTTCCAATCTCATCTGAATCATATGGCAAGATCCCCCCTGAAAAAAGTTCATACAAAATTATACCAAGTGTAAATATGTCTGTACGATGATCTATGTCCTCTCTACCCAATGCTTGTTCTGGTGACATATACCATGGGGAACCAAATGCACATCCTTTTTTATCATACTTTGCCATGGCCTGTCTTATCCCTGCAAGTCCCAAATCAAAAAGCCTGAGGTGTGTTCTAGAGCCCCCATTCATAACAAATATATTCTCTGGTTTCAAGTCAGTATGTATTATTTTTTTCTCATGTATTTCTTCAATACCTATACAGATTTGTTTTGCCATATTCATTGCCATGTCAGGAGGAATTTCAAACAAACCTTTTGTGTTATCTGTTCTATCATGATACATCTTTGAAAGTGTTTTACCCTTCATAAGTGGCATGGTGATGTAATATGATCCATCTAATTCTGAGTTTGTACCTGTTATTTTTCCAAAACTGATAATTCCATTTACATGTATCGCACCAATAAGTTTCGCAGCAGCAGCAGCTTCTCTTAGGAAAAGATCCACTATGAATTGTTCTTGCATTAATTGCGGAAGTATTATCTTCACTGCCACCTCTGTTTCTATCTGACTGCCGTGTACAATCGTTCCTTTATAAACTCCTCCCATTCCTCCACGTCCAAGGAGGTCTCCGATAATCATGTGCTTTCCTTCTATATCTCCAATCACTGTTCCCCGGGGTACGCTCATATTTTCAGTATTATCATCATCCAAATCCATGTTTTCTTTCATTTCTCCAACTGGGGCTACCATTGTTTTGGCATATATTCTCTCTGGAGCATGGGCTTCTCCGGCAGATGTCATTCATATCTCCTTTTTTGACATGATATCATGTTATATTTAGTGTTTGGGAGTTATTATAAACCCTAGTTATCTACGTTTTTTATTGTACTAGTACAAGTACAATGAAATTTTTGAAATCCGCAGATTTCAATTCTTTTTATCATCCGTTCATCCATACCAACCCACATCTTTTTAAAGTGTTTTAAGTAATGTCAACCCATGTCACGTTCGAATTTATCTTTAAGGGAACAATTAAGGTATCCTGCAACAGCAGTTGCATTGAAAGGGTCTACTCAAGTTGAAATAAGTGATCAAATGCGATTTGTTAGGCGTTCTTCTCCGCTTTCACACGGGTTAGTTAAATGTGCTGGTGTAGTATTAATGACTGCTGCTGGAATGGGATTTTTTGGTGAAGGTAGGGCGAATGCGGAAGAAGGGCCCCAGCCACAAACACCACCAACACAGATTGAACGACAAGAACCATCATGTACCTGTGAAGGTGGATTACCGATAATTTTGGTTGATAGTAGTTCTGGATCAAGTGCTCCTACCCAAAATGTTTATCTTCACAGCCCAGCTAGTGGTTTCAATGCGAATCTCGTAGTTGATGCTCGCGAAGGTGATGTGTTTGTTGTAAGGATTTATCCCGTACCTTTTAGACGTGCATTTACAAACGGATCTCTTGAAGTTAATATCCAATATTCTTTTGGCCCTGAAGGCACTTCACCATCTCCACAACTCTTTACTGCTACTGTACATAGTTCTACTCTTAGCGCGCTTCCTATCGTAAGTAGCGATTCTGATCTCAATGGCAGAGAGGCTGTTCCTACAAATAGGACGATCGCAGAGTCTTTTGAAGTTAGGATCCCTGTTCCTGCTGGTGTAGGTGGGAGAAATGTTTTTGCATTAACAGTGGTATCTCCCGTTGATTCAGAAAGTGTTTTTATGGGATGTGAAGTTGTACCTGGGCAAAGGCTAACTGTTTCAGCAGATGAATCTCCTCTTGGAGAACCTGCAACAGAACCATTGACTTCAGGAACAAATACTGATGCAGTATGTGGTAATGGTACTTTGGAAACCGGAGATACATTTGGAAATCCAGAAGAATGTGAAAGTGATGATGATTGTGATTCGGATGGTGAAGGAGCATCTCCACAAGTATGCAGCTCATGTCAGTGTGTTGATGTTACTCCAACTGATGATTGGCCTTCATTCGAGGCATTTGGTAGAAGTGTCTCACTGGCTGACCTTACTCCGGCAGTTCGTGGAGATGTCAGCGAGTTGATGGCAATTGGTTTTATTCCATTATATACATCTAGCAACGAACAAACTTCACTTGCCTTAAATCTTGGTGTATTATTATCTACTGTTGGATCAAGTCTGGATGGAGAAGATGGCTGGCACTTAGGTGAACGTGTATTTCCTGTCCGTGGCGTTGCGGGATTATCTTTATCGCGTGGAAATCACAGATTAGCGGCATATGCCTTACTCGGTGTTGATATTGCATCTACTGATCTATCATCATCTGTTGATCACCGTGCACAATACACGCGTGTTAATTTCAGCGTTGGTGGTGGCATGACCTATAGGATTGGTGAGATATTCTCATTTGATATGCACGGTGGAGACGGAGTCAATCTTCTCAGGTCTGATGTTCATGTGCAATTCCCGAGCAATTTAACCTGGGTTCGTGATGGAAACGCAACTCCCTGGTTACACGCTTCAGTTGATTTAACCCGTGTCCCTCGCTTCACTGGTTCTGATGTAATGCAATCAGTTGAATTCGGCGATCCAACTCTTCAAGCAATGTTGCTTGCAGGTATCCCGATTTACGGTAGATATGTTTATCCATACGCGGTCGGCGGTTTAATGCTTAATGCTTCAGGAGATGGATTAAGCGATGTAGATGCATGGGTAGTAGCTGGCGGTTCGCTTTTGGTTAATGCAGGAAGACTGAGAATGGAAGTAATTGGCGGAGTTGCAATTCCAGTTACCCAACTGATTGGTGATGTTGGTGTCTCACCAGTTGTTATGTTCAGGATGATTACACAGTAACCAATTTCTTTTTCTTCTTTTAGTTTTCTTCTAGTTTTGGATTGCCATGCTTTTCAGTATATGAATAAAAAAGTATCATACCTATTCTTTATCTATAATTTTGATTTGTGATCCTAATGTGTGGCATTATTGGTTATGTGGGAAACAGAAGAGCAGCAGAAGTACTTATCGAAGGTTTGAAAAGACTCGAGTATCGCGGGTATGATTCTGTTGGCGTTGCTATTGCCAATGCTGGTACAATTGAAGTAAGAAAAGACAAAGGAATGATAGAATTTGTTTCAGCACAGCTTGATTTCATAAGCATTGATGGCCACATTGGGATAGGGCATACAAGATGGGCAACCCATGGTGCACCATGCAAGGAAAATGCACATCCCCATGCGAGTCTGGATAACAAAGTAATACTTGCGCACAATGGAGTAATAGAAAACTTTACTCAGCTTAAAAATGACCTCAAGACCAAAGGCCACACATTCAGGTCTGAGACTGATTCAGAAGTTATAGCGCATCAAATTGCAGAACATGTAAACTCAATGCCACCTTTGAAGGCATTTTTAAAAACCCTTAATGAGCTTGAAGGTTCATACGGTATCGCAGCCATTTTTGCAGATGATAAAGATGAGCAGATATTTGTGGCACGCAGAAACAGTCCTCTTGTGCTTGGTATTGGCAAAGGTGAAATGTTCTGTGCATCAGACATACCTGCAATGCTCAAATACACTAAAACATTTGTCCCTCTTGAGGATGGGGATATAGCAGTTCTTTCTGCAAATGGTTACAAGGTTTATACGCTTGATGGTTCTGAAACCAAGCGAAAACAAATCACTGTCGACTGGAATGTCGAGATGGCTCAAAAAGGCGGTTATCCATATTTTATGCTCAAGGAAATAAATGACCAACGTCATTTTATCAATGAAACTATTGCTTCTGACGTGGTTGTTGCGAAAAAACTCATTGAAGAAAGCGAGCGCATAGACATTGTTGCATGCGGTACATCCTATCATGCCGGATTAATGTTCAGCTACCTTCTTCAACAAAGAGGCAAGAGTGCGCAGGCATTCATTGCAAGCGATTATCCGTTTATTGTAAAACCAAATCAAAAAACGCTGGTGGTAACATTAACTCAAAGCGGTGAGACTGCCGATGTCTTGCAGGCAGTAAGGTATGCAAAGAAATCCGGTTGCAAATTGATTGCCATTACTAATGTCGTAGGATCTACAATTACCAACATTGCCGATAATGTGGTATATCTTAACACTGGTCCTGAAGTTGGTGTGGCTGCCACAAAGACATTCACTGCACAGCTAGCGATAATCTACAAAATCATTTTCGGAAAGGAGAAAATATCATCATTATCAGATTTATTTGCGCAAATGATGGAAAAAGAAAATGAGGTAAAACAAATAGCCGCACAGTTGAAAGAAAAACAAAATCTCTTCTTTATCGGAAGGGGTATCAGTGTTCCAATCGCATACGAAGGCTCGCTGAAGCTGAAAGAAATATCATATATCCATTCAGAAGCATATCCTGGTGGCGAACTTAAGCATGGCACACTGAGCTTAATTGAAAATGGTGTTCCTGTCATAGTGCTTGCACCGACTGATGACACATTGCCAAAACTTTTTGGGAATTTAAAAGAGGCAAAGACGCGCGGTGCATTGATAATATCGCTTACAAATGATGAGAAAACAAAAGCAGAAAGCAATTTCTATATCGAACTTCCGATTCTTGATCCTGATCTTTATCCATTTGCCATGGTCATAATATTACAACTACTTGCATATCATGTGAGCGTTCTAAAAGGTATAAATCCGGACAGGCCAAGAAATCTTGCAAAAAGCGTTACTGTTGAATAATTTCTATTTTATCCTCTTTTTTGGCGAATCGTTGCTTTATGAATTTTGTCCATACTAGCCAGATTATTACTATTATACCAAGTATTCCAATAATTACAAATACTGGGTTTATTCCGTTCGGGTTTACGTTTATCACTGTTTTTTTATTATTGAATCCTATTTTACTTACTGTTACTTCATAAGCTCCGGCCTGTGGGATCATGGTGCTAATATTGTCACTGCCAGTATATGTCTCTCCGTTTAATAAAAGTGTGAATCGTTCTATCTGTGATCCATCATCACCATCATTTACATATATCGTGAAATTCTGCCCTTCGATGACTTTTGGAGAAATGGCAACTTTGATTTCGCTTAACGGTTCGGTTGGATTATGGTTTATTGCAACGCTCGTATATGAAGGTCCTAGTTCCTGTCCTCCTGTATCAACAACTCTACATGTGATTATATTCAATCCTGATACTAATTTTTGTGTTGGATCAGTATAATATTCCCAGTCGTTGCTATCTTGTTGTGTTGCTTCCCATTCACCGTTGTTTATGTTTATCTCGACTCTTGCGCCACTATTTTCAGAGACGTATTTTCCACTTACTACTAGTTCTTTTCTACCAATTAATTCTGCTTCCTGTGGTGTGTTTATAGAACACGCTCTTTCAGTACTATAACAATACATTGTGCCATCCTGGGATCCAAATATTACTGAATTAAGATAAAATAAAGGACTACCTACTGCGCTTGCAGTGCCTCCTTTCCATACAATACTTCCATCAGTTTTCGATATTGCGTAGATGCCCTTGTCTCCACTTCCTACGAATATTACATCTTCTCCGCCCATATACCCGCTGGTTGCCTGCGTTTGTACAGTTCGTTGTGTCTGAGTTTTCCACATTGCACTTCCAGAACCTGTAGATACCGCATAAACCGTTCCGTCATTTCCGCCGAAATAAAGCATTCCCTGCTCAATGAAAGGAGTACTAAGGATCCAGTTTTTTGTATTTACCGTCCATACCTCCTGGCCGTTTGAAATGGCATACGCGTGCATTTTGTTATCAAGTGCACCGATATAAACAACACTTCCGTCTATTACTGGTCTAGATAGCCAGAAAGATCCCTGATCCAGTTTCGCTTTCCACAAGATTTTTCCTTTATTGTCGATTTTTACAAGTTCATCTCCCTTACCATAAATTATAAAATCTTTTCCTGCAGCTGGTGTGGTCATAGGATATTTCATTACACCTGCTGTTAGTGCATTATTTTCAAATTGCACAAGTATTTTGACTACGCCTGTTTTTCCTATGCTATATACTCCAGAATCAGTAGTGACAAAAATATTTTCGTTGTTTGCGCTTGCTCCATAAGCGTGCGTTGCATTGTAATTGCCAAGATCTATGGTCCAGACTATGATACCCTTATTATCAATTTTAGATACTTTTCCAGAAGTTGTTGAGGTAACTATTGAATTATCAAAAACAAAAACTTCGTTTGGTTCTTTACCTACAAATCTTTTCCAAACTAAAGTATCACAAGAAGATCTTACGGAATATATATTGCCATCAGCAGAAGCAAATACAATATTATTTTGGTATACTATCGGGGCACCAATTATTCTTTGTCCGGTGTTGTATTGCCCTAAAAGTGAAGCAAATGAAAGAGAGAAGAGCAGAAGTATGAAAACTATCTTTTTCATACTCTCAACCCTTTAACAAAGAATCATGTTTGCCCTGGTTTACCTCTTTTATTACTTCTCTGGCATTTTTGCCTTCTATTGTTACGCCCATGCTAAGACATGTTCCTAGTATCTCTTTAAGCGTTTCGCTTAGATCCTTGCCTAAAGAATTTCTCTTTGTCTTCGCAATCTGGACTGCTTTTTCCAACGTAAGATTACCTGCTGGCGCTTCTCTATTTCCTGCACCCTTTTCTATCCCAACCTCTTTTTTTATTATTTCAGATGTTGGTGGGCTTCCTACCTCTATAGTAAATTGTTTTGTGGCTGGATCAACTATTACCTTTACCGGTACTTTCATACCACCGAATGCTGCAGTTTCTTCGTTTATTTTAGCAACAACCTGACCTATGTTTATTCCCATGGGTGCCAAAGCTGGTGCCAATGGCGGTCCTGCGCTTGCTTTTCCACCTTCTACTATAACATCAATCGTTTTCATAGTATAACCTCTATACTCGTTGTTACATATCATTAAATGGCATTTATACCTCTAATTTGGCAATATTTTATCTTATATACCATAATAGATAGTACTGTAATTCATTTCATTTGTTTTTTAAATATAACTAGTGGTGCAAGACAGGTTGAAAATTCAAGGCAAGAAACAAAAAACCAAGAACCGGCAGAAATTGAAGATTCGATACACAAGATTCTAAATCAAAAACCTGAAATCCATTACACTAAACAAAAAATCATAAACTCACGATCGAAACTCAAAACAGAGAACTACAAACCAGGAAATAGCCAAAACTGAAAACTCTAAACTGGAAACATGAACTAAAGATTCGAGACTGGAAACCCAAAACAGGAAACTCCCTGCCCTATCCCCAGCCTTCCATTTTTATCTTATCAGTATCCACTCCAAGAACGATCAGGTGATTTTTGATATTTTTTATCATTTCCATTGGTCCGCAAATCCACCAATTGAACTGGTTTGTATCTTCGGTATATTTGTATAAAATATCACCATTAATACGACCACATTCCCCATCCCATTCTCTTGGAGTTTCTCTTGTGAGTGTGATAACAACTGTTATGTTTAAATTCTCAGCTTCCAATTTTTCGAGTTCTTTTTTGTATAATATCTGATCCATAGTTTTTGTACTATAAAACAAAACAAATTTGCCCATGATCTTATTTTTATTTATGTGTCGAAGTATTCCGATAAATGGCACAACTCCTGTTCCACCTGCTACAAATGCAGCTTCCGATTCATCTCCATATTTGAAATGTCCAAATGGTCCTTCGATGCCTACTTTATCCCCCTCACCCAGATTTTCGAGTTTTGATGTAAGTTCGCCACCAATCAATTTAATACACAATTCGAGATGCTTCTCATGAGGTGCTGATGCAATCGAATATGCTCGTTTTACTATACTTCCGCCTTTTTCATCTAAGATATGCATAAATACAAACTGGCCAGGTACAAAATCAAATCTCTTTCCAGTAACTGGATTCATTTTGTATATATGCGTATTACCAGCTTCTTTTCTAATCGATGCTATCTGATAAATTACTAATTCTGACAGTGCAAACACCTTTTATATTTGAGCGAACTGCAGGTATTTAAGACTATATGTTCAATTTGTATCATGCAAGATGATCTTTACAGAATCTTCAAATATACAATTGAGTTTTACCTGAAGCGACTTCGTCTTATACAGATATTTTCCATACCATTTATATTGGCATTTGGAATACTTGCCCTTGTTCCTGCACCAACATACATGTCTTTAGGTGGAGTCTTTTTGCGTACTGGGAGCATTCCCGAGCTTTCTATTCTTGACTTACTTATCACAGCTGCTGCCTATGCCATTGCAGTTTTTGTTGTTGCAGATACAATCGTGAATATCAATCTTATCGTCCGTTCAAAGAGGACATTTACAGAGACAAAAAAAGAAATGGTCGATGCAATCGGAAAATATGCGACGCGGATTTTCTACATATATACACTGGTCCTTTTGTTATTAGTCATAGTTCAACTTCTTATCTATGAATTTCCATTCCAGAATTGGATATATCCAATATTCTCACTTTTACTTTCATTTCTGTTATTCTATGTTGCGCCTGCGGTTGTAATAGATCATTCAGATACGGCGCATGCGATAAAGCGATCTATATATGTCGCATTAAAGGCCCCTCATCTGATATTGGTTTGGATTTTGATAGGTTTATTTTGTACCTCTTTTCTGAAAGTGACTGGGGACCTTGTATTTTCAAGCACCTACTCAGGTTATTTTGTCCTGCTTGTTAATTCGCTTATTGTGCTTCCATTCCTAACAGTTCTCCAGACTCAAATGTATATGGAGAAATATCCTCTTGCAAGGTAGTGTTATATGAAAAAAATTGAATCTCGTAAGAAAGATCACATCGATTTAGTACTTAAGAAAGGTGCACAATATTCAAAGTCCACTGGTCTTGATCATGTGGATTTTGTGCACAACGCACTCCCCGAAATGTCTCTTGAGGCGGTTAATCTTTCGACTACATTTTTTGGAAAATCTTTGAAGTTTCCTGTGATTGTTACTGCGATGACTGGTGGCTACAAGGATGCGAAAGCGATCAATAGGAAACTTGCAGCATGCGCACAGAAATGCGGGTTTGGTCTTGGTCTTGGTTCACAGCGTGCAATGATCGAAAATCCTACACTTACCTCAACGTATGTTGTACGTGATGCGGCTCCAGACGTTCCTATAATATCGAATATTGGTGCATTTCAGCTAAAGCGCTATTCAATAGATCAACTAGAGTCTTTGGTTTCATCTGTTAAAGCAGATGGTCTTGCCATTCATTTGAATCCTCTTCAGGAAATTGTACAAATGGAAGGTGATACTGATTTCAGTGGTATTCTTGATGCAATTTCAAAAGTCTGCGCATCATTGTCAGTTCCAGTCATAGTAAAAGAAACTGGTGCAGGACTGAATCAAGAAGTTGCTATCAAGCTTAAGGATGCCGGTGTCAAGTATCTTGACGTTGCCGGTGCTGGCGGAACATCCTGGAGTAAAGTCGAATACATGAGATCAACGGCTATCCCAGGTTTTGAGGAATGGGGCATACCTACAATGGATTCAATCATTCAATGTCGCGGTATTCTTCCTCTTGTAGCAAGCGGAGGTATAAGAACAGGTATTGATGGTGCAAAGTCCATTGCCTTGGGCGCAGATATGTGTGGTGCTGCATATCCTTTCATAAAAGCAATCAAAGCAGGAAATTTGGATACGTTTGCCGAGACGTTCCAGAAACAGATGGCTATATGTGCATATCTTACAGGTTCTAAAACTTTGAGTGATTTGAAAAAAGCAAAACTATTCATACATTAGTTCCAATACACTCATCGTCTATATCTGGTATCAAATCCCATCAAATTCATCCATTTTTTTTACAACATTAAGAACCATGCTCGTGTTAGTTTTGTCAACACCCGGGATCTTGAGTATTCCTTTTACTAATGCTGAAAGTTCCTGCCTACTTTTGCACATAGCCATGGCTGCTGAATCATACTGTCCTGTTGTGTCATAAATTGCCGCTACGCCTCTAAGTTTGCTTATTCCTTCCTGCACTTTTAGCATATCCCCTGATATACTGATTTGTATGATTGCCATGAATTCAAATCCGAGTTTTAAATAATCGAGATTTGCAGAGTAACCTCTTATGGTGCCATTGTTCTCAAGTTTTTTCATTCGCTCTATCAATGCTGCTGGGCTCATGCCTATGGCTGTTGCAAGTTCTCTATATGAACGTCTGCAATCCTGTTTTAACTCGCTTAATATTTGCTGATCTGTTTTATCTATTTCTATTTGTTTGGTTTTCATCGGAGTTCACCATCATAAACCAAACAAATGTTATGAATATTTATTAATACTTCTATAATCTGTTTGGAAATTTTTGAAAAAACTATAAATATAATCAGTCAGTTACTTGTCAAGGTGGATTTTATGCTTATACTGCAAAAAAGAGATTATCCCAAACTACCAACGCCTGCTCTTGACAGGGTAATTGCATCAAGAAAACAAATGCTTGCAGAGCTTGGCTGTCTTGCTCCCTTAATTGAAACTGATATAGCATTGGCATCTTTACGTTCGAGTTCAAGACGAGTTGCAGCTTTACCGCAGTCAGATCGGTTAACTGTTCTTACAGAACCCGCAAATTCTTCAGAACGTTTACAAACCACATCTTCATCTGACAGGTTACCCAAGGAAGCTATCAATCCTGAATAGATTGTAAAAATTCGAGCGTTGTTCTATTCAATCTTCTAGGGTGGGAAAGCATTGGCAAGTGTCCAGTGTTTTCCCATATCTGAAGTTCTGCGTTTGGTATTCTTGCTACCAGTTTTTCTGCACTTTCAGGAGATATGAGCGGATCACTGTCTCCAGCTATGATCCGAGTTGGAACAGTTATTCTTGGTGCAATATGTTGCATTATATTATCATCCATTTGGAAAAGTGCTTGCATTGACAATGCCATTGCATCGGTATTTGCCCTGAAGATATTTTTCATTAATTTTTGGAATGCCGTTACATCTCTAACATTATCAGGCATTATGGTGAGCATCAATGCCAATCTGACTATGTTCCATGTTAATGGAACTTCGGATATTGCTTTTTTTGTTTTATCTAAAACAGTGTTATTTGCAGAATTTGCAAGTATGTCCAGGATAGGATAAACTCCGGGATAATTTCTTAAAAAACCTAGTTTTCTTGGATCTGCGTATGCAGGGGTTACAAGCATTAATCCAGCTACTCTTTCAGGGAACAAACCATAAAAAATTAGTGCAACTGCTCCCCACATGGAATGCCCTGAAATTACGATCTTATCTATGTTCTCTTTGTCAAGCACTGCTTTAAGGTCATATGCAAGATCATATAGATATGTTCTGGCTGTGCTTTCCCCAACACCACTAAACCAATGTCCTCGATTTTCCATTGTAATTATCTCACAACGTCCTTCAAATGCTTTTATCTGACATAAATGACCAGCCGGGTGCATGGTCCAGCCACCTTGCAATGCTATTGGGGGCAAGTGTGCGTGTTCATCTGGGTCTAATTTTCTATAGGATATTATTGCTCCTTTTCTTTGTAGTGTTTTATTTTTTGGAGGAATCGATTGGGGCGTTTGTAAGTTTTCTAATCTTCGGTTTACGCATCTATGCATTAACAATTACGTTTGTCTAGAAATGTTTATATGAACTCTGTTAATTTTTTTATGATTTTATGTAATTTTCTACAGTTTTGTTATCTATTTTCTGATGGTCTTCTGAGAGTACTTTTTTTATATTCAATTATCCATTTCAGTGTAATGGACACTTTTTCCACATATCCTCTAGTTGTGTGTTTATTATAACATTCTTTGTGGTTGTACTTATTTTATTATTGTGATAATCTAAAATCTACCAATAACAAACATTTTTAAACACAATTAGACAAATATGTATTATGTATTTTTTACGTTCAGAATGCGTAAATTTCTCCATAAATTTCATTGTAGAACTAAAATGGTGGTAATCTAAATGTGTGCGCAAGCTTGTATATCAATCCCAGAAACGGTTGCTAGGGACAAATCTCAAGATCCAAAAAGATCTCAGAGACTTCGGCCTATGGTAGATCCACCTCAACGTTTGAAGATTGCTATGGTTACTGAAACATACCTGCCTATCAAAAACGGCGTAGACGTTCTACTTTTAGATCTTTTACCTACATTATCACAACATGCCGATATAACTCTATTTGCACCTGGATTAGAGGGAAACAAAATCCAAATAGAACATATAAATGATCATCTGAAAATATGTCGTGTGCCGACCGTTCCCCTTCCAATTTATGCTGGATATAATATGCCAATAATAAGTAGCCGAAGGTTAAGAAAATTACTTGAACAAGAGCAACCTGATATTGTTCATCTTCATGCACCTGTTCTTATGGGTATTCAAGCACTTCGTATTTCAAAGGCCCTGTCATTGCCAACTGTTGCGACATACCATACCCATCTTCCAGAATACACTGGTCACATTATGAAAGGCACCCTCCATAAATTTGTTACTCGCGTCGCCAAATCAATAGTAGAAAAATTAATAAAATATGTTTTTTCCCAAGTGGATATGGTAATAACTCCTACCAATATAATCAAGAAACTGCTTGAAGATTATGGCGTTATGGCACCGGTAACCCACGTTCCTTGTGGGATGGATCTCAATAAGTACGAATATGCTGGAAAAGAACAAGGGGTGAAGTTCAGACAAGAACACAATATTCCATTAGAAAAGCCACTCGTTCTTTATGTTGGTAGAATCAGCTTTGAAAAAAAACTTGAGCATCTTCTAAATGCATTTGTAGGTATTTCAGAAGCTACACTTGTAATCGTAGGGGATGGACCTTCATTAAATGAATATAAGAAACTTGCCAAAACCCTTGGTATTACGGATCGTGTAATGTTCACTGGTGCTATTGATCACAAATCATTGGGGCCGGTTTATCATAGTGCAGACATTTTTGTTTCACCATCTGATACGGAAACATTTGGATTAACATTTACTGAAGCTATGATGTGTGGGATACCACCGATTGGGGTAGACCGTCTTGGACCAAGCGAAATAATCATTAGTGGTCATAATGGTTATCTTGTAGCACCAAATAATCCAGAAGCTCTGGCAACAAAAATTAGAGTTCTATTACATAATCCAGAAATTAGGCGAGAATTAGGAACTCAGGCAAAATCAGATGTACGTCAATACAACACAAACAATATTGCTCATAAACATATGGAAGTTTATCACAGGGTCCTAGAACGTTATAATTATGGTGCCTGGTAAGACGATAAAAATATGAAAATTCGGGCCCGGCGAGAGTTTCAGTTTCGAGTTTTCCGTTTTCGGGAAACCCAAATTTTGAACTCGCGACCTGCGGATTGCGCTTTTTAGGAAAAGCACCAAACGGTCTATCAGTTAAATTCCTAAAACTAAAAGTCCGTCGCTCTACCAAGTTGCTCAAACTTTTTTTTATCAAAAAAGTTTCCTGAGCTACGGGCCCACGAATAATTGTTTACGGTTTTGGGTTTAGTGTTTTTACTAATACCTAAACTGTAAAACTTATTTTCGGATGAAACTATTTAAAAGCCCTTCCCCGATAATCAAATCATCACACAGTATTTTGCCGGGCTAGCAGATCGGTTATGCGGCCGCCTGCAGTTCGCTTTTCTGAGGTAATTGTAAATTACTATTATCAGTGAAGAGCATAAAGCGGCATAGAGGGGTTCAAGAGCCTTTTGACTTCTGTCCTTACAAGGCCAAAACTCTCCGATAGAAATCGGAGATTTCTATGGACCATAAAACGGTGTGTCGTTTTATCGGTCGGGAAAAAGCCTGAGGTCAACAAGTCAGTTGGTTGTACACTTCCCTTGCCCGGCTTTATTTTTTCTCTAATTTCTTATGATCAAACCTTGGATTGTGGATCTATGAAAAAAACATCTGCCCTTTCGAAAGAACATTCTACAACTGATTTAGGTTCCAATACTGCTACAAAAGTTCAATTATCTCGATGGGCGAAAGCGCATAGTGCGATGCTTGATATGGCAATACCTCGGGGGACCGTTAATGGAGTTACAATGGCCGGTTGGTTAGGTGATATTGATTTTATCCTAGATAAAGTTAATGGCGTTGCCATTATGGGGTTTGGTAATAATTCTCTTGATGTTAATGGGGTTGCCTCCTCTTTAATTGGGGTCGAAGTGAAGGGGAAGGCTAATGGAGCCATTTTTGGTTTATTTTCAAATGGTGAGCCAAAGTCTCGTGTTGGTGGTGTAGGGAGTGCTACACTTAATGGCCTGGCTATTGCGGGTTTGTTTAATCAACTTTCATTTGTAAATGGAGTCGAGGTGGCAGGGCTTATCAATACATCAGATAAGTTTACTGGTTTAAGTTTGGCTGGTTTCTGTAGTATAATCAAACAAAGTCTTGTAGGGGTTTCTATTTCTGTAATTAATTATTCTTCTGAATTTACTGGTTGTATGATTGGATTGTTCAATGTATCAACCAAAGCTTCGGTAGGAGTTAAACTTGGATTGTTAAATATAAATTGGGATGCACCATGGTACAGAATTTTTACCCCAGGTATTTCAATACATATTGCGGGATTAAAAAAACGAAAAGAACTACTTCGAATTATGGACGAAATAACCCGAAGCGAGATCGTTATCAGTATTCGGAATATCAATAGAAGTCTTCTTGCCAACCACCACTGTTGGACTGATGAAGTGGTGATCTCGGATATCGTGACTGCTACTTTTGGCGCATATGGAAAGGGAAGAATTACTTCATCGTTGTCAGAAGATGATATGCGAGAGGTTAAATTATTTATTAAGAGTGGAAAACTCAATAGTTTCTTCCGTATTTTAAATCTTGGATCAAAGCTATCTAAATCAGAAATAGAATGTGAAAGGGTTATCGCAGCAAGAGAACTTGTACTCATAGCATCTGATCAAGAAATTTATGGATCATGGGCTAGTAAACAGGCCCTTAAAGAATTGCTGCATGCTCTAAGTTTAGATAATGGAAATATCGAGGCATATTCTACACTTACTGCAATCGGAGTTACTGGCATATCGTCAGAATGATATTTTTCTAGATACATAATTTAATTAAACTATACGAAGATAATTTATCCATATGACCAGTATCAGAAGACTTGTATTGGATGTTCTAATTCCTCTAAACATGCCAATTGAGGATTTAGCCTTGAAATTGTCAAAAGTTCGTGGTGTGGATGGAGTGGATATACTTATCCAGGAAGTCGAACGCAAAGTTGAAGCATCAAAGATGACCATTGAAGGAAGTGACATCAATTTCACTGCAGTTAAGGATATTCTTGACAAAGCTGGTGCATCACTTCAGAGTATTGACAGAGTTACTTGTGGCGAGAGGATTGTAGGATAGATGTTATTTACATTTCTGAAAAAGCAAAAGGAAAAGTTTGCATTTTACAATACGATTACTGGTATGAATAAAATTCTTAGGCGTTACTTTGTAATGAATTCTTTTGATGGTGCGTTAACTACATTTGGATTGCTTTTAGGTTCATACTTTGCTGGTGTTCAAGATTCTAACCTTATAATTCATATTGGCATAGCAACTGCCATTGCAATTGGTTTCTCAGGATTAACTGGGGCGCTCATGACTGAGAGTGCAGAACGTACTAGGGAAGTTCATTCTATGGAAAGGGCACTTCACAGAAAACTTGACCATACTGATTACAAGAAAGCATATGATTTTGCAACTGTCATGGCAGCTTTGGTGGATGGATTATCTCCTTTACTTACTTCACTTATCCTTCTATCTCCATTCATTTTCTTTGATATCACTGATGCCTATTCTATTTCGTTTGGTCTTTCACTCATGTTTTTCCTATCTCTTGGAGCATTTCTTGGAAAGATATCAAAAGAAAATATGTTGTGGACATCAATCAAACTTTTGTTTGCAGGTATCCTTTGTATGATTGTTATCAGTTTGGTTGAAGGTTTCTAGTAGCTGTGTTGCACAACTACAATCATCATTTACCAAAAAATAGATATTATCTTAGACGCACAAGGTAGCCATGGACTAATAAACCCTCAGGCCATGGCAGCAGATTTATGTTCTCTCAAGTTGTACAATATTCTATTTCTAGTCGATTCCATACTATTTTTCTTAGACAGTTGTCTAATTTTAGACAGGTGTCTAACATTTTCTACCAATATTTATAAATAACAAAATTCATTATAATAAACGCACTTGGTTGGAAGGTTTTCTTCCAATGGGTATTTCGGGTATGGCTGCAACTGGTTTCAGTTGCTTGATCTCGACTGAGGGCATATTCCCATTAAGGGCTCGCCCCGCTGATCAAGGCGCTTTATTTGCGACAGATCCATAGCTTCGGTTGAATACCATAAACGGTATTTGACTTTGCATTCCCGAATCTAAAACCATTGAGAGTGCAACACTCTCGTGAGCCAGGTGCTATTTTATGATCTCTAATCTTAGTTGTGGGTCTTATACCGGGATTCTATTCTTTAATTGTCATTCAGTCCCCTCACGTTGTTCGTGTTCATTTTATTCCTTTCCGGGCAACTATCGTTTCCTGTCTCTCCAACTGCCGAGCAATTGAAGCTCGGGAGGTTGAGCACATATAAAGTAGTGAAATTTATGAATACACTTAGTAAAACTAAAAAAATATTTAGGGCGTGAAGTAGAGCCTCCTCTTTGTTGTTGACTAGTCATAATGATCAAATGTCTACCAAGATAAGCAGCATCTGAACGGGCAGATGCAATTTCTCGGTTATCACTGTCGCAATCACCATTCCTTCCAAGACGCATAAGCAAATTCTGTTTGCCAATTACCTCAAATTTTTGCGACATCCGCGTCGGGGACTTCTACAGCCACTCCATATTTGCGAAAAGCCCTGCCATTGGCAACGATGTCATGTTTGTTGTTGTAGCTACCATCTAGACGAACCACAAGACCCACATACTTTTCATTCTCCCGTCTCCACAGAAATTTTCTTTCGCCTGTGGCTTTTTCTGAATTTGAAGGGATGGTGGTATCTTCATACGTTCTATACGTACCAATTAGTGCTGGGAAGTCCGGAACAACTATTAATCTGTTTTCAGGAACTTCTATTACATAATCCCAGTTGTCTCTTTTGATGTCATCAGCAGTGATGTCTGGAACCAGCACTGCAGCATTCATCTCTCCTCTTGCGGCTCCTGTTGTTACAAGAATTAGTCTTGGCTCTTCACAATCTGCCAGAACTATGCTGTCGCCTATTTTTTTGTTTGGGGACTCATATGCAATGGCCATCCCTACTGGTGAAGGGAAAGCACCATTTACTTTTACCCACTGATCAGTCTTTACAAACAGGAAGTCTGCTGTTGTAGGTCTGATGAGTAGTAGGTTTGTTCCATTCTCTTCATTGAATTTTTTAACTGCAAAAGGAGCGTCTATCAAAGGGGTGCTTTCATATCTTTTCAATATGCCGACAATAGCCTTCCTGCCGTTAACATCTATCTTTGTTGTTTTCATTCCAAGTTCTTTTTGGGAGCTGGCCATATCTTCACATATTATTCATTTATGCGACTAATAATTAGAGGCAGTATACTTAAAAATCTATCATCTATAACAACCAAACCAAGCGAAATAATTTTTGGCCGCAACACAGTTCATTCCCAGTTCATAATACATATCTATTCTGAACACTTCCAATTTTATTTTTCACAGAGAGTTATTATTTTCCAAAATCATTTAGGGTTTTATGAACCAGCCCAACACTGACATCTGTTATTTTGGTTATACTCTGATGCTGTTGTCGGAAGCTTCTTCTATGGGTATCATCGAATATTTTCGTGAATCTCCTCCCCTTCAAAAACACAACCCCCAACAAATTCTATCCGCATCTATGATTAGTACAGCCCTTACCACTCGCACAATCGTCTGGTGTGATACAATATCCACCATCTGGCGATTTTATCTCATCATCTGCCAGTTTATCCGTGAGTTCCTGTGTTTTATCTGATATCTGTTTGCTGGTTTCCTTTGCACTACCTACAAGCTGTACAGCCGCTATCCCTACTACTGCCATTACCACAACTATCAAAATCAGCATCTCTGCCGATAATTGCCCTCTCATATCTTATCCCCCATTGTCTGCACCATCTCGTGCGATTTATCTTCTCGCTGTTTTCTAGCTCTATCCACTATTTTCAAATCAGACGCCGTATCAGGAATACCGAAGCGGCGTCGGCAGACTGTGTTTTCCTTTACATCGCCTTCTTGGGCAGCCATGATTTTTTCCCTGACATATCTGTCAAGATTTTCCTCTGGCTCGATAATTTGCTCTTTTTTATCAAGCAGAGTCCTTACCTCATCAATCTTTCTTCTGATCCGCAATATGTGTAGTCTTAGCTCTGCAGGATGCATATCAATCATCCTCGTCGTTCATTATTTCATCTTCAAGTTCATCATCTGCAGCTGCGCATTCCTCTTCTAAAAGTACATTATATTTTTTCTTAGCCATATTCATCCCCCACTCATTTGCATATGGCATCTTATTTATATTTTTTTGGCAGTGTAATGTGGATATACACAGTTCATAATTTTTTTTGAGGTTATAATATGAGATCAAAAACCGAATATCTGACGTTTGAAACCAAGAAGAAAATCGAAATTATTAGAATTACCGATGAAGTGCAGAAGGTTATTGACAAAAGCAACATAAAAGAAGGTCTTGTTCTTGTGAATCCGATGCACATCACCGCCGCAGTCGTGGTAAATGACAATGAATCCGGCCTTCACAGCGATTACCTGCGTACGCTCGAGCGATTAGTTCCATACGGAGATCATTATGCTCATAATGTTGGTGAAGATAATGCTGCAGCACACATATGGAGACAGTTGATGGGACACCAGGTTGTGTTACCAATTACAAATGGAAAACTTGATTTCGGTCCTTGGGAACAGGTTTTCTATTTCGAATTCGATGGAAAAAGAACAAAACGCGTTTTGGTTAAGGTTATTGGAGAGTAGAATTGTATTTCTCAGCCATTTTTTCTAGATCATGGCCACAAATTCCACACTTTTCTAGCATATTGGCTATTGCAGTATATGCCTTTCTTGCAAGTCTTTGGTTATATCTACTGAAAATTCTTTCCAATGTCTGGATTTCTGGTATATCCAATAATCGTTGCATATACCAATTTTCTGGCGGATCGCAGGAATATCTAACAAAAACAGGTTTTAATTGTCCAATATTTTTTCCAGTTCTAAAACTGTCCGCCCTATCCGCACAACTCGTATGGTATAATTTACCATCATTTGTTTGATATGCCATTCCTTCCCAAATTTCAGAATCACACTCAATATATGCACATTTTACTGGTGCATCTAAAACAAGACAAAGTTCTGGAGAAACAAACCGTTGTGCCAGTAATCTGTAATCATTGATTCTTCCATTTCTTGTCCATTTATTTCCAAATGTTACATTAACATATATCTTTGCAAGAGCTTCATACATCGCTTTGGCATCTTGAGGTTCAAGTTTTGCAGCAACTCTTTCTAATGGTTTAATTGCAGGTAGTTTTTCTAATCTATATAATTCTGAATCGGATGGCAATGTGCACTTATATTCAATACGAACCAATTCTAACGGGCGTTCTTCATACCTGTACCAGCATGCCATATTATCATGTATCAGTCCGCCCCGTGGATTTCTAAATGCGTAGCCTGGACCAACAAGTGTCTGACATTCGTGTTCATTACAAAATTGTGGGTTTCTAAAATTAAGAACTCGATGAACTTGTGACATGGTTATTCACTTATCGACATAACAATTAAAAACATTGCCAGATATATTACCGTTGCGATCAGGTGTTAAAATGGTGTTAACAATTCAATTCAAACCAGTTCAAACTCAATCAGCACAATTAGTTCTAGGTGGATCTGTTAAATCAGGTCCTCCAATTATAGATTTACGTTCTTCTGGGCCAACAGATTTCAGTAATTTGAAACCAATCTTTTTGCCTGGTCAACGAAATCCACAAACAACACGAGCTGCTGAATTAGCAAAGTTTAAAGACCAATAATCATTTTATCGTCCATCCATGTTTCTTTAACCATCTTCTTCTTATTTTATGTTCTGGCATTACTCTTGCAACCAAATCCCAGAATCGTTTTCCATGACTTTTGTATTTTGTGTGTGCGAGCTCATGAACTATGACATAATCCAAAATCTCAGTTGGCATCAGAAGTAGTCTAAAATTAAGGCATATTGCGCCTTTTGGAGACATGCTGCCCCAGATTGATTTAGTATCTTTTATTCTTATATGTTTTAGCTCTGCACTGAAATGCTGGTTATTGAGATGCTCTATCCTTTCCACGACTTTATTTTCGGTTTTTTTCAATATTTCTCTAATTACATATTTTCGTATTTTATTCTCTTTCTCAGGATCAAAATCCTTGTATCTTACTTCAATTTGGTTGTCTATAGTTTGGGCTCTGAAAACCAGTGCAGGGGTTAATGCTATTTGAAACTCCTCTCCAAGAGCAGTTATTCGTTGACCATGGTCAAAATTGAGTTTTCTATTTGATTCTGGATTCCAGGTGCCTTTTTCTATTGCTTTTATTGCTCGTTTTCTAAGATCTTCGGTTACTCGATCTTTATCCTTTTGTGACCATCTTGAAGGGATACTGATAACTATAACATTTTCCTTTAATCGTGCATTTGCATTTTTATTTTTACTGTATATCTGATGTATCTGAAACTGTTTTCCTCCAATATCTATACTTTCCACATTCATTTTCTCATACCAAAGTTTTTAAATTCTTTAAGCAGTGTTTCTGTTGCACAAATTCATGTAATCATTTCACTATAGGAGGCGTTATTGTGGAAACATCAAAATTAATATTTCATGGGGTTCTTGGTGCGATAGTTGTTGTCGGTGTTATAGCTTTGCTTTGGTTTGCTCTTGCGCAATTTTTGACTCCTGCAGATATCGAGCCGGCTAATTATCAGAAATTTGCCCAATGTCTGACTGATAATGGGCTTAAGATGTATGGTTCGATCTATTGCAGTCATTGTAATGCCGAAAAAGTAATGTTTGGAGAAAGTTGGCAATATGTAACATATGTTGAATGTTCTATTCCTGGTTCGCCTACCCAGGCACCTGCGTGTACTAATGCAGGGGTAGAAGCATATCCGACGTGGGTCACTGCCAATGGGCAACAAGTGCTTGGCAAACAGTCATTTCTTGAATTAAGTAAATTGAGTGGCTGTTCATTGGAGTAATAAAATGAGATATTTACTATTTTTTTCTTTACTCTTTCTTTTATTCTTGGGCTGCACTCAAACTCAGTACTCAATTTCAAATCATCCGAATCAAACTAACAATACCTTAATACAAGAAACGTCTGTTCGTTCGTTTTATCTTGGAGTTGTACCAACACCAAAATCTTTTCCAGAAACAACATTTGATGATATTACTGCTGCTTATGAAGAATCTGGAGAATTAGGTGAAGTAATGATGTTGTGGTCAAGTCCTTCTGGAATTGGACAATGCGAAAAACTCAGGCAGAATAGAGCTGTTGAAGGGGCAAGAGTTTATGGTCTTGAGCCTATAATTACCGTAACATTTTTTACAATAGCAGAAGTGCAAGGAGAAGGTCTGAAAATTGTAGTTGACGCGCCCGAAGGAATAAATGCAAATATCTCTAATTCTGAATTCAGACGGCTTTGGGTTGAGGAAGTAAAGAATATCGCGCAGGAATTCAAGCCCAAATATATTTCGCTTGGGAATGAAATCAACAGCTATTTTTACTATCATCCAGAAGATCTTGATCCATATTTGTCTCTTTATGATGAAGCGTATGCTGAAATAAAACATGTTTCTCCCGATACGAAAGTCTTTGTTGTGTTTTCATATAATCAGATGATTGAAAATGATCAATTTTACTTGCTCGGAGAATTTGACGGTCGTAGTGATCTGATTGGTTTGACGACCTATCCTTGGCATGAGTTTGATAGTCCTGCAGATATTCCATATAATTATTATTCTCGACTCAGTGGTTACACGACCAAACCGGTCGCGTTTACTGAAATCGGATGGCCATCTACATCTGAAGCTGGGAGTTCAGAAGATGAACAAGTCGAATTTCTCGAGCGGTTTTTGGAATTGACAGACGATAATGATGTTGAGATGATCAACTGGCTGTTTTTACATGAAATGAAACTTAAAGGAACAATGGCAGATATTTCCAAGGAAGAAACGGGTACGATTTCGTTGAAATATGTTGATGGGACCAAAAAGAAGATTTATGCTGCTTGGGAAGAACTTGGCAATTATGTTCTGGTTGTACCTGGTCAATAGCCACTATCGCATTGCAACTTTTCTCCATTCTGGATTTCCACGTTTTCTTTCCGCTGTCATTTCTCTTCTTATTCGTCTTGTCCTTGAAAGAAGTTCTACTACGGCTGGATTTCTTATGGGGGTTGTCATAACCGGTCTTTTAAGATATCTCTTCCCCCTTTCTATTGCTTCATTACAATCAAACAAGACATCAGAAATTCTTTTTTGTTTTTCATCATCTATGACAACAAGACCAATTTGCTCTAAGCCTTCATTACAATCGTTAACACTTGCCATAAGTCTTTCAATATACCATTCAGGAAGTCCATTAGGTCTTTCAAGAACCATACTACCATACTCTTTTATTGCATGGGCAGTTACAGCGTATCTGATTAGTGTTTCGAATAAGAAATAATGCAGTTCTCCTCCTTTTTCAAGTTTACTTATTGCTTCATATGCAGCCATTACACTTATTCTTGCTACTGGATCAAATGGTATTGATGTGAAATATAGATAAGTATAATCAGGATTATTTCCATGTGTTTTTATCATATCTCGATCATAATACGCTTCCATTTCGGTTGCAAATCTTTCATGGAACATCCGCACTATCTCAAATTCAGGAGTTCCAGGATAAGTTGCTATATATGGCATCCCACCAATAAATGATACTGCCATAGAGGGTTGTAGGTTCTGTGCCCATAAAAAGAAGTTCATACTTTCTTTAAGCTCTTTAAGTATATCATCAGTAGTGGTCGTTATATCTGTTGGAAGCATATCTATACTAACTCCAATTTTTGCCATATGCTCGATCATAGTGTCTGTTTCTTCACATATCCTCGATATTGCGATAAAAATTCGTTTCAATTCTTCATTTGTAAAACTGTTTTTTCCTATTTCTTCTCTTCTTTCAAAATTTAAGTATTCGACTCCGATTTCCATTTTCCATAATCCAGCGCGTATTAATTTTTCAATTCTTCGTGCATTTGCTTGTCTTTCTCCAAGTTCGCCCTTTTCAAGAAAGTCAGTTACCATAAATGCTCCATTGAATAATAATCCTCGTTCTTTTGCCATTTCAAATAAGGCGTTATCATTGAAATCAAATCTAGGGCCCATAGTATTTATGCTTATTATTCTTTCTGGATGTGTGAGTCTAGCTAACATATCCTCAAAAAGTTTTCTTTTAGTACTATGTCTCATAGGCGTACCTAAATGTTGATAATCACAGAATGAACATCCTCCCGTGCATCTTGTTAACATGGGCCATGTGAGGTATTGCACTTCCTTTCCTTGTAAGAATGCGATTAATGGTTCTGGATATAGCTGCAATTTGTGTGATATCTGTTTTTGTTCTAAGGAATGCGGGGCTACTATTTTATTTTGCAAGTTTCTATGGAATACTCCTGGAATATCCATTATGTTGGTAGTATCCACATCCCCATTTTCTTCAAAACGTTCACAAAACTTTCTGAAGCCTTCTAAACCCGAACCTGAAAAAAAGACATATGCTTGGGTGCTATGCATAAGTGCTTCTGCAAGTTCTGGTATTACTGGACCTCCAATAGCCATTACTAGATTTGGTTTTTTTATCATTGCTCTTAAAAAGATGTGATTAATGCTAGATTCCCGTATGTCTTGTATATGAGCAGTACATACAATCATATTAAATTTTGTCAGATCTATTAATTCAAGCTGACCTACATCACAGTACTGTACATCTCCAATTTTCCCCCATCCTAGTTCAGGTTGATCTTGAAGTACAGAATGCAATAAAACAGGAACCATATTCTGAACATTGAATTCTGATATGGCCTGACTGACATACAAAACTTGCATTATATTCTTTCAAACACATTAGTTATTTAAATATAACTATTATTTCCATTTTTCTAATCAAACAACAATGGTTTGAATCCAGTTTCTATTCTATACTCTATTGATTCAGCACCGTCCATTTCTACTTTGATCCATCTGACTGGTTCGATATTTGGGGTTACATCACCTAGTTCTAAATTCAAAACTCGCTTCCATTGTTCATACCTACCCAATCCGGGGATATCAAATTCAAGTTTTAGCACTCGTCTATCAATTGGTGGTGCACCATCATATACTAATCGATCCAACACGCTCATACTTATACTAACTAATGGTTTTTCATCTTCCTGTATTTGTTCCCAAAAGCGCGTAGTACTTTCTATTCCCCATATACCAGTTTTACAAAACCCATCACTGTCACTTTGACACCAACCAGTTACTAAGACGATTTCTGGATTTCGGAAAATAAATTGGCGTGCTCTTTCGTTTTCGGTATCTGTAGGAATGATTTCACGAGTATCAGTATCAATAGTTCCAAATCCACCACAACATCCTTCTAATATAGCAATTGAAACCTTTATCCCATCTGCAGCTAATTCTATAATCGAATCTTTTCCTGCCATCTCCTTTTTACATGCTTCAAGTCTTGCAGACAATGTTAACTCTTTGCGGTCTTCCCATTTAATGTGAGGTACTAAAGCAGGTACTTTCTTATATCCTGTTTCTTCAAGACAATCGTAACAGTTTGGTTTAAACCCAGGTTCGATTACTCTTTCTTCCCACAATTCTTTTGGGGGGATTATCCTCCTATTTTGTCTTGCATATATATCCGTTATTCGAACGACTTTTCCGGCTAAAAGCGGGCTTATCTGTCTGATTGCTTCTTGTGTAGTGCTAACTCTAATAGTTTTCATGATATTCCACCACACGATAATCTGGTTGACTTATTTTTTATTTCTTTCCAAGTTTTAATCCCATTTCAAACGCGTTCATATTCATCTCGAGTCCATGTCTTACTGTTTCGCTTATCGCTTTTTTCATGGTCTTTTCCCTGATTGGCAGGTTGCCAGTTCCTATTGCAGCTCCAATAAGCATTGTATTCCCTAGAATCGGTATTCCAAACGTATAAAGTGCTAATTTGTGTGTATCGAATATCATCACTTTTTTTGCAAATGGCAAAACTCGCTTTTCTATCTCCTTCATCTCAGGATAGGGGATGTCCAAGATATTGGCATAAATCGGCATATGTGGCCAGTTATTGATTATAAAAGTTGTTTTTTTCTTGTTTGCATATTGTGTTGCTCTTACTGCTTCCAATGGTTCAAATGCCATAATCAAATCTGCATTTGAGATCATCACTGTCGGTGATATCGCTTCATTTTTTTTCGTAAAACGAATAAATGCGGGTATAGTTCCTCCACGTTGCGCAAGTCCATGAAGTTGTAATCCACTGATAAAATAGCCATCCATTTGTGCTGCCTTTGCTATAATAGACTGGGCTGTCAATACTCCTTCTCCTCCAACTCCAGTAAGCATAAGATCAAACATCAGTCAGCACCTCCAGGCACTGTCTTATTACCCTTAACTATCGGTTTTATCGCTTTATGCGGGCATATCTGCATACATACTGAACATCCCCAGCAAAGTTCAGGGTTGATGTAATATACTGGCTGATCACCTTTTTTCTTTCTTATCTCCTGAATCGCAGGGCATGCAAAATTATTGGTGCAAATGCCGCATTTTTTGCACAAATTCTGATCGATCATGAATTTTGTAAATGTGCTTCCTGTGCTACTTAGTTTTCTTTTTGTAATAAGTCTGCATTCGCCTCTGCTAATTATGACTCTGAATCCTTTCTTTTCTTTCATCTCCTTGATTACGCTTACGAGTTGCTGGTAGTTGAATGCATTGACTATTTTAACTTCTGCGCCAAGTGCCCTAACTACATCTTCAATAATTATCTTTGGTCTTTTTTCACCCATTCCCGTGATTCCTGTGCCTGGATTTGGTTGATGACCGGTCATCGCAGTATAAGAATTATCCATAATCACTACAAGCGGTATATTTCCATCATTATATTGGAGATTTGCAAGTGCTGGAAGGCCGGCATGGAAAAAGGTAGAATCGCCGATAAATGCAACTATCTCCTGATTACTGACCTTACTTATTCCATGACTTACTCCTAGACTTGCCCCCATACTAACAACAAAATCTTGCATTTCAAAAGGTTCAAATATGCCGAGAACATAACATCCAATATCGCCAGCATATACTGCATTTTTACCATAAACCTCCTTGACAGCATAAAAAGTCGATCTGTGTGGACATCCTGGACAAAACACTGGTTTTCTTAGGGGCATTTCTTTGATTGAAACGTCAGCATGTTTCCTATGTTTTTCAAAATCAATATTGAATTTTTTTCTGAAAACTTTCTCAAATATTGGCATGAGGCCTTCAAGGGTATACTCCCCAACAGTTGGTAGCATGTCTTTACCATGAATAACGAGTTTTGGGTTAATGTCCTTTGCAATTGCCATAACCTCGTTTTCTAATATTGGTTCCAGTTCTTCGAGTATCAAAACTTCTTTTTTGTCTTTTATAAATCTCTTTATGCAACTTTCAGGAGTTGGATAGCTAAGCGAGATTTTTGCTATTGGTATTTTTATTCCAAGTAATCTACATATTTCCAGTGTATATTTGTAACTAACTCCCGATGTAATTATTCCAATTTTTCCATTCCCTTTGTGGATTTTGTTGAGTTTGAGTCCGTATTTTTTTTCAATATTTTTTAGTTTTTGATTAATTTTTGTGTGGAGCGTTTGAAGATTAGGTCTGATATTGTAATATCTTGATCTATCCTTTACAAATTTGCCTGTTGTTTTTGGTTTTTTTATGTTTCCCAAAGTTACGGTGCCTATAGCATGACTGACCTTTGTAGTCGTTCTAAGCATAAATGGGATTTCAAATTCTTCTGAAAGTTCAAATGCCAGTTTTGTTAGGTCAAGGCATTCCTGTGGGTCAGATGGTTCCAATATTGGAATCTTTGCCATTCTCGCAAAATATCTAGTATCCTGTTCGGATTGTGCGGAGCTCCATCCATATGGATCGTCTGCCACCATTATGACAAATCCACCTTTTACTCCAGCGTATGCCACTGGTGATACTGAATCACTTGCAACATTAAGTCCAAAATGTTTCATTGCCGTAAGTGCTCTAACTCCAGACCATGCCGCTCCTGCTGCTGTTTCAAATGCGACTTTTTCATTTGTCGAATATTCAAAATAAAATCCACATTCCTTTGCAATTTCAGAAAGTACTATTGGCACTTCTGAACTTGGGGTTCCTGGATATGCTGCCACAAGACCAACGCCTGCTTCCATTGCACCTCTTGCTATGGCAGCGTTTCCAAGTAGTACTACTTTTTTTCCAGGTTTTTCTAAAGTGTCATTTCCCATTAACTATCCCAAAAGACCTACGGAGGAAAGAATTAAATATACTCTATGGAATCATATCATTTACCAGCAGAGAAAACATCTGGTTTCTTGCCTATCCACACTTCGTAAATCGCGATATTTCCCTGTTCTTTTTTTATTATCCTAGTTTGGAATCCCTGCATTTCGTATTGTTTTGATATTGTTTCTGCTTCTTGTATGGTTTGTGTTCTTGCTATAAGTTTCATGTTTTCAAATGGTTTCATTACTTCTTTTCTATCTAATGATGGGCGTTCCATATATTTCTTTCATTATTAATCATTATAAATTTAATTTACATTTATTCAATTTGAATGAGATTGTATTTTTGAGATTCCATTGGATTGGAAAGTTCCATCAATTTATATAAGAATGAACCTATGGAGCATATTAAAAATAAATTGGGGTCGCTGTGAACAAGTTCACCTCTTCCCCATTTTACCTGAGGTTAAACTCGTAATCAATTAGACAATTAAATAAAAAATGGGGTCGCCGAGAAATTTGGCGTCTTCAGTTTTGTGTTTAGAGTTCTGAAGACACTTTCGAACTCAGATCACAGCCTCTTCCTGTTGCCTCTTGATTTAGTTTTTCCTCATGCCTTTTTCCCTGGGGTTTTTGGCATATGAAAGACCTAAGTCAAAAAGGCCACCCGAAGGCTGCAGCATACCAGGCAAACCTGCGTGTTCAGTTTTCAGTTTCGAGTCTTGCGTCTTGTTTTCAAAACTCGAAACCCATGACTGGAAACGCAATTAGCCCACGACCCCAAAAAAAGTTGTTTTGGGTTTTCAGTTTTGTGTTCTATTTTCTTTGTTATCATGTTCTGTTTATAATTATTCACAAACGAAGTGATTTTCTTGGTGGCACTGCAATACTCTTTGGTGATGGCATTCCAGATCGTTCTAGTTTTGGTCAGATTGCACATGGTAAAATCTATCACAAAGGAGTTTTGATTGTTGATAAATAGTTATTGTAGATAAAAAAATAAATATCTATTGATCAGGAACATAAAATAATTGTAGCATATCATAGTTAGCAAAAAATTCCTTTTTCTTCATGTTTCCTTCCCACAATCCGATGAAATAATTTTTTTTGCTTGCCAATACTCTAAATCTTGCAGGTTCTGGTAGCCAGCGATCAAAACCCAACTGTAAATCTGCATTTCTGATTGCCATGAATGCTTTATCCATAGTATTCGCACTTTTTAATAGTTTAACTAAATCTACCATAGTTTACACCTAATATATATTTTCATTTTAATTTTTAAAGTTTGTTCTAATTTTATGAAATATTTAATGAATCGATCTAATAATTAGTCATATAAGGGGATTACCCCCCTCGTTGATATCATCATTCCGTAGAAAGAGTTCCCGGATGTCACGACCAGACCAATGTGTTCTCATTAGCAGCCAATTCTTAGGAGATGTGTCGACGGGTCGATACATCAGCCAAACGGGCATTTCCAACAAGAAAACTCATCTGGTCTTCTTTTCCCCCTTTCTATCAACCACACCACAAGCCTTGAACTTACGTTCAAGATTGGTGAAATCTTATTTCATCAAGATGTAGCTGGCGTGGTTAAATCTGGTATAAGACTTTGACATCAAAACTTCATTTTCCATTATTCCCATTTGCTACACCTCCATTTTTCCTTTGAAGAGATTTGTCCTCTCCAACGACATTTTATTGTCAAGTGATAACGCGTCGTTTGAAGTATTTAAATAGATGTAACAAAATTATTCAGCAGCTAAAACCCCCTGTCGTTTGAATTCGTCTGCATACACTAACCATTGTTTTTTGCCTGTCAATTCTTTTTTTAGTCTATCTATTCTGTCAGCACAACCTTCAATACCAATGACCGGAATACCTAATTCCCGCATATGCCCTCCTAAATGCGAACCAAATGCCCCAGATACTATTGGTGTGATTAAAACTACTGCCCCAGCATTTGAAAAAGATTCTAATCCCCATTTTCCTGGTTTGTTAAAATTCCGTATGTGTCTTATATATAATACCAAAAGGTAGTTAGATCTAGTTTGATTAAACACAATGTCTTCTTCGTTTGGTTCATCACCAGATGCAAATCTTATCTCGGTTCCTTTTGCGATTGATGTGCCTAACGCAAGATATGTTTCATGGATTTTATTTCCTTCTTCTATCTTCGGCCGTTGTACTATTCTAGGAGCAAATGGTGCTGATTGTGTAACTACCCATACCTGACCTTCACAATCATCAGCCACCATTTCAAGATATCTTGGGCCAGTTATCTCAAGTAGGTCTCCAATCATTTTGTTAATCCGTTCCCATTGTTCAAAACCACTATCAGTTTCAATATGTTGTCTGCACATGTCTAAATACTTGGATATATCGCAAGGCCAAATTGGAGTTTCTCTGTTTAGAGTTAATGCTGGCCAATCTGGTTTCCTTGCATGAAGATTTCCAAGAGTACCATTCAAAAAGATTCCAAATTCAATTCGACGTTTGAAAGCACTATGTGCAAAGGGTTCATTCGCACCGCCCATTCCAGCACCAACTGCAACAAGTGCCAGTTCGTTAATCCTACCAAGAAAATTTATCGATATTGGTGGGGTAACCATGTGTACCTCTTCATCGCGTCTGCTGTCATTTCCTATCTTTCCAAACGCAGGCATCAGAAGAACTCCTGGGTTTTCCACAATTCCCATTTTTTCTTTGAATATTCGTACATTTGATCTAAAGTCACTGGCCAAAACAAGTTTCATCTGTAGTTCAACTGAATTTGCCAACATTTTAAGTTGGTTGTTACTTATGTTTTCAGTGAATCTTATTGCAGCCCCTCCGGTGTGCCATAATCCTACTCCCGAGGCATAGTCATCTGATCTAACCATCAAATAAGGTCTTAGTAATGGGTGGAATGCCATTATTGCATCTCTTATCTGTTCCTTTTCTTTAGGAGAAAACTTTGCAGTTTTCAGTTTTTTTTCTGGATTTTTATCCTTCAGTGCTCCTGATTCCAATAAAATTCGACGAAAAAATCGTGGTGTAAATGCCACATGATCTGGAAAATAGAATCCGGCTTTTTTTATGGCATGTTCATCTTGTAACAGGGCGCATGTTTTTGGTCCTGGATTTCCGTTCCCTATTTTTAGTTGTATTGGGGTGTGACCCTGTTCAAGAAGTATGTGTAATCTTTTCATTACGTAGGTATATGTCTGGGTTGTCTTAAAAAACTATTTTCAAACAAAATCAAGCCATTCAACGAATCTTCCGTCTTTTCCTTTTACTATTTTGAAAAAACTATCCCGTAGATTCTTTGTCATTGGTCCTGGTCCTTTGCTTATAATCCTATGATCAATCTGTATTACTGGGGTTATTTCTGCCGCAGTGCCGCAAAGGAAAACCTCATCTGCAGTATAAAGTTCATCTCGTAGTAGAGACCGTTCGCATGTTTCTATGTCCATTTCTTTTGCAACTTTTATCAGCGAATCCCTTGTGATTCCGGCAAGAATACCATCATGTAATGGGGGTGTAATGAGCTTGCCATCCTTCACGATAAACAGGTTCTCTCCGCTGCCTTCTGCAACATGACCGTTTTCAATTAGCATTATGGCTTCGTCATATCCTTCATCAATAGCTTCTTTTTTTGCCAGTACTGAATTCAGATAGTTTGCGCTTGCCTTGACATGTGGTGATAATACATTTCCTTGCATTCTTCTCCAGCTTGAAATACCGCATTTGATTCCTTTTTCTGCTTTATCTCCGAAATATTTACCAAATGGTATGGCACATATGCTGACGTGAAACGGACAGCCACGGATATCAAGTCCAATCTTTTTGTATCCTGTAAATACGAGTGGCCTGATATAACATTCCTTTAATTTATTGACTTTTATGAGATTTTTTGTTGCTTTGCATAAGTGATCTAGATCATATTTGAGTTCAAATTGGTATGATTTGCACCCATTTATTAGCCTCTGATAATGATCTCTCATTCTAAAAACAGCTGGGCCTTTGTCAGTATTATAACATCTCATCCCCTCGAATATCCCGACTCCATAATGGAGTGCATGAGTAAGGACATGGACATTTGCATCTTTCCAGTTTACAAGTTTACCATCCATCCAGATTTTCGGTACAGTCTGCATAAATATGCTAAAGATCTGAGATTTTTTAATGTTTGCAATCAGACATTCTTTTTAGCCATCTGAATAAGCAATGGTTTATTTTACTTGCTGCAGATTTCCAATAATGTACTACCGGGATTTCGCATATTTAGTTTTATTTCTGTTTATTGGTTTTTTTTCTTATGGTTGCGTGTATGATGAGTCACCAATTCAGCCAGTTTCTGACCCTATCAACATCTCATTGCCAAATCTAGTCAATAATTCGGATTTAGTTAATCATACAGTCCATGTACATGGTTTTGCAGGTTATCATGTTGATTCATGTACTGAGATGTTCTGCTTTTTTGATATGACTTGTTCTGAAAACGAGGAGATGGTATGCAATACCTGCTATGGCAATGCATATTTCAAAGACGGAGAAAGCGCTGTCGCTCTTTTGGATCAGAATGGTAGTGAATTCAAATGCAATGCCTACGAGGTTCTTGTTTGCAATGGCGAAACATATTACGATTTCAGCGATAGCTGTGATCTAGCAAAGGGAAAAGAATACGAACTTGTTGGTATTTTGAGATATTCTTCTGATTCCGGGTATTACCTTGAGGTCCACGAAATTCATGAATATATAGAAGATTAAATCTTCAATTATTTTTTAGCGTCGTGGTAAAAATATTCTCCTGCATCGCGTTGTTCAGTATCAAGTTGGCTTCCGGGTTTGTTTATTCTTGGCCTTCCATTGTCCTTATCCCTTCTCATTGTTATGCCGGCAACCTTAAGGAATCCATTCATACCATTACGTTTATTCAAAGGAGCTGAGGCATGGCCTTTTACAGAGCTTTCACCATCAAACACAATAAGACGATTGGCAATCGCATCAACAAATACGATGTCATGGTCAACCACAAAAGCGCTCTTGTCGCTTTCACTTATTACTTTTCTTAATAATGAGGCAAATTCAAAACGTTGTTCGATATCAAGGAATGCGCTCGGTTCATCAAACAGATATATATCTGCATTGGCTGTTATTGCCTTTGTAAGTGCAACCCTTTGCAGTTCACCGCCAGAGAGTTCTGTCATCTTCTTTTCCATGAAACCAGATATCTGTAATTTTCTTTTACATTCTTCAAATATTGAACCTCCTGATTTTTCCAGATATTCTGATACGAGCATGTCTTCGGCAGTTATATATTGTGGTTTGTATGAAACCTTTAGTGCTATCTTTTCACCTTTATCAGGTGTTTCAACACCACATAAAAATTTCACAAACAATGACTTTCCAAGGGCATTTTTACCAACAAGCCCCAATATTTCACCTTTCTTTATTTTGCCTTCATCACTTGAAAATACGAATCCTTTGAACTGTTTTTCCATTGCTTGATAGCTTAGAAGGGCCGGGGTTTTTATTTCGCCTTCACTGTGCCTGCTGAATTTTATTTCATGGTCTCTGAATCGTACATTTTCATCTTTGAGATACCCTTCAATATACTCATTTATTCCAGCCCTTACATTCTTGACTCCTGAAACTACACCATAAACGTTTTCTTCGCCATAAAATATATTTACATAATCACTGACATAGTCGAGTATGGTGAGATCGTGTTCAGCCATAAGCACTGGTTTTCTCTCAGCAAGATCCTTAAGTAAGACGGCCATTCTTAGTCTTTCTTCAATGTCAAGATAATTTGTGACTTCATCAAAATAGTAAATATCTGCATCTTTCATGAACGCTACTGCTATTGCAACCTTTTGCAGTTCGCCACCAGAAAGCTGAGAAATCTCCCTGTCTTTGATATTCCTTATCCTGAATTTTTCAATAGTTTCAGTAACATGTACTTTCTTTCCTGCAGTTGCAAGAAGCCTTTCTACCGTTCCCTCAAACACATTCCTGATTTTATCAATATGCTGCGGTTTTGAACTTACTTTCATTCCCTCGGCTGTCTTTGCAAAATATCTTCTTGTTTCTATAGCCATATTTTCTTGTATTTCCTTTTCTGTGAGTTCTTTGTCAAACATAGCAAAATTAGGGTTGAGTTGTCTACTCAACAGTTTTATTGCGGTTGTTTTACCTATCCCATTTCTTCCAACAAGTGATACTGCGCCTTCGATTGGAAGCGGTATTCCATAAAGCCTGAATGTGTTTATTCCATATTGATATATTGGTTCTGTAAGTTCCTGGGCCAGATTTACTATTGATATGCATTGTGCCGGGCATTTTTTGACGCATAATCCGCATCCTATGCATAATGGCTCAGATATGACTGGAAATTTTGTCTGCGCATCAATTATGATACATTCGTCGCCCATTCTATTCGCTGGGCATACCTTAGCGCAAACATATCCACATCTCTCCTGTATGCAGAGATCCCTGTCTATCACTGCAACTCTTATTGTCATAATTGATTTTATCTAAAACAAGTGATTAAATATCTACTCTTTAGTCTTCTTGGGTTTTGCATTTTTTGCGCTTTTTGAAATTGGTTTAACGTTTTCACAATTTTTGTCTTCCTTGTCCAATATGAATACTCCAATTGTCGCAGCGATATTTGAAAATAATAGCACGCCAAGCACAAGTTCCTGGAAATTAGCTATTATGATTCCGCTGGTTATTGGGAGCGTTGCAAGGACTGCCGCGGCAAGTCCTCTTGGCATCATTGCCATTGTGACATTTCCATCTCTTTTTAGCATCGATCCAAGTACTGTTTTTTGTACGATGAATCTTGCTATTGCAAGAATACCTACCAGTCCCAATGATACGATTATTATGTCAAAACTAAAGTGGTCTATGGACAATAACAGTCCTATGTATACAAAGAAAAATGTCCTTACGAAAAATGTGACTTCCTCCTGAAACGACTTCATCATCCTGCTTATGGGATTTTCAAGTTCTATCCTTGTCATTTTACCGAGCTTTCTTGCATTTCCGAGCAAAAGTCCGAATACAAATACTGCTATTCCTCCATTTCCTTTTACGCTTTGTGTAATCGCAAATAATATGAACACTGTTGCGAGCATGAGCATGTATCCATAGTTTAGCATTGAGAATTTTTCTGTAATCCCTATCCAGAATATTGCTGCCAAAAGTCCGAATAGAATCGCGATGGTAAATTGAGACAAAAGCGTGTTTGCCACAACATCGAATGAAGGTACTTCACCACCAGCAATGATTATCTCTATCAGCAAAACTGCAGTGATAATACATAGTGCATCTGTCATTGTGGCTTCGACTGTAAGCAGCGATTTTGTCTCGTTTTTTACACCTGTTTTCTCTACCATTGTTATTACTACTGCCGAGCTTATGCCGCCTATAACTGCACCTAAGAGGGCACCATGTGTAAGTGGCCAGCCGAGTCCATATATACAGAAAACAGTTACCAGTATGATGCTGACTATGAAAACCACTAGAGTAAAAAGCATGCTTTTTGGTATTGCTTTGGCCATTGTGAATATGTCGAATTCCATTCCCCCATCGAACAGCAATATGATAAGCGCCAGAGTGGCAATGAACGGTAATATCGAAACAATCACCGATGTCGGGGAAACATCCATTATACCAAGTACAGGCCCTAAAAGAAATCCAAAGAACATCAGTACGATAACCTGGGATATTCTTGTTTTTTCAAATAATATACTCGCGACAAAACCCATGAGTATGGTTATGCCGATGATAATGAATTCATATGACATGGGTTGAAATCAATCATAAACAATTTAAAGTTGATGGCATGCAGCGGTCGTTTACATTGTAGGTATTCACCACACTATCACTTGGGTGTTTTTCGAACCATATAATTTAATATGTTTGTCAGGTAATTTTGATATATGACGAAAGTAACAGTTTATTCTGCGGAATGGTGTCCATGGTGCCACAAGGTTATTGATTTCCTTAAACAAAATAATGTCGAATTTGATATTAAGGATGTTGATCAGCCCCAAAATGCAAAAGAATTGGCTGAAAAAAGCGGACAAACCGGTATTCCGGTAACTGATGTTGGCGGGGAACTGATTGTTGGTTTTAATGTTCAAAAGCTCAAAGAACTTTTGAAACTCAAATAAACACCCTGTCGTATATGTTTATTTTTTTCCTCCGACTACATAAACATATCTTAGTGCGTTATTCGAAAGATTTTTGATATTATGCAGAGTGTTTTGCGGCACAAACGCACATTCATCTTGTTTTATTTTTTTGCTTTCATCATTCCCATTAAATTCGATTGTTGCTTCACCCTCAAGAATGATCAGAATTTCTTCTCCGCATTCTGTTGAATGAACACCTATTTCTTCTCCTGGAGCAAGACAAACACACCCTGAAGATATTTTTTCTCCTTTTACTATTCGTCCTGTTTTTAATGTACTAGAAATATGCATAATTTGTTATTTCGCGCATTGTTTTAATCCTTTTAGTTATATGATTCTTATATGCTTAAGCAAAACACTTCAATTACAAAAATTCAAGATGCTATTGGGAGATTACTTTCAGGAATTCCTTTAACTCCTAATCAATGGACACTTTTGTCACTTTTGGTCGCATTTGTGGCTGCTGGTTTTATTGCATTTTTCAATAATCTGTTCATTGGTTTGTTTTTATTTGTTCTAGCTGGTGCGCTTGACATGGTTGATGGCGCAGTTGCCAGGGCCAGGGGTACGGTATCAAAATTTGGTGGGTTTATTGACGGGGTTGCAGATCGTTTTGTGGAGGCATCCTTCCTGTTTTCATTTATGTTTTATCCTTTACCGACTGTTTTTATTGATCCAAAAATTTGGGTTGCAGCGGTCATGTTCTTTGGAACTTCAATGCCGTCATTCATCAGGGCATATGCTGACCATAAGGAAATTATAGAGAAAAAACGTGCACTTGCACTATCAGGTATATGTGAAAGAAGCGAACGCATTATCATTCTGGTTGTGGGTTTGCTGGCTGGAATCTCCTACTCGATGGAATTTTTTATATATGCACTTATGTTGATTTCGTTGCTTTCTCTCATCACCATTCTACAAAGATTAATCGAAATTAGTGGTACAATCAAAGAATAATTTTTATATCTTGCTTGTTTTTAGTTTGCTATGGCTGAATTATTCTCGTTTCTTTTAGTTATTGCAACTGGTCTTTTTTTTGCTCAGTTCTTCAAGTCATTTCATTTGCCATATGTTGTTACGTTGATCATAGGGGGAATTCTGATCGGACCTTTCGGCCTAGGTCTTTTCGTTCCTGATGATACCATCGAGTTCATAGGTGAAATCGGCCTGGTATTCCTTATGTTTATGGCAGGTTTGGAGATTCGTTCATCTGCCATTGCAAATATACAGAAAGGGGTTGGTCTTCTGGCAATGTTCAACAGTCTTATCCCGTTTATTGTTGGTGTTGCAATCTCTCTTTTTCTCGGTTATAACTGGATGACTTCTCTTTTTCTTGGTGCTATCTTCATATCATCCTCTATAGCAGTTATTGTGCCATCATTAGAGAATAATGGCCTATTGAAAACAAGGCTTGGAAAATCAATTCTTGGAGCTACAATCGTCGAGGATGTCCTAAGCCTTATTATATTTTCAATACTTCTCCAGACGATTAATCCTACCCACAACATTCCGTTGCCGTTTTTTTATCTGGCAATGATCATATTTTTGTTGTTCCTACGTGCATTCATCTATGAATTTAGGAAATTTTACAAACAGTTGCTTGTTGAGAAAAAGGACTTGTTTGAAAATGAGTTAAGATTTATATTTGCAATTTTGCTTGCCACCGTCATCCTTTTTGATCTACTTGGGTTTCATCCCATCATTGCGGGTTTTTTCGCAGGAATGGTTCTTTCAGAATCAATAAAAAAAGAGACAATGAAAACAAAATTACATACAATAAGCTATGGTCTGTTTATTCCTGTTTTTTTTGTCATCATCGGATCAAAAACTGACCTTAGTGTGTTCAGCAATGGTTTTGGTATTCTCTTTATTGTTGCCCTTATTGTTATAGGATCTATTCTCTCTAAATTTGTGAGCGGCTATATTGCAGGTAAACTTAGCGGATTCAATTCAATAGAAAGTTCAATTATGGGGGTTTCTACAGTTCCGCAACTATCTACAACGTTGGCAGTTGCTTTTACGGGTTTGGAACTTGGAATACTTAAAGAAGACGTAATAATAGCAATGACTATCTTAAGTATCTCAACTACCATTGTTGGGCCGTTTTTAGTTGGTTATTTTGTCAGAAAATTAAATGTGCCTGATCAACCAAACGTAAATGCATAAACCCTAACGTTTCCATTAAAAATGAGTTTAATCTCTTTTTCTTCATATTTTTTGGATTTGAACACATTATACATTTCTGCATCTTTCACATATACAGTTTTACTTTTTTTATCATCAATTTGTATTTCCATTTTAACATTTTTTTCCAATGGTTCGATAACAACATTGGCTTCTCTTGCATAAAATGCGTATACTATACTACCAGATGCTTTCCTGAGTTCAAGATATTCTTTTTCCTGTTCCCATTCTCCTTCTGGATATAACGTGTCTCGTATACGATACCCAGAATCCACATATGCTGAACATCCTTTTTTGTCGTACCGTAATCCAGATCCAAGCATGACATTTTTTGCGAATCCGGCATATATGTCCTGGCTTTGATCAAGCATATATTCCATTTTTTCTTGTTTTTCCAATGCTATTTTGCTTTTCAGCTTTTTTTGTATTGCGATTTCGATTTTTGATCGTGTGAAATCATCAAAATACGTAGATATCACATATCCATTTTCATCTATTAGATACATACTCGGGATATATTCATTGTCAAAGTTTTCTGCACTTTTGTTATCATTATCGAGTGCAATCGGATATGTTATCCCCAGTTTTTTTATCATATATTTTATATTTTTTGGATCTTTAGCAAAATCAAATTCTGGTTCATGTATTCCTATGATGACAAGGTTTTTTTTGCCATATTTTGCACGAATTTTTTTTACAAATTTTACTGATCTTATTGATTTTGCAGAAGTAGAATTCCAGAAATGTAAAAGAATTAATTTTCCTCGTAAGCCATTTATTTTCTGTGCGTTGCCATTTATCCAGTTTTCCATGTCAGCTAGTTCTGGAGATTTTATTTTTATGTCCAAACCTTCCATGTATTTCACTTTGTTGGAGTTGCTTTTATTCTATTTCTTATAAGTATGGCAAGGCATGCTATTATAACTATTGTACTTATTGATGCGATTAGCGTAGGTATTAGTCCATCTGGTTGTGCTCTGGAATTTGTCGTATATGTCACATTGTTTTCAAAATCTTCTTCTGTGTTTTGCGTTCTCATTACAGTTGCTGGTGCGGCATTTTCTAATTCTGATTGTTGTTCTTCAGTATCCATTGAGATTGTTTCTACTGTTGTTGATTCACTTTCAATTGTCAACACTTCATTACTGGCATCATTTGTAGTTTCTGATTCTATATCTGCTTCAGGTATTATCGCTTGTTCGGTTGTGTCTGCTCCAGCTTCGCTTTCAATCATCAAAGGTTCTTTGTCATCTTCGTACATATCTGCTGATCCTGTTTCATATGCTGGCATATTTGATTGTGGTAGCATATCTGTTCCAAATTCCGATTGCAATATTGGGTGTGGTGACATAAACATAATGAAAATAGAGGCAACTAATGCAAATGTTGATAATGAAAGCAAAATCCAGACCCTGACTTCTTTCGGTCCGATTATCTCCCTTCCTTTTTTTGTTAATTCATAATATTTCCATTTGTGACCGTCATCGATCTTGTCGATGAGTTCAACCCGCTCGAGAGTAGTAAGATGTTCTTTTATTCCAGATACAGACATCTTTTGTTCCTTTGCCAATTCTGTGAGTGTCTTTCTTCGTTCTTTTAATGATTTTAAAATCCGAATTCGCGTATCTACCGCTAAGGCTTCAAAGCTGCGACGATCAAGAACAATCTTGTCATCTCCCAAATCCGAACCATCGTCCATAGAAAATTCATGTTTATATATATTAATATAGATTATGTTATACTTCGGTTTGAACCATAATTTGCGTCGTGGGGGGGTTCTCTGGCGGAAGCTTTATAAATACCTTCATCTCTATATATGAACCATCGCATTTTGTGGCGTATTTTTCGCTTTAGATTGCGACATCTAAAATTATTTTTATGGAAATCTATTGCTTATAGGTTTGACTCACGCTTCAAGAGATTAACTGTGTAAGATTAAATGTCGATTCCTAAAAGAATAAATGGAATGAAATTTCTCTCCAATTTTCGTTAATAACGAAAGCGGATCAACTCCAGTTGATCCTGCTGGAGGGTACTGCTATCAGATTTCGATTAAGCCATGCAAGTCAGCTCACTCACTTGGGTGGGCGGCAAACGGCTGAGTAACACGTGGTCAATCTGCCCTAAGGACGTGAATACCGTTGGGAAACTGACGTCAACTCACGATAGATGCACTCTGCTGGAATGCTTGAGCATCTAAATGGCTGGTGAATTGGAGCCAGACCGCCTTAGGATGAGACTGCGGCGGATTATGGTAGTTGGTGAGGTAATGGCTCACCAAGCCGATAATCTGTAGGGGCCATGGGAGTGGTGGCCCCCAGAAGGGTACTGAGACAAGGACCCTAGTCCTACGGGATGCAGCAGGCGCGAAACCTCTGCAATGCGCGAAAGCGTGACAGGGGGAATCTGAGTGGCGATAGCATAGCTATCGTCTTTTGCCAAGTGTAAATAACTTGGAGAATAAGGGTGTGGGCAAACACATCTTTAGACAATAAGGAATGGTGTTTTTACAGTCTTAGGAAGTGGCCTATGACTGGTGGCAGCCGCCGCGGTAACACCAGCGCCTCAAGTGGTACCCACGAATATTGGGCCTAAAGCGTCCGTAGCCGGACTGTTAAGTCCGCTGTGAAATGTTGGGGCTCAACCCTAACGCGTGCAGTGGATACTGACAAGTCTTGGGAACGGGGGAGGGTCGGAGTACTCTCGGGGTAGGGGTAAAATAGTTTTCAGTCTCGTGTTTCGGGTTCTGAAAATATTATATTCCTTTGATCCTGGGAGGACTACCAGTGGCGAAGGCGCCGACCCAAAACGTGTCCGACGGTGAGGGACGAAAGCTGGGGGAGCGAACGGGATTAGATACCCCGGTAGTCCCAGCTGTAAATTATGCAGACTGTGGTGTTACATATGAGTAATCATGTGTAGTGCTGTAGCGTAGGTGTTAAGTCTGCCGCCTGGGGAGTACGATCGCAAGATTTAAACTTAAAGGAATTGGCGGGGGGGCACCACAAGCCGTGGATGCTACGGTTTAATTGGATACAACGCCGGAAATATCACCAAGAGCGACGGCAGCATGAAGGTCAGACTAAAGATCTTGCCTGACAAGCCGAGAGGTATTGCATGGCCATCGTCAGCTCGTGGTGTGATCAGTAAATATAATTTTTATTTACTGGCACAAACTGTCTGGTTAAGTCCAGAAACGAGCGAGACCCATGCTCTTA
>JAHJBM010000060.1 GCA_018813505.1 Microcaldota archaeon
ACAATTCCGTCACATTCAACAATTCCAGAACCTGATACAAAATTGCTTCTGATCATTACTTTTTCAGAATCTGTGAATTCATAAACATCATTTTTTATGTCCGTATCTGCAATTTGAATAATCACTATACCTGGTCCATCACATATCGCCCATTCGATATACTGCGGTCCACCTGTTAATTCCTCGAGTTTCTTCATTCTTTGAAAAATCCATTCTGCCGTTAGTTCATTACCCTCGACTGTTGTTCGTAGCTTGTGTGTCTGATCCGTATGCCCTATGAATAAACTTCCGCTTTCTAATCTAATCCATATTCCTCTGCTCCAATCTATCCTATCGTTTGATATTCCCCAGGATGCCCTTGCATTTTCCATATTGAACTTTCGATAATTCGTACATTTATCAATCAAAGAAACATCGCTTCCATTTACAATTTCGAAACCCAAACCGCGTGTTGCATAATTCGGCATTCCGGATGTGAAAAGAATGAATCCATTATTGTATGCTGTTGATGTATATCCAATCCCGCCATAATATGGTCCATATAGTTCTTTCCCCTCTTTTCTATTCGCCCTATTGCCAACAATCGGTTCTATAATTATTGCCATCCCCCCTTGAATATCATTGTTTTTTCTGAAAGCATCAGCATCTTTTGAAAAATCGCTATAAATAACTTCTATTATGATATCTTCCAGATCTATTGGATCTCCATGTCTTTTTTGATTTGGACAAAATCCGCTTTTCCAGATTCCTGTGCCTCGTGCATCACCGATAGCAGATGACCGTACAGCCAATGGTGTTCCTGCAAATAATTTTGCTATTTGTCTGATTATTTTTAATTCGGCTTTATCGAATTTTTTATGTTCTCGGAAATTATCAAAAAAAGCAGTTGTTAAAACAATTCTTGGATTCGCTAAAAAACCTGCCTGTTCAGCAATTTCTGTTTTTATTTTCAGTTGATCTGCCTTTGAACCAATTGCTCCACTACCAATAACTGTCCAAAGACCCGAATCAGAACTTGAGATAGCATGGTATTTGCCAAGTAGCGTTTGCAATGCGCGTTGATCTCCAAGTTTTTGGCAAAAGTGTTCCCTTCTTCTAAGATAATTCATACTCTACCAACCATTAGCTTTGTTGTATTTAATGTATGGAAAGGTATATAACTTATCCAGTTGCACATGTGTGGGTCTAATCTAATGCGCTCAAAATTGAGTGGTCTAGAAATCACCATTGAAGATAATGATAAATGTAGGCATGGAAAATTTCACAATTATAAGGGTGATGCTGGCCCTATCAGAAGTATCTATTCGGTTGTTTATTTGTCGAATTCGCTTATCTTGTCCAGAAGCTCATTGCATCTGCATTTCAGTCCTTCAAGTTCTTCTATGCTGGAGGTGTTCATGTGTTTCTTTCTTATCTCGTTTATTTTCTCCTCCCAATATCCGAACTTGAATGCCTTGCTTCTGTCTGCATTCTGTTTCGCTTTTCTTAGCAGACTTACACAATTCAGTTCCACCTGTTTCCTGAGGTCTTCTATAATGGTCTCTATATAAATTGGGTTCTGGACTTCAGGAACAGCGATCTCGACACTACCTTCTTCTGCCATAAACCCGATTCGCATGTGATAATTAAAACAGTTTTGATCTACTATTTATACATGAGCAAATTAAACGTCGCAATCCTGGCATCCGGACGCGGCAGCAATTTTCAGGCAATTCTGAATGAGATAAAAGCCGGCAGATGCAATGCAGAAGTAAAAGTTTTGATTACAGATAATCCAGAAGCCAAGGCAATTGACATTGCAAAACAAAACAACATTTCATTTGAAATTGTTGAAAGAAAAAATTTTGAAAAGCGCAGCGAAATGGACGATAAAATAAAAGAAATTCTTGATTCATACAAAACCGAGCTAGTAGTCCTTGCCGGATATATGCGCATTATCAAAGGCAAACTATTGCTCGAGAGTTATAAGAATCGAATCATAAACATCCATCCTTCCCTATTACCTCTATTTCCTGGTGAGAATGCACAAAAACAGGCATTTAATTCAGGAGCAAAGGTTTCCGGTTTGACCATTCATTTTGTTGATGAAACCCTTGATGGCGGCCCAATCATTTATCAGGAAAAAGTCGATATCAGTGATTGCAAAAGTGCAGAAGAAACCGCAGATAAAATCCTAAAGCACGAACACAAAGCCTATGCGAAGGTCATTGATTTATTTTCGCGCGGATCTTACATAATCGAGGATCACAAAGCCGTTTTCATTAAAAAAACATAATTCTTTCTTTATAAGTTCGAATTCAATTACCATTGTTTAAGAAACGTTTGGCTTCAATTAATTACCAAAATTTAATTTTACTCCGAGAGTGTGTCTTATATGATGAAAAACTTACTATTAGTATTATTTGGAATTCTGTTGTTAGCAACAAATCTGGCATTTGCTGAAAGCATAATCTTTATGCATCATTCAGTGGGTGCTGATCTTATCCAATACGGTGGATTAAGAGGCGGTCTCAATGAGTCAGGTCATTCCTTTTATGACCACGACTATAATTGGATTGGTCTTACACTTGCAGATGGAAGTTCAGCTGGTATGAATTTCGATGTGCCTGGTGACAATACTGATCCTGATGGTTATGCGGCAATTTTCGCGCAACCAGCACATTCCTCACCAGATAATACATTCAGTTATATGCTACAATACGACATCATCATATTCAAATCCTGTTTTTATGCAAGCAGAATTCTAAGCGATGCACAATTGGATAATTATCATACATATTATTTGTCAATTCGGGATGTGGCAGACACGCACCCTGAAAAGTTATTCATCATTGTTACTTCGCCTCCAAATTCACCAACTGATTCAGATACTGGAGGCGCACCTGCAGCCAATCGTGCAAGGGCATTTGCAAACTGGTTGAAATCTGACGAGTATCTTGCAGGTCACCCAAACATAGTGGTTTTCGATCTTTTTGATCAGTTGGCAGATGGAAGCAATTTTTTGCGTGCAGCCTATAGAAGCAGTGATTCACACCCCAATGTTTTAGCAGATGAAACTGTTGGTCCGATTTTTGTAAGTTTTATTGATACTGCGATAGATAATTTCGATGCAGGTACTCCAACTCCAACCTGCTCTGATAGTGATGGTGGCAGGAGCTATTCTCTTTTAGGTACAACATCGAACTCAACTGGAACATCTGGAACAGATAGTTGTCTTGCAGATGGTAGATTGCGCGAATTCTATTGCTCTGGAACTTCTGTAATTTCAGAAACCGTTTCATGTTCAACAGGATATGAATGCAGCACAGGGAGATGTATTGAAAGTGAACCAGAACCATTATGTTCTGATTCAGATGCTGGAAGGACTTACACAACACAAGGGACTACAAGCAATTCAACGGGAACTAACCAATCAGATTTTTGTTTAGCAGATGGCAGACTAACTGAATATTATTGTTCAAACACTTCAGTAGTCTCAGAAACCGTTTCATGTTCAGCAGATTATGAATGCAGTGTAGGAAGATGTGCTGAATCCACTCCTGAACCAGAACCATCAGAAAGTTCGGTTTTTATAGATTTTGAAACCACGGAATATTCATGGGATCGATGGGATGGGTCAGCAGCAACTATGTCGTGTTCAAGAACAACTTCCGCACATCACAATGGTTCATGGTCTCTTGATCTTAATTACAATGTTAGGGCAGGACAAGAAGCAACCTGTGGAACGTCATTTGAGGGTTTAAGAAATCTAAGCAATGGAACCGGATTATCTTTTTGGTACACTTCTGATGTGGTGGGTCTTCCTCTCAAAGCTACTATGTTCTCAGGAAATCCGAGCGATCCAACTCCATTTGAAGTTACTTTCGTAAGTTCTGCAGAAAGTACAACCGGTTGGGTTCATGTATCATTTCTATGGTCTGAATTTGAAAAAGTCCCTTGGGCATGGCAGCCAGAAACCGAAGTTAATACTGTAAGGGTTACTGGCATAAGTTTTGGTGTTAGCAGTGTTTCTTCAGGAACTTGGAGGGTTGATGATGTTGGTCTTTCTGGTACTGCACCAGAACCAGAACCATTGGTATGCAATGATCCTGATGGCAGGAATTATACAACTAGATCGACTGCAAATGACTCTTTAGGTACAACCGGAACAGACAGTTGCCTTGCTGATGGTAGATTGCAAGAGTACTATTGTTCAGCAAACAATACTATAGTATCAGAATTAGTTGCTTGTACAGCTGGATTTGAATGTTCTCTTGGAACATGTGTCGAAATTCCAACAAATGCCTCTACAGACTTATTGGAATTACATAATGTTATATTGACAAGTACATCTGGTTCAAATTATTCATCAGAAGATTTAACTCTTTCATGGAACCTTTCTGGTGCAGATGAAGATCGGGTCAAAGTGGTCACCAGTTGGTATGTCAATGATCAAATAATTAACATTCTAAACCTGCCATTTGAAGCAGGAAGCAATTCAGAAACAACATTTGATTTTGCATCA
>JAHJBM010000061.1 GCA_018813505.1 Microcaldota archaeon
GGGATATTTAGACCGATGAATAATGAGAGAACTAAAATCATGAGTCCTTGGATAAATGACGTTGTCGCACCCCCAATTGTCTGACCAAGCATTATTTCCATTCTTGAAACAGGCGCAACAAGCGTCTCTTTTAGGAACCCGAATTGCTTATCCCAGATTATCTGGATACCTGAAAATACAGATGTAAACAATACACTCATGGAAATGATTCCCGGAATAATGAAACCAATATAACCATGCTCCATTCCCGGAATGGTTACTACTGAATTAAGCCCAAATCCAAGTACAAGCAAAAAGAATAATGGCATGCCAAGGCTTCCGATTATCCTACTTTTTGAACGCATGTAACGCTTGATATTCCTTAGCCAGATAGTGTAAATGATATCCATGATTATCGCCTCCACATCCTGCGGTGCATCCGCATGCTCTCTTTGGTGCTTGCTTCCTCTTCACGAATGGTCCTTCCTGTGAAGTGTAGAAACACATCCTCAAGCGTAGGTTTGTGGATTGAAATTGCACCGATCTCAAGCTTTTCCTTGTTTGCTATATTTACGATATCAATAACGTGCTTTTCCGCATTTTCAAGATGGACAGTTACAAATCCATCGTGTTTTTCCACACGCTTGATCCATGGTGCACTTAGTTTTGAGGTAAGTTTGTCAGAATCATTTGATTTTATGGTGATAACATCGCCACCAATACGATCCTTTAATTTTTGGGAAGTGTCCATTGCTATTATTTTTCCTTTGTCTATTATTGCGACCCTATCGCATAGCTTATCTGCCTCATCCATGTAATGGGTGGTAAGAATGATAGTAATTCCTTTGTCTGAGTTTAGTTTTTTTATGTACTCCCATAGATGGTTTCTGGTTTGCGGATCAAGACCAAGTGTTGGTTCATCAAGGAAAAGCACTTTTGGCTTGTGAAGCAATCCTCTTGCAATTTCCAATCGTCTTCTCATTCCACCTGAGAAGGTTTTTACAATATCATTTTTCCTATCTTCAAGGCCGACGAGTTCTAATAATTCTTTGATCTTTGGCTGTCGCACTTCTTTGGGAATGCGATACAACCTGCCGTGAAAATCCATGTTTTCATATGCTGTCAATTCTTCGTCAAGGCTTTGATCCTGAAAAACGATTCCAATTGATTTTCTAACACCATCCGGATCGGCTAGTATGTTTGTTCCGTTCACTGTTGCAGTGCCGGAAGTTGGTTTTAGTATTGTCGAAAGCATGGAAAGAGTGGTGGTCTTGCCTGCACCGTTCGGGCCAAGGAGTCCGAACACCTCACCAGATTCAATTTCAAAAGAAATGTTGTCCACTGCTGTGTTTTCATCAAATTTCTTAGTAAGGTTTTCAACTTTTATTGCAAACATAAAGACCATCATTTAAGGAGTTGTAGATCGATTCCACGGTTGTGATATATAATTATGATGGAGATAGGTAATGCCTTACCTGTAAAACTAGAAATCCAGAAACCCAAATATTTAAACAGTCAGCTGGTATTGGTATTCATGAAATTGACATTTAACGGGGCTGTTGGCATGGTTACCGGATCATGTTACCTGCTCGAAACAGATAAGGATAAAATCCTCATCGATTGTGGAATGTTTCAGGGCGCAAAAAAAATCACGAGATTGAATTATGAGCCATTCAATTTCGATCCCAAATCAATATCGTTTCTTCTGCTGACCCATGCCCATATCGACCATTCTGGATTGATTCCCAAACTTGTCAAAAACGGCTTTCGTGGAAAAATAATTGCCACGCCACCAACCATTGACCTTGCAAAGATTATGCTTAAGGATTCCGCCATGGTGAACTTGAATGATACTGAGCATGAGAATAAAAGGCGCTTAAGAGAAGGACTTCCCCCAAGAGAGCCATTATATACGCTAGAACATGTGAAGAAATCATACCGGCTTTTCCATCCCGTAGATTATGACTCCCGTTATACGCTCACAAATGAACTTGCAATGACATTCCATGATGCAGGACACATACTCGGCTCGTCCATAATCGAACTTTCAGCAAAAGAAGCCGGCAAAGAACATAAAATAGTATTCTCAGGTGATTTGGGGCAGTGCGATACCCCACTATTGAAGAATCCGGCAATAATAAAAAACGCAGATTTTGTACTTGTGGAATCAACTTATGGTAACCGAACCCATGAGAATACTAGCATGAGAGAGGAACTTCTTTCAAATGAGGTCAAGAATGCATTTGAACGGGGTGGTAAACTTATGATCCCATCATTCGCAGTGGAGCGAACACAAGAACTTATTTATTATCTCCACCGTTTGGATCGGGATGGAATATTAAAGGAAAATGTTTTTCTAGACAGCCCTCTTGCCATAGAAGCCACGGAAATATTTAACAAGCACATGAAATATTTTTCACCCCAACTAAGAAAAGAATTTCCTGTGCCATTTAGTTTTAGGAAACTAAAATATCTCAGGACTAGCATCGAATCCAAGAAGATGAATAGATATGCAAAACCATGCATAATAATAGCAGGAAGCGGTATGTGCACGGCAGGAAGAATTAGGCACCACCTCAAGCATCATCTTTGGGATCCGACAAGCACCCTGCTTTTTGTAGGATACCAGGCTGAAGGGACGCTGGGCAGGATCATTCTTGAAGGGGCAAAGACAGTCAAAATGATGGGGATCAAAGTGGCAGTGAAAGCAAAGGTGAAACGGATAGAAAGCTTTTCTTCCCATGCCGATTTGAAAGGACTGGTGCGATGGATAGGTACACTCGAAAAGAAACCCAAAAGAGTTTTCATTGTCCATGGAGAGAGGGATTCATCAAAAAAACTGGAAGTGAATCTCAAAAAGGCTGGATTCCGAACATATATTCCAGCACTCGGTGAAAGAGTTGTGCTCAAATAAGGCAGATAGTAATATCTTGATTTTTTCCTAAAAATCGGAAAGACCTGGATATCGAAACATGTGTTCAAAGATGCTGTGTCGTATTATTCGTATTCCCGACCAGGTAATTGATTACTGTTTCTTCTAACACAGTAGTAGAATCGATGATTGGTAATTTCGAAGACAAATCAACCAGCCGTAGATCTGTGCAACCTAATATAATCGCCTTTGCACCAGCTCCTTCCAATTTCTGGATTACTTTATTTGAATCGACAATATTTTTCTGAATCTGATTTCCATTAAGAATATTGAAGATCAAATCGCTTATTATTTTTTGATCTGTATTCGTAGGAAAAATTGCTTTGATGCCATGTTTGGAAAGTTCTTTTTGATATAATCCAGCATCCACAGTAGTCGAGGATGCCAAAATTCCTACTGTATCAAGATCCTTGCGTGCTATCTCCAGTGCAGTTTCTTCAATTATACTGAATATGGGCGTGTTTGAAAGACATCTCAATCGATCTATGAAGACATGAACAGTATTGCACGGAATAGCGATACTGTCCACACCTGCCAATTCAAGTGATTTGACAGATTCTTTTAGAATTGAAAAATGTTCTTCCGAGACCCTTCCATAAACAAGATCCAGTTCCAACGTCAAAGGAAGATTTACAATATGACATATTATTGATGGCTGAACGTTTGTCGCATTTCTCACTTTAGATGCAATTGCAGTGCAGAATTTTTGGCCAGTTTCCAATCCCAAACCGCCAACCACGCCTAATGTCTTATGTGTCATAAAATGTTTTATTATAGACCATAGTAATATTTGTATCTGTAGATTATACGAATATTCTGCAAATTTTTATATTCTTTTCGTATAATATACAATTTATGAAAAACATAAGAACAAGATTGGTAGAACTACTGAGAACAGGTTGTTGCACCCCACAGATAGCAAAAATTGCAAGGGCAACAAAAGAACCAGCAACAACAATACATTATAATGTGAAAAAACTTGAAGAAGAAAAAGCTATAGTTGCATATAAAGCGGTTTTTGATCATCAGAAAATTGATCAAGGATTTTGTGCTTTTGTCATGATAAGTATTTCTTCCGGAGAATATGGTAACCCAGAAAGAATAGCTAAAGAACTTGTGAAAAACCCCAATGTTGAAAGCGTAGATGTTTGCACTGGGACATGGGAGATCATAGTAAAAATTAGAGCAAAAGATCAGGCAGAATATTATGAGTTGATAAAAAAGTTCGTATCAAGAAAAGGGATCAGAAAGATAATCACAATCAGTTCATTGAAGCAACTCAAGAGCGAATTTCTTGAGTTATAATTCTGCATGTATTCTTAGCCATACTAAATATCATTGTATCCAAGTAGTTCGATAAGTTCCTTTGTTGTTAGCACCTTAATTTTATTCTGTTTTTTGAAATGTTTGTCATCGCTCCAGATAGACGATTGGGTTGCCAACGCCGCAGCAATAAATGGAACATCTGTAGAATCGATACGTTCCATTATTTCTTTTGCTTGGTCCATATACTCCTCTATGATCCAATCATCCAGAACTATGAGTTTTGAAAATAGTTTTTCTAGAATCATCTCCAAATCTGTTTCAGATATTTGAGCTTTCTTAAGAATCTCTTTCTTGTGTGCCATCAATTCTTCTATTGAAAACCCAATAGTAATAAGTTCTCCTTTAAAATGTGTGATAATTTTTCTTGAAACTCCATGTCGCCCTAGAGCAGGAATAATTCTGTTAGTATCTACCACGAGTTTCATTTTGAGAACCTTTGTCTCATATTAGCTTTTACTTTGTGACCAATTTGTTCAGCATCTTCTTCAGTTATCTTACTGTTCTTCAGGACTTCGTCCATCCAATGGAGTTCCTTAACTTTCTTTTCAAAAGCTTGTCTTGCAACATCACTCCATTTGAGTTCTGAATGTGCCATCATTTCCTTATAGAGATCTTCTGGAATTGAAAGTGTCATGTTAACCATAATCTTACCTATTTGTATTATGTGCTAACACATATTTAAAGGTTTGTTTTGGCTAGCATCCAATACAAATAGTGATTTGTGGCTCGTGCTAAGATAAGATTGCAGGAGAAAGGATTCGAACCTTCGAAGGCGCTGAGCCAACAGATTTCCCAAACTGCAATATGTTAGGGAACTACGCAGCTTTTTTGACCGTTATGCCTCAGGGCTTTTCGCTGGCGTTTTGCCATGAGAAAAACTTGAGTCAAAAGGCCACTTGAGTCTGCCACGTTTGACCGCTTCGCTACTCCTGCATAAGTATAATTGTATTTCACCTGAAGAAATACCTCAGGCAGAGTGGCGAATCGTGAACGGAACGCCGTTCAGGAACTTCGCTACTCCTGCAGAAGAACCTCATCTGTATTTCTAATGGGGTTTATTCTATCTTCGCGATGGAACAACATTCCATGTGCATCATGTTTCCTTGAAACATGCTTGCCACCTGAGGTAAACACAACACCGTGAGGAGAAATATCATATTTAGCCTGAGGAAATACCTCAGGACCTTTCGTGAACGTTTGCCATATGTAAAACTTGGGCAAAGGTTCTAATATTCGATGACTATTTTGCCCGATTTGATCTTTGTTTCGCATAAAAGTCGTTCTTTTGGATCTGAACCGAACGTCGCAAGACCTGATTTTTCCTGCTCATTTGGAGATTCAAGGTTTTCCATTCCTTCAAGTACTTTTACCTTGCATGACCCACACGCACCGGCTTTGCATGCAAACACTATACCGCACTTTCCTTCTAATTCCACTAAACATGAACCATCAGGAACTTCGATTGTTTTTCCTTCATTTTTGATTTCTACTTGTGCCATCATTACACCTGTGAGTTTTTATTGTCTTCCGAAGAGTTTTTTAAGTGTGTCAATAAGCTCGATATCATCTTTTGCCCTTAGAACCAGACCATGACCTTTCAGAATGATGATATTACTTTTTTTGGCAGCTTTACCCGCTGAAACTGCAAGACCACGGGTTCCGTATGAATATTCTTTCACCAAGGTACCCTTGGCTTTTTTCAAGAGCCGATCATCATGAAAATGCAATATAATGCTCGCATCTGCACAATTTTTATAGATCTCATAATGCAGCATGGCTTCTGAAGATGGTTCGCCACCGATTGCATAAACAAGATCCCCGTCAACCTTTCTTACCAAAACTACGTCATCCTGATCAAGTTGGGTTACCTGCGCACCAGCTTTTTTGATCAGAAATCCATCGCTTGTTCTTATGCTCATATTACCGTCGTTTTCTTTTGGATTTATGAATGCTGAAAGCTTATTGTCCAGCTTAAGATAATCTTCAATGTAGATTTTTGGGACTGTACCTTCACCAATAACAAGTTTGAACTTTACTCCTTCGTATTCTTCCAAGTATCTTCAACTCCTGAGATTCTATCAAAAATCCCAAATTCATTTATATAAGCCTTTACATATCGTGATGGTGTAACATCAAACGCTATGTTTCTTGCATGAGTACCCTTTGGATAGATTCTGTATCCTGAAACCCAAAGTACCTCTTTTTCATCTCTTTCCTCGATAGTTATACTATCGCCAGTTTCTGTTTCAAAATCAAATGTGGATATGGGTGCCAGAACATAAAAAGGAATGTGGTTCTCCTTTGCAATTACTGCAACCGAATATGTTCCTATCTTGTTCGCAAAATCACCATTTTTCACGATCCTATCAGCACCCACAAAAACAAAATCGATTTCTTTTTTCTGCATAAGAAAACCAGCAGAATTATCGGTTATGACTTTGTGCGGGATTTTATTACGCAGTAATTCCCAGCTTGTCAGCGCACCCTGGAATCTTGGACGGGTCTCGTCAACATAAACAAAAAATTTCTTACCATCCCGAGCTGCCCGGATTATTGCCCCAAGTGCAGTTCCTTCAGCACTTGTTGCAAGCGGACCTGTATTGCAATGTGTCAGAACGTTATCCCCATCTTTAATAAGATCTGCACCATGCTCAGAGATTCTTGCACAGCGATCTTCATTACCATGAGCCCAATTTTCTGCTGATTCTAAAGGTCTTATCCCATCCTCAGCCCTTCGTAATACAAAATCCACTGCATGAGAAAGATCAACTGCAGTGGGTCGTGCTGATTTCAATGTTTTTGCATCTTTTTGTAAATCATTACTAAGTGCCATACCATATGCAGCAGCAACACCGATTGCAGGTGCACCACGTACTTTCATTGTTTTTATTGCATCTGCCACTTCTGCCACAGTCTTGCAAACAACGATCTCTTCTTTATGTGGTAAAAGAGACTGATCAAGAATTAATACTTTACCAAGCTTAAACTCAACTACTTTCATTGTAACACATCTTTATTTTCTCGCAAAAACCATATATGCAGTATGCATAAGACCGAAATGTTTTGGCCTGGTTCCAAAGTCACGCACATCATAGTCTTTTACCAGGCAATCGAGAGTGAAAACTTCTTTGAAAACCTTTTCAGCTGCCAAATGCAATGCCTTGGCCTGTTCGATATTCAGGCAATGTGCAGATATAAAACCACCAATGCGAATTGCATCGTGCATCCCGTTGATTATCTTTTCCGGTTCTGCAACATCACAAAAAATGAGATCAACATCCGTTTCATCAATGCCCTCAAAAACATCCCTGAGCTTAAACTCCACGTTTGTTAATCCTGCTTTTTTCACATTCTGTATTGCAAGTTCCTGGAATTCCTTTCTTTTTTCATAAGTGGTAACATGTTTCACTATATTGGCCATCTGAATTGTCATGAAACCAGAACCGCTCCCAAGCTCTACAACGACACTGTCTTTACCTATTCCAGTATATGCCATGACAAGCCCGGCATCTTTTGGATGGGTTACAGCCGGTCCGCCTCTTTTGCATTTTTTTAATAATGCCGGGAAATGAAAATCTGGTTTGTCCATAATATTACCTGTGAATAGATTACCATAATAGGGTTGGATTAATAAGATTTCATTGTTTCATTTTTTCTTTGAAGTCGCTGAGCTTAGCTGCAAGATCCTGATCGCTTAAAGCAAGAATCTGAATTGCAAGCATTGCAGCATTTTTGCCGCCATTAATGCCGACTGTGGCCACCGGTACGTTTGGAGGCATTTGGGCTATTGAGAGTAAAGAATCCAAACCACCAAGAGCCGCATTTACAGGAACTCCTATGACAGGTTTACTTGTCTTTGAGGCTACAACACCGGGAAGTGCTGCACTCAAACCTGCAACTGCAATAAACACACGCGCACTCGTCTCCATAACAAGCTGATCTACTTTATCCGGATTCCTATGGGCAGAAGCGATTTCAGATCTGTATGGCACCTCAAATGCCTTAAGTACTGTTTCAACAGATTCCACTATTTCGGCATCGCTTTTGCTTCCTGACAAAATAAGTACCTTCTCCATGAAGTAAATTTAGAATAAAGTATTTAAAAAACGTTCAATAGCTCTTTATCACATGGTTCGAGTCGATTCGTTAAAAAAGCGCTATATTGCATTCAGACTTAATAGCTCGATTACTGATCCTGAAAAGCTGAAGCGCTCGATTTATGCAGAAGCACTGAAATTCTTTGGCGAATTCGGGCTTTCAGAGGCAGCACTGAAACTGCATAGCTATGATTCAAAAACAAAGATCGGGATTTTGAGGTGTGAAAGAAGTTATCTTGAAAGAGTGCTTGGTTTTTTGGCTTTGGTTAGCTCATTGGATGGAACAGAAGCACGCCTTGTTGCGCTCAAATCCAGCGGAACTCTCAAAAGTCTTGAAAGCACTACTGAATCAACCCATTTGGCATAGTTTTTCTCTGTGTGTTTTATTTCAAGGGAAACGATTTCAGGAGTTTCATAAGGATGAGATTCTTTTAGGAGCATTTCAAGTTGTGAGTATGCCTTTTTTGTTGTCTTGATAAGAAGCAAGTATTCCGGATTGTTTTTGATTTCTCCTTTCCAGCGATAAATTGAATTCTCAATTTTGATTATGTTAACGCATGCCGCAAGTTCGTTTTCAACAATTGTTAATGCTACGGCTTCTGCTTTTTCCTTATCTGGATATGTTGATAGAACTATTATCATAATTACACCAGAACATAGGTATAACTAGAAAGAAGTATATTCATTTTGCTTTAACTTGAAGAATTTTTTCGTTGTTTTCAGTGCAAGTTTCTCATCGAAACTTTTACAAGTGTAGATTATAAGCGAGAGAAATTTCGAATTGGACCATACATACAATGAGATACCTGAATCAATAAGAGGAACAAATGCATCGTAACCCTGATTTTCTTTTTTTCCTTTACCTCCAGGCGAAAATATGATTGGTTTTCCATACATTTTGAGATTTAGTGTCTTTGTTATTTCTTTGAAATAATTCGAGATCGTCGTTTCATCGATATCAAGATCGTAGAACCCTTCGATCAGTAATCTTTGTCGTGTGATTTCCGGAGCGATGTTTTTCATATCTCACACCCTACGATTACGTCTGAGTAAACGCTTTTGATATTTCTTGCCTTTTAATGCTGCTTTAAATGAATCCATTTTCCAGAGCGGCATCAGATCAACATCCCTTTGTATGCTGGCCATGAGAGGATAGCCATGGACCTTTGCCAGTCTGACCTGCTCAATTGCTTTGTCATATTCCTTAAATTTGACATAAAAGCATGCAAGATGATGGTATATGTATGGATTATTTGGTGCTGCTTGTTTATGCACTATATCAGCTTCTGCCAACAATCTTCCTTTTTGAAATTTCCCAGAGTACCAGTAGGCTGCAAACAGATTATTATAAGCCATCCAATTCTGGGTTGGAAGCATCATTGCCAATTCTAAAAGCTCGATTGCGTTTTTGTATCTCTTGTTAATCAACTCGCTGCTTCCGAGATTATATATCATAGTTGATGGAGATAATTCTCCCCAATCTCCTGAAAATGACACATCATTTGCATTGACATTTTGTTTGATATTTTTATGGCATTTTTTTTCAAGTTCATTTAATTTTTTGGATAGATTTTTATTTTCAAGAATTGCCAAGGCCATTGATTTTATTGTTTTTATTGGTATTTTCCCGCGAGATATAAGTTCCATTAGATTAGTAGCACCATACAAAACTTCTTTGGCATTAACAGAATTAGCAGATTTTATTTTATCTACAACCAATCTATAATATTTTTCCTTTCCAAGCAACATTGAACCCAGTAAAGGTTTACCTAGAATTATTTGCTGGAATTCAGAACTGAATTTTTTAAATATCGAAGACCAGTTGTTTCTATCCAAAGACTCTAATAAAACAGGAAGTAACTCCTCTACAGTTGCATCAACCAGAGATTTTTTTTCAGAAGAATTAGGTAATTTGGTCAACATATCTGTCAGAAATAAAATCAGTTTTTCAGTTTTTTTCTGATCTATCTTTTTCAGAAATTTATCTGTGAAAACCAATTCCAGCAGATTGAATACTGTCCATCCAAAGACAATAGAAGGAGTATGTTTTTTTCCAACCAAATCCCGAAATACAAGTGATTCACTTTGTTTGATACTCCATTTATGCCATTTGCCAAAGACAGTGCCACAGTCATCTTCAGATTGTATGAATACTTTTATTGGGCAAATAGAATGGATCTTGATCATACCAATCTCGAAATCCCTGCGAGATGATTCTGATTCGTATTGCATGTCATCATTAGCACAAAATTGCAGCACATCATTCTCCCATGTTAAAAATGGGGTAGGAATGAGTTTTTTTATTTTTCTTTTTTGTGATGGTGTGGGAGCCTTATCAAACCAGATGTAATAATACAAACAACTCCCAATTCCCTGTCCAAAATAAAGAAATGGATATTCCATAGATACACCTATTTTTTCTTAAATACGATTTCCAAAACATCCCTGTGATGTAATGGATGATCCTTTCCAACGGCTTTTGCATCACGTGCATTTACTGCTTTGATAAAACCGTTTCCGATATCGCTGTGCAGGGCAAATGCAAAATCCAATGCGGTTGAACCCGGAGGCATGAGAAAACAATCGTGAAGAACGTTTCCATCCTTATCAACGAGCTTGCCAACACCGCCTGGAAATATTGCTATGTAATATAAGAAATCAAACACAGCAGCATTAAGGCATTTTTGTACTCCAGTACCACCATATTTCTGGCATACCTGAGCCATTATGGACATTGCACCAGCCTGCTGTTCGCTCAATGTTCCTTTGATCTTGAATTCCTTGTCGCCGGGGATGTAATCTATAAGCCCGATTTTCGCAGCTTGTTTCAAGGTTATTTCAGCCTCTGCAGAACATGGAATAATAAGATATTCTGGAAATGTTTTTTTCAGCTTCTCATAATTTGCCATTCCTGTGGAAAGATCGCATTTGTTGGCAGCTATTATTATGGGTTTGCCACGCTGCCGGATTTTTTTAGCGAGTAAAATGCGTTCTTCTTCAGTCCAATCAATCATAGGTTTTTCATCAATATGAATGTCCTTGAGTATTCTTGCGATTACTTCTTTCTTAACACCGAGTCCAGTATATTGATCGCTTATGACATCCTCGTTTTTCTTTATCTTTGCCTCGCGCACAAGCTTATTCCAATTCTTATCCAAAATTCCTTTTATCCAGTAATCGAGTTCATCTTCCAAAAATTTCACGTCGTTGCACGGATCGTAACTTCCGACAGGCACCCGCTCGCCAATTTCGTTTGTGGACCCACTCGCATCAACTATATGCACAAGAATATCTGCCTGCCTCAAGTCATCAAGAAATTTATTTCCAAGTCCTTTGCCTTCGTGTGCACCTGGAATTAAACCTGCAACATCTAAAATTTCAACCGGTACGAATCTTCGACCATTTATGCAATAACCACTTCTGGGATTACATTGCACGTTGAAATCTTTGTCAACACATTGCACTTCAATATATCCAACTCCACGGTTAGGCTTTATTGTAGTGAAAGGTCTTGCAGACCTTTCTACGGCTACAGATGTCGCTGCCATGAAAAATGTCGATTTCCCACTACTGGGCTTGCCAACCAAACCAATTAACATAAACTCCCTCATTCAAATTCGTAAATGCTTTCCATTCTTTTGTGATCTATTAATCGTCTTGATATCAAACCTGCTTTTTCTAAATTGTGTATATGAAATCTTATTCCCGGCCTTGTCATATTTATGCGTAAAGCAATTTGATTGACAGTTAGTGGTTCTTTTTTCAACATGTTTAATATTATATTTTTATTTCCCTTCGTCTTATAAATGCGTCGATCATATATCTTGAAACTATTCTCTATTTTTATTTCCTTATTCCCCAAATTCATTTCAGGATAAATTTTGATTATCTTTTTGTAATCCTGAAAAAATTTCTTCATACCATTTCGGAGTATTGAAATTGTACCATACTCCCCTTTAACCGTGAATGTTGTTTTATACCCCAATTTCAAGCATATTTGATACAGATCACCTGCCAATCCCGTATTTTTTACTGAGATGCCAATCATTGTCGAGTCGATCCATGCTTCATCTATTATAAAGGCGATTAAAACGGCAATGAGATGGTCTCTGTCTTTTTCTATTATTCCTTTTGGTATTCTAGCAGTTCTTGAAAGAAAACTTGTTGTATCTAAGTTATATTCATTGAAGAATAGACTAGCAAGCACTGGCGGGCAATAGGGGCGGGTGGTAGTTAAGTAGTATCTCCTTGGGAAATTTATCTTCCCAAATATCGATTCCAATTTTGTTACGTATAAGCTTCTAATCTGCTTGTCAAATTGTCTATACCCAAAATATGGCAAACGCCCTTTTTTCGGATTAATCACTGTTCCATCTGCGATATTGTGGGCTATTATCATATCAAATATTGGAGTAATCTTGACAGGTAGTATTGGCTCTGAAACAAAATTTGGTCCATTGCTGGTTTTATATGCAGATATGTTATTTTGCAGCTCAAGTAAATCAATCTCAAGAAGATTGCATATCTGTATCCATATCTCTAAAGGAACGAAAAATTTCCTGCAGTGACTTTCCTTCAAGAAATTGTAAAATGTACTGGAGGGGAGATTGTTTTTTTTTTGTAAAGCTAGATAAATGCCATCTCGTTTCTTATACTTTTCATAAAGCTTGCTTCTTACTGTTACTAAGAATTCTTCTTTGACGCGTATATTTACTCTCGATCGAAACTCCCAAATATTTACCTCCCTCATCCTTTCTCTATATCTGTTAACTTTATTAAGCTTTTCAAAAAAGTTTTCCAACTATTCCGATTAGCATGTGAATTAATCTGTACACTTAAACTTAAATATCCATTTTTGATGTAGGTATGAATAGGCTGTCCGATAATTTCTTCCTGACATTCGTGATTTTCTTACTATTAAACTATGTGACATGGAATCAAGCCAACAAAAGGCCATGTCGGCAGAATGGGATTTGGACTGATGCGTTTAAATTCAATTGGCGGACAGTCTAGATATGAAACACGAAATTGGCCAATAGCATTATATCCCTTTTTCCATAAAGATAAACAGCATGAGATCACGACTTACAATTGGAAAAGAACACGGGAAGGTAACTGATCAAAAACACTCATCTTGGAAAACTTTAGGTTCCATGCTATTAGTCTGTGGTGCATTAGGTTCATGCGGTCCAGGCGTATATCGGCAGTTGCCAGAACCTGTACTGTCTGATATGGGCGTGTGTGATGATGACCATCGCCGCGATCATGCCGCAACACTAGAATGCAGGTTCAGTGCGCTGGAATCCTTTGCCGTGAATACAAGAGATCAAACAGCACGTGCAAGGATCGTGGATTTTCTGGAAGATTCTTTGCATGGTCGGGATATTTTTTCTGAAAGCGGCACCGCATTACCTTTGAACGCGCTGCGTGCTATTGCCGCAGACCGGTTCACTGGCTACGATCTGGAGGAGCGGATAACACGTATCTTTGAAAGGGCTTTGAATGGCGAATACCATTGCCACCCCACCAGTATGGATGAACAGCATGTATCACGACTCAGTCAGCAGGCCGCAGAACATCTTATTTCAATGGCCAGCGAATCTGACTTGCATGTAGGTATGTATGCTACGAGTGCACTTCAGCGTCGTCTGGTCTGGGAATTAAACGCAAGCGATGAAGAACTTCGGATGGGATTGCGATTTAGCGAACCTATTATGCATGTGCTAAGGTCCCTGGATTGGAGGTATTATTTCCACTTTGTTGTTCAGCCCACAAATAATAGAGGCAGCCCAGAGTCACAAGAGCGGCTTTTCACATTATTGGAACATGAACTTGGCACTGATTGTAATGAATGGGATTCAGCAACTAGATTTTTTCCCGTTGACAATGGCCATTCTTTAGGCAGTGAACCTGAGACGTTTTGCGACTACGCATTATTTCAGCTCTATTATATTGCTCTCAGGAGTAACATAGATGGACTAAGGGAACGTGCAGTAGAGGTAGCAGGAGTATACTTACATAGTGAGAACGAATATGCCAGACGTAACTCGCTCGGTCTTTTAGGCAGAGTTGCCAGTGATGAGCACACGAGTCCGCAATTGAGACTCCGAATCTTAGATCTGACCGAACCGCTTGTCGGTGATGAGTCTGAAATGGTTGTTCGAAGTTCCCTTGGTGTTCTTGTTGGCATATTCGCAAAAGAACCGGGTTTGTGGGGAAGAATAATCGATATATGGGAGAGAAACCTTCAAACCATAAATACGACTTATTATCTAACACTAGACTCTCTTAGAAGCGCAGCCTTTGAGGTGTCCCGTATGCATGTGGATTCTGCCATAAATAACGACGCACTTTCAAGAATAGTAAACCTGCTTGAGGCCGCGTATGACGGAGTAAATTCGAACATCCGGCATAATATCATCTGGTCTCTCCGTCAATTCGAGGAAAACGAGGCCGTAGATCCGCAATTGAGAGAAGGAATTAGAAACTGGCTGGCTTTGCATTAATCATTAGCTCAGTGGCGAATGCGTAAATCCCCTCTTTCCAGTTCCCTTGCAGCATCGGAGCCGATCCATCTCGCAGTCTTATCTTCAGTCTGCCTGAGCTCTTTTGCAAGTGCCAGTGCATGCTTGTGCAATGAGATGTTTCTTTTGCCGATCTGTCTTAGCGCCCAGTTTACTGCTTTTTTTACGAAATTCCTTTTGTCATGCGAGTACTGCTTGATTAGAGGTAGATATTCAATGAATTGTGCATCAGGCGCTTTCTTGTCATGTACAGCACTTGTTGCCATAAGTACAAAACCCGCACGCCTTACGAATTCTTTTTCACTTTTGATCCATTCAATTATTTTCTTTTTATAGAATGGAGTTTTGTCAAAAAGATTTGAACAACATTGATCGCAGATATCCCATGAATAGAAATCATTGGCCCAATCATCCATTTGGTTTTCGGTTACGAGTTTTGGATCATCAATAAGGGTTGCAATCGTTTTTGCTTCATGAATATTTGTTTGCCAGAGCGAAAGCGCAAGTTCGTGATTTTTACCGATCTCGATGTCGACGAGCTTACTACCGACATCGGGAGCTTTTCTTCCGAATGGTGATCCTTCGGAAGAAATGATTTCTTTTGCAAACTTTCTTATTTCAGGCAATGGAACTCCGAGCGCGTTGGATGATTCTATCCCGAATCTTGCCATTCCCTCTTTGTAACCGGGTTTGGTATTTTTACCCAGCTGCTTCAGCCGTGAGATAACTTCTCTATGGTTCATTTCCGCATCACCACAATGCTTTCCCTTGTTTTAACTTTTTGCGGCCTAACATCTGCAACTCTTTCTGCACCAACGATTATCTCAACATCTGAAAAACCAATTCGCTCGGCCATCTCTGCAAATATCTCATCGACAATTACATGAGTATTGTGAATTATAGAATTTGAAACAATCACATGTGCACAAGACCCAGAACTCAGGACCCGAAACATTTCCATGATAGCCTGTTCCATATCTTTGAAATAGCTCCCAACTATCGGAATTTGATTCCCTAGTTCTCCAACTTCTTCTGGCATTTCATTGACTTTCATATCTTTTCCTATAAACGATCTTATGGCACGCATTCGTACTTCTTCGGCTTCTGCCTTACTCATGTGTAGCAGGCTGAGCTCGATCCCGTACACTTTTGAATAATCAATATTATTCAGATATGGGGGTGATGTAACGATCAGATCTATACTTTCAGTAGGTGTTTCAAGTGCGCGTGCATCACCGATAAAAACTTCTGGAGTATATCCCGAATAATCACGCTCACGCAACTCCCGCACCATTCGCTTCACTTTCCTCTTGAATACATCTTTTGCAGGAATGGCAAGTTTATCTTTTTTTATCTTTAGTACCCCACCATCTTTCAGCATGATACTGGCCTGAGGAAGCACTGAAAGAAGTGCAAGCAAAAGAAGATTTCGGGTTCGTGGTTCTTCCTGTTCTATGGCTTCTCTTATCGCGAGTATTTGATTATAATTTCTTTTTGGAAAAACCGCGCGGGGATCAAATAGTTCAAATTGCCATTTTTGCAAATTGGTGTTTTTAAGAGATCGAAGTTTGTTCGTAACAAATATTTCTACAGCTCCAATGTCTTCTTCAGCATAGTCATCGGTTTTTGTTTTTGAAATAAATACCGCAAGCTGAGACGCATCAACTCCAATAGATAGTATGTTTTTTTGTTTTGCAGTAAGCAGGGTTGTGCCAACACCGCAAAACGGGTCAAGAATTATTTCAGGAAGTTTTGAATCGCATTTGTGAGTGTGAATTTTGTTGCCATAGTTTATCGCATATTCGACTATTTCTGGTGCAAACCCTTCCTTGTACCAGAACCAGCCGTGGGTAGGTTTGTCCTTGGAAAGTTCGAATGTCATTAGTTTTCCGAGATTATTGTCCATAGTTATTTTCATGATTGTTTACCTCAATGACCAAACAGCAGTCAGGTTTATTTCCTTTTCCCCAGCTCTGCACCTTGTTTTGAAAGTTTGTCCGCTTCTGTATTCTTTTCTCTTGGGATATGCTCAAAATGAACTTCCATTCCAATGATGAGACTAGCGACACGTTTACTTAGTGGCTTTAGTTTTATGTCCTTGACTTTGTATTCGTTGTTCAACTGTCTTATTACAAGCTGACTGTCGCTTTTGATGTGTACCATGGTTTCGCCCATTTGATGTGCAGTTTCAAGTGCTTTGATTACTGCAGTGTACTCTGCGATATTGTTTGTCCCTTCGCCTATGTATTCGCTGAGTTCTTCCACCCTCATACCATCTTTGTATATCACGATACCAATGCCCATAGACCCCGGATTTCCGAATGATGCACCATCTGTGTAAATAACTAGCATAAAATACAACCAACCATATTGCATCAAACTTTGTTTGAATGCTGAATTTTCTTAGCTACGTGTATTTTTATAACATTTGTATTAACTATGAATCATATGAAATATTCATTTCATCCGAATCCAGTAGTCGGGATGACAAAAATATTCATTCTTGCCATAATACTCACACTCATAGTATACACTTACCGCGAGATATTGAAGAATGTGGTCATAACATTTCTTGAGATCATATGGATTATATCGCTGATATACATAGCGACCATATTTATCATGTCCCGTTTTTATTCCATTACACTGGATGAGAAATCAGTCACATATAAACGAGGCATTTTCTGGACAAAGGAGATCATGCTCCCATACCACAGGATAACTGAAGCGACATACATCCAGGGAATAGTACAGCGAATACTTAGAGTTGGAACGCTCATAGTAGATACAGCAGGCGGTTCCCATATGGCAATACATGTTGAAGATATCAAAAGTAGTGATCTGAAGATGATAATAGGGGAGATAAAAACAAAAAGCCACGCAGATGATGGAGAATGAAAAAGGATACTGAGAAAAAACATGCTGACGACAATAAGTTCAGATTCGAAGAGACCTACTTAGTAATAAGTGACAGATCCACCATACTTAAACTCAGAAGCCTAGGTGCAGGTGTAGAAGAAGCAGATGAAACAAAAATAGCGCTTCTTGAAGCAGCATATTTTGCAGATAGGGGAGTTATTCCGATAGAAAAGGACAAAATATTTGATACAGTGAAAAAACATGATAAACTTTATATGGAAAAATTTTATGTAATAAAATATCTGCGCGATAGAGGGTATATTGTCAGGCCAAGCCTTGATAACACAGACTACCTTAGACTTCATAGAAAAGGAGTACGACCAGGAGAAGACAGGACATATGGCCTGATTATGGTTGTTCCAAAAAATTGGAAATGTGATGTTGAGGATCTTCTTCCATCCCTTGAAACTGCGGGTAGATTGCGCAAGGAACTTGTGATTGCGATAGTCGATATTGAACAGGAAAAACCGCTATTCCTAAAGTTTGGAAGGATGACCATTGAATAGCATGTTCTTTAATTTTGCCAGGTAATATAATTAGGATAGACATGCACGAAATTCTAGGTACCATAATAACAACAGAGGAAAGTCCCTCAACAACCGAATTCTCATTTGTAATCAATAATAATTCAGAGGTAAAAAAGGGCCAGTATGTGCAGGTAACTCAAAGTAACGGGATACTTTTCGGCCATGTATCAGAGATATACAAATCAAACCGTTATTTTGAAAGAGCCGAAAGCGTAGCAGAGTTTGAAAAAAATTCAGGAATGGACTCGCATTTTCCATCATCCTCATGGGAGTATACTATTGTGATAGTGAAAATACTTGGTATTGCAAAACACAGTGACGATGGACCGGATGCCTTCCAACACTCTTTTAAACGTGCATTCGTACCGCCTTCACCTGGATTGAAAGTTCAGAGCGCAGATAATGAACTCCTTCGCCAGTTTCTTGGATTCCAGGATAATGGTTTCCATATAGGTGCTATCGAACATCATGATGTTCCTGCAAAAATATGCATGACTCGATTGGTACAAAAACACCTAGCTATACTTGCAATGAGTGGTGCAGGCAAATCGCATTTGTCTTCAGTGCTTCTGGAAGAAATTCTCGATCGTAAAAAACAAGACGGACGGATTGCAGTTGTGGTAATAGATATTCATGGTGAATATGTAGGGTTTCAGCACGATCCAAATTATGGATCAAAAACAAAAGTGATTGATGGAAACGAAATTTCGATTCCATTAAGAAAAATGAAACCAGAGATGATTATGTCATGGCTTCCAAATCTTTCAACGCCGCAGAGGGAGGTTCTCCGTCATGCGATGTTGCAGCTCAAGCAGGAAAAAAAGGATGAGGAATCATATGGTTTCAAGGATCTGCTGGATGCTGTGGAAAAAACAGATGTTTCCAAGGACGACGTAAAACGTGCACTAAAACGTTCGCTTTCTGAACTAAAACGATATAGGTTCATTTCCAAGAAAACCGAAAACCCAAAACTCATAACCGAAATCCAGCCAGGCAACCTTACAATTCTTGATTTCAGTACAATAGATTCCCTAAGGAAAAAACAGATATTGGTTGCAATGATATCGCGAAGATTATTTAATCTAAGAAAAAAAAATCAGATCCCGCCATTTCTTTTGCTTGTTGAGGAAGCGCATAATTTTGCGCAGCAAAAAGCAGAAGAACATGAGGCTGTTTCAAGAAGCATTATTGAAACGATTGCAAGAGAAGGAAGAAAATTCGGCGCATCGCTTTGCCTCATTTCCCAAAGGCCAGTGAATCTAAGCACAACTGCATTGAGCCAGTGCAATACACACATAATACTCAGAGTTACAAATCCAAATGATCTTGACCACATACAAATGAGCTCAGAAGGAATTGATTCAAGGATTGCAAAATCTATCACAGGACTAAAGGTTGGCGAAGCAATAGTAGTTGGTGCTGCCGTCAATTATCCTGTATTTGTAAGTGTTAGGAATAGAAAATCTACGAAAAGGGAAAGGGGTGCACCTCTGCATCAGCAGGCGATAGAATTTGAATCCGAGAAGGAGAAAAAAGAAGAACAGGTTGAGGCTTTTCTTTAGATTTGAAGTAGTACACGTGTAAAGTAGGATAGCACTTATTTTAAATATATGTTATTGTAAGTATAGTTATATGGTAGCACTTGACAGCAAAAAAGAGCCCCCAGTTCAAAGTAATAGAAGTACCCATGGCCTTGATACCAAGAAACAGGTTGCCAGTGCAAGAGAGTATATGAGGTTTCATGATGGAGAACAAGATAAGACGCTCAGTTTGGATCGTCGGCTTAGAGTAGAAGCTGAAAAGGCAGGGGTATACAAAGAAAAGGAGCCAAATAATGAAATGGCAAGACGCAACAATGCGCTGATCCAACTTGCATTATGCAGCATTAAAATCGCGTATAGTTATGATCAGCCATCCGAATTACGAAGAGAAATAATCAAGGCAAAAACATTTGCTGAAAAGGCAATGGTAGGGCCAGATATCGTTGACACTTGCCTTCTAGGGAACAGAACTGATAAAACCGCCTGGGAAACAGCCACAAAGGAACTTATCCGAAGGTCAATAGACATGGTAATTAAGTGTGCAGACAAACCCATTCTTGCACTCGAGGATATTTACTTTGAATCAAAAAAACTAGGCATGCCTAGTGAATGTAGAAAAACGATTATTATTATGGCTATAGATGCATTAGAGCACCATGGTAGAGATACTAGTGGTGCCATCAATCGGATGCTCTCCACATATAAGAAAGAAAATGGTTGCGATACTGGACATCTGGATCTTGAAGAGAGATACAAGAACAGGAGAGAGATACTAACCAATAGAGAGTATGTGGAAACAGTGATAACAGCATGTGACCTGATAGCTTATCTGTCCAAAAATTTCTTTATTGAACCACCAGAATACGAAGACATAATGGCGCTTCCACTTGATGCAGGTGAAGAAGCTGAAGAAGAACTCATGAAAAGGAATGCTGAAAAAGAAGCAGAATATAGAGAACGCATAAGAAAATGTTTACTAGCTGATGCAATAAAAGCATTCCCCGTGATTGCAGAAAAATATTCAATAAATAGCAGTGCAACAATATACGAACTGATTATGGATATTACAAAGGCAGCCATCAGGAGTGTAGCCAATCCGACAATAGCAGCTTATGCAGTCCATATGATTTCAACAGAATTATGGATGCTTGATGCAGATCCACTCTATCGCGGCATGGTGCTTTTCTCTGCAATCGATCATGCCAGAAATGGAGATGAAGAAGTGAAGAAGATCGTACTCGATGCGCTACGATGTTATGAAATGGACGTGAAACCAGAAGATGATTGCATAGATGTGCAAAGACTTATAGGAGAAATAGATGGCCCAGAGAATGAATCTGGTTCAACCAGAACAGTGAGAAGGAATCAAGGATTTGAAATAGATTCGCGCAGAATATTGCTTGTGCAATTGGCCGGATTTGAAAATGAGAAACTAACTGAAATGGGTTTTAGATTATAAATAGAGTGCTGCGATTGTGAAAAGGATAAAATATAAATAATAAATTTGAAACTATGAAACTTCCCAGCAGTCAAGCGAACTGATAGTGAATGGAATTGAACATTCCTCTTCTCCAACGCTTGCCGAGATCTCACCTTCTTCCCCAACTTCTCCAGTGATATAGAAACCTGTTCCGTGATCATTGCTTGGATCCCTTAATTCTGCGAGTTCATGATCAGGTGTATCCCAGTCAACACTGGAACATGCGATATCGCCGTCTTCTCCACAATGTATAGACACCCAACCGTACTGACCTGCATACACATCTAGCGGATTGCCTCCATTTATCTCGCATATGTCAGATCCGCCTTCATCAGGTGGCAACCCAGAATCGTTATTTACTACTATACCTGCGATTGCAACTGCACCAATAATGTCTTCACCAGTTTCCCAATAGCCTGCGCCACGAAGATCACCAGCAGTATTTCTATCAGGGGCAGTGTAAGTTGCACCAGTTATTCCTCTTGGACCGCGCCCACGCGTACTTCCAACAAGACCTCGAGTAAGATCATATTCTGCAAAATCAGGAGTATCTCTTGCACCTGACACACTACATACAAGATCGAAATCCACGAATTCTTCATGATCAAGAGTCGCTCTTCTTGGATCGAATTCACAAACATAATCTGGTGATACTACATCTATATCAGAGGTACAAGTCACATCGCCAGAAGTATATCTTATCAGCCCGCTTGTACCAGGAGAGTCTCTTGGATAGATGTGCGCGTATTCACTTGTAGCTGCAAGGAATTCTCCGCTAAAACCTTCTATTGACCAGTCGCTGCCTGTGCAGGGCGTTTCTACCCCCAATGTATTGTAACAGGTTACTTCAAATTCACCGATTTCATATGAACCTATATCAAGTGAAGCTGGATCAATTTCACAGGAAGCAGGAACAGTATCACCAGGACCTGAACTGAAAAAGGTAATGCGTGCATCTTCATCGCATTCTCCCGGACCACCGCATGCCCCAGATACTGTTTCTGCATGCAGCGTAATCTGGAAACTTCTGCTTGAACCGCGAATCCTTGAAGCATCAAGATATAATACAACATCACGTCCTCTTGGTATTGCTACTCCAAAACCGTTTGAACCACCAGGAGGCGGACAATCTGCAGGATCAAAGTCAGGTGCATGGCAAAGTGCAGGATCCATAGGACCAACAACAAAATTATGATCAGATGTACTAACATCTGTGATGATTACAGGATCGCCATAATTGTGTACAACCATTCTTACCACATAATGTTCAGGATCCGTAAGAGACGGAGAAGGCATTATCGACATCTCACCGATATTACAATCACCCGCAGACTCGACAACGCTTATTGTTGTTGTTTCACGGACGAATGGTGATGGTATGTCTGGTGTGTTTTGCGCATAATAATAGAGATAAAAGAAACTATAATGTTCAGGATTATCGTTATCAACCGGATCTTTTACTACTGCTCCAAAGCATTCCACATTTTCCAGTTGCGTCCTTATTTCATGAGCACCTAACAGGTCTAGATTAATTTCAAGGTCATCGGTACCGTCCGCCATATCAATAACAGTGCCACGGCCTTCTCTCATGTCCTGTATGCGCAAGTCACCTTTGCAAAAGATATCCGCATAACCGCGCATATTGAAAACAGGATCGCGTGTGGTGAACACGTAGGTAACTCGCTGTTGCGTGAGCGGCGGCTGAAGTTCAAGATAACGGCTTACAGTGGAAGGAATAGAATAATCAGTGGCAAATAGGTGATCCCGTCCGTATTCTGCCTGTGCATCAAAAACATCTTCAGAAAGCCACACGATCCTTGCGTTTGAAGTTGTTGAGCCGGTGTGTATTACGTCGAGCGGGCAATAGGTGCTCAGATGTGTGCACTCTGGATACGCCGAGCGTATTTGAACATCGCCTGCGAATGCCCAGTTTGATACAATGTTTGGAGACAGAGTCAATTCTGCACCGCTGCATATCTGATCACCGCCTTCTAGATCATCTGGATCTCCGCTGGCGACATAATCTGGATCAAGTGCAGACAGGCCAAAGTCATTGTTGAAAACAAACATCGTATTGAAATATACGTATTCCGGATAGCCGTTGTCCATATCAGCCGGCACGAATGCAAGATCGGCATGTGCAGGAATAGTAGCGAAAAAAAGCAAGATCGTAAAGAATAACGATATTTTTTTCATAGCATCCACCAAATGATATTGCAGCATATATTATTTATTAGGACCGCCTGCGCCTCCCAGAATTGCCTCTTGCGACTCTTCTTGCATGCCTGACTGCAGGTCTTCTGCCTCTTCTTGCACTTGGACCTTGACCTTCATCAGATTCTACAGGCGGTGCGTTATCAGGAGGAGCACCACCCTGATCTTGTTGGACTGGAGGCTGCGTATTTTGATCCTGTTGTTGCTCTGCCGGAGGCGCTCTTTGGAGATATATGCCTTCTACAACATAGCCTTCTGGAACATTACCTTCTGCATTAGATTGACTGATAATGCTGAATGCAGGAATCCTTCCAAGAACCTGAAGAGCTTGATCAAGCCTTCCTGCTTCAAGATGACGCATACCAAACCTGTATGGCCTGCCGCCACTCACGGTTTCTGCAGCACGCATGCTACCATCACCGCTTGACCTTAGGCTAGTGAGGCGACTGAGTATTGCCTGATTGAGACGCCTTGCATGTTGCTGGGCTTGTCTTTGCACATTCGGTTCTGATAAATGCCCCTCATTCTCACTGATAAACTGCGTTGCTTCAATATAGCATTGCCAAACATCTTCGCCAAGATACAGAACGCCTGGTCGTGGCACAACCGCAAGCGCTTCTGACGGGCGCGGCACTCCACCTCTTCTTGCGCGGCGTATCAGCCCTGGATTTATTTCCAGCCCCACCGTGCCTGCAACAGGACTGCTTATTGGGTTAAGCCTTCCTCCAGGACCGACATCAAAACGGCCTCCGAGGCCAACCGTTACTGCAACCCCAGGATAAACTTCTGCACTGCCCCTAAGATAGGTCGGTTCAACCTGCAGAACATTTGTCTGGGCTTCTTCACCGCCAAAGCGATATTGCAACCTTGCCCCGAACCCCCATGAAACAGCACGACCTCTTAATCGGGTCATGAAATCGACGTTGAACTCTCCCCCTGCACGATATTCATCAAGCAGCATGCCAACCAGGGGCGTGGTCGAATATCTCACAGTCCCGAATCGTTGTCCCCTTCTGCTTAGTGGAGAATTAAAAGAGACCGTAAAATAACCAAGAACGTTTGGATCGTATTCAAGTTCACCGTTCCTGCCCCTTCCCATCTGTGTTCCGGTCATCATTACACCGACCCGGTCAAGGGTGAATACGCGTTCTGTCGGATAATGGATTCTTATCTCTACACCTGACACACCAATGCGCGGCACAAACGAATCATTAAGCTGCGGTCCAAGTTGCAAAGAACCTTCAGGACCACCTGGAACTGTTATGGCTTCAAAAGTCTGTCCACCAAAAGAGCCGCTGCAGTGTGCGATGATCTCAAGCGGAACCCTTCCCAGATGAGTACCTAGGCTTATACCGAGATCAAGGGTACCGATATGTGCAGTACCTTCTATTGGTATCGGTGCACCAACGCGTTCACGGTCTTGATATTCCTGCGCAGTTGCATTGGCATGAACCAAGTCGTATGCCATGCCGGTCCAGATATTGAGTACGCGAAAACCATAATCGCTGATGTGACCTTCGCGCATCATCCGATTGAATAATTCCCAGTTGTTTTCGTTTTCAGAACCAAAGTCAAACTGAACACGGAACTGACCGAGCCTCAAAACAGTAATGCCTTCCTGATTCAACGACACCACGTATCTATGGCTTGCATCATCAATAGCAAATGACAATGGATTGCCTCTTCCACGCATGTCATCAAGAATCCGCATTGCTTCATCAACATCAACTGCATGGCCCTCATGACCAAGTGAAGTCAGGAGTGCGCTGAACTGGCTGGTTTGCGTGAACTCGTTCCCACGCTCATGAAGCACAATCAGATCACGAAGGAAATTTTCGACATACGTATCGCGCATTGATCCACTGACATAGGCAGCAGAAAATGTAGCTAAAGAGGTGACAAGACTGTTTGCCTGTGCCTGCGCATTTGGATCGGCGCCATAAGAAAATAAAAGATTGAGGCTGGCTTGTCCGGCGGCAACGAAAAAGTCCGGGACTCCCTCGCCTGTTACGACATTCCCGATTCCATATTCAAAAGTTCTTTGTGGCATTTCTATAGGTACATGTCCTCCAGTACCTTCAACGTCCTCCTCGGCAGGGACTGCAACTTCTTCATCCGATTCTACCCTTACCGGCACAGCAGACATTGCACGCTGATGTGAGATGGAGACAACTGCACGTATGATAGCATTATTTGCATATGATCCGTTCATGAAATCACGAAGTGTGCGTTCATCACCGCTTAACCCCGATGTGCTGCCAGTACTGATAGTTCTTAGCGCTTCTTCAAGCGCATTGCCATATCTTCCGAACATGACTGTTGTTCCTGGCTCAGCCGCTTCTGTAAGAGTTACAAGCCTGTTCAGTGATGTGATAAACGCAGTACCAAAAATACGTATTGCAGCAGCTGTCTGTTCTTCACCTTCTCTTATCTGGCCTGACTGCTCAAGATCCCTGAAAACAGATTCACGCACCGCCTGATCTGCAGGACTGCTGCGATTTGAATCAGTAACGATCCTCAGGATTTCCAATAATTGCATTGCAGTCTCCGCTGCATCTGCAACCGTTGCCAGATTGCGCGGATGCTCAGATGCATCGGTCAGTCCAAAAACTACGCCAACCATTGATGATAATTCCCGCCGATTGAATAGTGGCTGTGATGCCACTGGAGTAGAAAATCTGTCTCTTTCTTCCGGACCTTTGTGCCGTATCGCCATTTTTAGTCACCTATATTGTGAATTCTAATTCGGGTGGATAATTAAAAAAGTGATCCACTTGTTGACCAGCACCGCATCCAGATAAATTAAATGCAACTATTGCAGCAACCGCAGCTTTTTTTGCATGTAATACCATGCGCTGAGCAAACGTTCGCTGTGCCCTTGTTCTGCTGTCCATCCTTTCACCTCCTTTTTTTCTCCATCCACCACTACTATATTACTACAATATTATCTTCTTACTATCTTCGTCGTTTTCTTACTGTGTTCTTATCCGACGCAGTCATCAGTTTCTCTTATGCTGCGTCAGCCATTGATGTGTTATTGCTGGATTGACTTCTTGCTGTTTTCATCGTTTTCATTTGGATTTTCTTGAGCGTTTGCATAAACAATGCAATACGGTGTTTCTTCTCATTCTTCCGGTCTTCCTGCCGTTGGCCTTCTTCCGCGTATCGCAATCGTTGTAACTGAAAGATGATTCTCAATTGGAATGGTATGAACTGGAATAGCAGTACATAATGCGTCCCATTCAGGAAGGTGTGATATCGTAGCTGGATCCGATGGCTGAAGTGTTGGTGAACCGTCTTCATTGACTACCAATGTGAATAGGATATCCAGTTCCCCATTAATTCTTCTTGGTATCCAGGCCGGATCCTGTGCTGCTCCTGTTTGCGATGGATCAACACTGGCAACAACATCCGCTATCCTTCCATTCGGTAATCTAACACCACGCATGACACGACCGATATATCTTGGCTGGTTCCTGTCCTCATCCATCATGGAATTTGGATCCCATGCTGGATTGATAACATATATGATTTCATCCGCAGGAGCAAAACTTACCTGATGGTAATCTATCCATGTAAACCCCACATCGCAATCATGGGTCTGGCAAAATGCCATGAAATCCTGTGGCGGTTGGTTAGGAACGTTGACAGTCACCTGTGTTGTAGCGACAGTAATACGATTCCCATTAGGAGAACGCCCCCGACTAATACTTATCGGATGGCTCATATCATACGTAGTGCCAAGCGGAACAGGTTGTACCTCGCGTACTGCAAATACAGAAGGCGTATGCGTTCCTGAGAAAGGATATCTGTCACCACCGCAACCAAATAGACTTAATGCAACTAATCCGGCAGTAGCAGCTCTTTGTGCACAGAGTTTTATATGCCCGACAGAATCATTCTGTTTTCCTGTAACTCCCATATTTTCACCTCGTTCTACCTCATCAAACTATGTATGAAATACGATGCAGCACTTAACTGCATCACCCAGATATAATTGCTAATACGACTTCTCATTCTTCCGGTCTTCCTGCCGTTGGCCTTCTTCCGCGTATGACAAATGATGTGACTGAAAGGTTATCCTCAATTGGAATGATGTGCTGAGGTATGGCAGTGTAGAAATTACTCCACTGCGGAAGTCTTGTCACTGCACCGAGATCCGATGGCTGAAGTGTTGGTGTACCGTCATCATTAACTACCAATGTAAACAATATGACGAAGCTGCGATCAGCATTTCTACTTGGTGTCCATGCGGTGTCAGGAGTACCGGTTGGTGAAGGTTCGATGCGGATAACCGCATCGCCGATGCTTCCATCAGGCAATCTGATATTACGGACTACGCGACCGATATATCTTGGCTGGTTCCGGTCCTCATCCATCATGGAATATTGATTCCATGCCGGATTGACGACATATATTATCTCTTCCGATGTGGTTGGCCTACGCGCCTCATCAGTTACAATTGGTGCGCCAGTTCCTACCAAATGATAATCAATCCAGGTAAAAGTAACGTCACAATCATGAGTCTGACAGAATGACATGAAATCCTGTGCAAGCTGGTTAGGAACGTTTACGGTCACCTGCGCGGTTGCAGTAGTAACACGATGGCCTAGATAGCGACCACGGCCCATGCTGACCATTGGACTCAACTCGTATGTTGTCCCCAGCGGAACAGGATCTGCACCTCTGATAAGTACTGAAGGTTCAGGCATCCCTGAGAAATCATGGGCAAGGTATACAACTATATTTTCAGCAAGCATTATTGCCTCGTCAGGATCTAAAAGAGCGTCGTAATCAGGTGCAAAATGATCGCGACCAGATCCATTGGAAAATCTTTGTCTCGCCCCAACAAGAACATCAAGAGCAGCCAATGCCCTTCTTACATATTGTGAACGCTGATCATCAGAACGTGCAAGATCGCGTATTGTATAACCAGCGTCCCCAAGCGCCCCAGGGGCAGATTCAGCCAGCATTGTAGTTATCTGGGCAATCCTAAGATCTAATATTGAGAAAGTTACGGCATTTGTATTTTCAAGCATTTGTGCAGGCGAATGCTCTCCCCCGGAACTCGAGAAATTAAGTTCAGCATAATCTCTTGTTAATTGTTCAACCCGTTGGCGCAGAGCATTGTAATCAGCATCGCTTAGTCTTAAACACGCAGGTGCATTTGGATCCAGTCTTAATGCATTTAATCTTTGGAGTTGGGAATACAAGTGACCCCAGTATTCAAGCTCAATACGTTCGTAACGTTGACCATCTGAGGTTGTTTGATTGCTCAAAGGAACGTCAGTTAATATCCCTGGAAAATCAAAAAGAAACGGAGGAGTATCAACAGGACTTGCTTCAGTAGGAGCGGCATAACGTCCAATTACTGGATTTAATTCACGCCCTGCACCGAGAAGTGTAGGCAACGCAGTTGTACTAAGTTCTAAACTAGATCCTTCAGCTGATGAGGATCTTAGTGATAATATAAGATTTACCCACCTTCTTGCTGTAATTGTTGCTGCTTCTTGTGAATCGGTAATCTCTTCATCCTCTGGATAATTGAAAGCTCGGGAGATTAAACGTTCTGCTACAGTATCAGACACACCAACCACAGGAGGGGCTAATGCACTAATTGCTCTTTCGGCTATGTGACGGGGCAAACCAGTATGATAGAACGGATCTATACCTGGAGTGAATGTCCATTGGTATAATGTTTCTGCCATTGTACCCATATCAATAACTGATCGCGGAACAGTTGAAGCAGAATTTTGTCTGAACGGAGAATGCGTGGCAAATGTTTGACCAGTTGCAGATGCAAGAAGACTAAGCGCCATTTCAAATGCTTCGTCGCATCTTTGGAATGCAGAAACAACATCAGGACGCTCTAATATGGCTTGCCTTCGGACATAGGCATCAGAAGCATCAGCTGGAATTTCTCCGATTTCAATATTAGCCTGTCTTATTGTTTCTTCAAGTGCAGTGAGATTAGCAATCCATTGAGTTGCATTTGTGATATATGGACTGTCTTCAGATATACCGGATGCGCGAGCCAAATCGAGAGCATTGATTAAAAGATCTCTTGCAGTCCTTACTCTACTCCAATGGTATGGATAGTTTCGACTATCGTTAAGAAGTACGTTCTCAGAAATTGGTTCACCTTCAGCATCTCTAAGAGGATACGGTTCTGGCTCATCTGCAGCACGCAGACGTGGATCATTTGGATTTTCACTACTGAAATATCTCATATATCTTATTCTGGATACTTCCAAAGAGGTAATAATATTAGTCAAACGATCTGCTGCTTGAGATTCAGCATTAGGAGCCATGAGACATAGGGCAAGTATAAGTGATTGCCTGGAAGTTTCAAGAGTAAATTGTCTATTGGTCATTAACATATCACGCACAGCAGTCTCTGCAGCTGCTGTTGACATTGGCGGGGTTGATGGATGCGAACGTATGTATTCCTGTATCATGGCATTGCGCACAGGAACAGGGTAGACTCTAAATATATTATAATCAGGAGCAAGGACTGACGCCAATGCAACAGCATAACGCTCAACATAAGTACGCTGTAATGCACCATTGTTAGCTTGGAGATTTGGTGCCACATCAGCTCGATTGGCATAGCGTGCAGTAGCTATAAGTAATGGAACTACTTGACTATCGTATTCCGCAGCCTGCCTGCGCGCAAAAACATCATAAAATGAAAGCCTGCCATTGCTCTCAGCTAAAAGCGTTGATGCTTCGGTTGATCGTTGTTGGAGAATTACCTGAAGGTGTGTTGGGGAATAATCTAAAGTTATAGAACGGCCATTTGAATCAGTTGCAGATGTACTGATACCGCCAAAGTCTGATGGCAATACCCCATCAAGAACTGCTTGTCCTATCAATGTTACAAGTGCCCCTCTTGGATTGATCACAAATGTCTGTAAAAGATTTGCATAATATGTTTGTTCTTGTGTAAATATTTGATTTGCATTTCTAAAATGCTGACCTGCCAATGCAGAATTCTGAGGTGGAATAGTAGTGTTTCCGGGAGTAACGCGTGTCAACCACGTACTTCTTTCTTCATCAGTTCCTGCGCCAAGAAGTACTGCCGCCTGCACAAGATCTGCAAGCATACGTTGTCGTGGTCCTTCACCAAGAAGCCACATATCTTGCGCAAGTCCGTTTGCTATTCTTAATGCAAGTGCACGATCTTCTGGAGTTCTATGTTCATCTGTAGCAATAGTACTTACTGAAGTATAAATCGGATGAACAAAACCGACCAGATCATTAGAAGCATTGGCAATGGTTGCTGGAAATTCGCGCAAGGGAGTTTCTGTTTGAGGTTGTTCTGCTCGAGGTTGTTCTGCTCGAGGTTGCTCTGCTTGAGGCGCTTCTCTAGGAGGTGGACGTACAGGAGGTTGAGCAGCAGGTTGCGGTATTAGTGCAGGAGTTGGTGGAGTAACACGTCGCGGAGGTGCTGCTGGTGGAGGAACATAAGATGCTGGTATTTCTGGAGTTCCATTTGCTGCTCGATCACCAGTTGCCCCAGGTGGAGTAGTAGAATGTATCACAGGTGGAGGTGAAGTGGCTAAACCTGAAGCAAGCGCATGTGCATTTGAAGCCCCCATCACAACAGTTAATCTCATCTGAAGTTGGTTTATTGCTTCTGGATTTAGTAATGCAGTTGGATCCCCAAGACCGGCCACTGCTGGAAACGATTCAGTGCCACCAGCAAATCTAATGGCAGTACTGAGCCATGATCTAAGTTGATCAAACCTTTCCTGATAATACTCATTTTCATCTTGACCATCAGCACGAGGACCACCGATTGGAATCACTGACGTTCCGCCTTCAGGTGTAAGTAGTGCATTTAGTTGTACAATTGAATCAATAAGTCTGCGCATGTTTAAATCCATGCTGCCAATACGCTGAGAATCTGAACCAAGTTGACTCAGTTGTTGTTCAAAAAGTTGTCTTAATCCTGCTAGACTTTCAGCCATATTAGCACGAATATCTGATAATGTAGGTTCTACAGTACGCCTTTGCTCTTTTGCTGAATCATCCAATGGACGTTTAAACATCATACTCACGATCTCATCCCCATGTGGTTCTGCTACAGCAGGTTGTTGTATCGACAACAATCCAGCAACCATTAAAGCGCGAAACCATCTAATTCTACTAGTATTATACCGATGGCTAGACTTTAAAACATGCCCATTGCTATCAGAGGGAGGTTCATGGGGATGTAATTTTCGGCCAACCATATTAATCACATAATTGAATCAGAAATTCCGAAAATTTCCCCAAGAATGGCAGATTAAACTGCCATGATTAGAAATTACGGAAAAGTTACCAATCCAGCCCCCCGAAATCAGCAACACTCAAGTATATTATCTAAAACAAACACATTATAAACAAGTGTCTCAATACCGACGATAAAAGAACGAGCAACAAAAACAACAATATAATCTCAGAATCCCACGTTTTTGGATATGGACTGAACCGCTTTAATGGCAATATTCAGAAATTCGTCTAATGTAAGGCCAAGTTTTTCACATTCGCGGATTATTTCGCGATTAACACCTGCAGCGAACTTTTTGTCTTTTAATTTCTTTTTTAATCCTGAAACTTCCATTCCATCCAAACTTTTTCGCATTAGTGCATAGGAATGGATAAGACCAGTAACTGTTTCAGCACATGCAAGTGCATGTTCTGTTTTTTCTGTTCTTGATTTTTCTTTCAATCCAGCACAATCATGACCATAACCATGCGACAAAACCAGATTGATAAATTGTTCATCAAAGCCGGCAATTCTTAGGATTTCAGGAGCTTTTGTAAGATGCTGGCTTGAATCGAATTTAGTTATTCCCCAATCAACATCATGAAGCAGTCCAAGCATTTTCCAATAAGCTTCGTTTTCACCAAGGCGGTTTGCAAGCGCACCCATGATCACTTCGCTTTCAAGATAATGAATTAGATCAGATTTGTCTTTTGTATATTTTTCTACGAGTTCCAATGCTTGTTCGCGAGTTATTGGTAGTGTTGTCATGATTACACCAAAAATTTATTGATACGTAATGATATACCATAGTACTAATAAATAATTTGTCCAGATTGAACGAACTTGAGTTGAACTAGAATGCATGGAAAGAATCCTTAGACCAGGTCTGGATGCAGAGGAACAAGCCTTGAACGGCAAACCGTTCAAGATTGTCAATTGTGTGCAATTACAACAACTGTTTCTCCGACGGGCTCTTGATGCGGGCTGTGGTATTTAAAGCTTGGTCTAGGCCATGAAAAATTTCTGCGGAAATGAGTACAGTTGATAGGGAAATTCGAAAAGGGAATAAACGATGAGAGTATATTACTATTTGATTTAAATGATGCAACAAGGATTTGCAGGAGCTACGATGAAGAGTCTAGAGTCTGAAGACGGTATTTTGTTATAAGTGATATATTTTTAAGTGTGTGCCACCTATAATATTAACTAAAGTTAAAATAATTTAAAGCTTATGAGGTGAAAATATGGTGGTAGTTGCTAGAAGAATAGTATATGAAACAACAAATGATGTAAAGAGAATGCTTACTAGTGGTCAGATTGCTAGAGCCATCATAGATGAAGTAAGAAATGACAGGACAAAAACCAGATACAAACATTCGTGGAGTAGTTCCAGTGAGAGCAGCAACATCCATGAAATATGATAAAGGAGCAAAAACTGCCACAATTTGGAATGAATATGGAAATGAAGAGGAAATAGGCTTGCCTTTGGAAGATGGCTGGCGGAAATCAGACGGGAATCCATTTGGAGTACCAAATGGAGAACTAACCAAACCTAATGATCCAAACGCTATTTATTTAAAACGTTATCAAGATGAAAGCTTTGACGGCCCCGTTGGGTTTGGCAACGGTTATCCCGGGCAGGAGGGGCGTGTCTTCTATGCGGACGGCGTTTGGTCCTATGATCTAGGGGTGGTATTAATTAATAGCGAAGCGACTGCGCCGCTAATCACGGTACCAAAAGAAGAGTTTGTAAGGGTTACTGATCCAGAAATACTGGTGCTAAAAGCAAAACAACTAGAAGACATGACAATTGCGTTTGACCAAAAATTCACGAATCAGATTACACCAGAGATACGTCGGAGATTTGTAACCGAACCTTTGGAAACTGCAAAGATAC
>JAHJBM010000062.1 GCA_018813505.1 Microcaldota archaeon
GACTTGCGGACGTCTCGAGTTCAAGAAACTTTTTGACTTCTGTCTTTATACGGGCAAAAACTTTCATGAAAAAGCCATGAGGGAAAAGTCCGAAGGTAAACAAAGTCATTGGTTAGAATAAATCTCGACAGGCCCAATTTTGTTCCATTGCAGTCGGCAGCGGGCATGCGGCATCCGGTTGTGACGACGTCCAATTCGCTGTAAATGCCCTTGTTTTTCTGTGCTTTTTTCTTAGAAGTTGAAAATGATTGTCTTGCCCACTGGACTTTTGTAACGTGCATAAATTTACATAAAAACAAACATATTTTAAATGTCTTTGGTGAATAATATAAGCAATGAGATTAGATGATTATTCTGATAAATATAATGCAATCAATCCATTGTACAGAAAGATTACCGGAATGCTCACTGGCAGTGAGATGGATTTTTCACGCGAGATTTTCGACAGGTTCGAAGGCGTAGTACAATTCTGGTCAACGGAACTACATGAAACTCTTGATTGTCTTGCAACCACGCTGGAAAGGATGATACCTGTCGATATCGATAAACATCCCAATAGTCATGACATAAAAGACACTGTAAAATATATTGCATATCTACTGGATGGCAACCTAATGGTTGAAACCAGAATGGAAAAGGGCATCACGTTCAAAGTGCCGTTCCACCAATTCGATTGTTGCATGGGCAACCTGAAAAGGCTGGAACATTATCTGAGGAACGTACTTTTTAGGGGGAATATAGTAATAAGAAAACCTGAGCTAGAAATGCCTGAAAAACTTATCTTTGGTTCTATCAACGTCTCTGAAAGATGCTTTGCAGGTTGTCCGTTTTGCTCAATAGATGCAAAAGCAAGCGACGATGTGATGGAACTTCAAATGATTCGTGATTTGCTCGGAAGCGACCAGGTATATATACCACAGGTTTATCTCGGAGACGGTGAAATAATCATACATCCGGATCCACAGCTTCCGCGACTTATCAAATCACTCATAATGGATTATGGAATCGAGATACATATTGTGACTGCCGGCCTTTTGCCGCAGAACGAAGATATTGGGATTGATTTTTTCGAAGGGCTTGAAGGGCTCGGTAGCTATGCCAAAGATCTACATATCACTGCCAGTTTCAGCCTTCTTAATCCTGTTGCCAACAGAGACCTTGAATTGTATATAAGATGTATGAGAAAGACATTTGAAATGCTTGAAATGGTCAAGGGACCTGAGTATCACACAGTCAAAATACAGTTAGTACATAAAGGGAAATATGATGGAAATGAACAGAAAAGAACAAAGGAAGCATTCGAAAGAGCCAGAACAGACCTGGTATTTGATGGTGATTATAGGCAACCAGTAGCTTCAGGCCGTGCAGCCGAATGGGGAAAACAAGGAGCTGTAAGCGGTTGTGCAAGACCAGTTTTCAGAGTACGTGCAAATGGCGATATCACAAATCACTGTTGGAATTCAGGAACGCGAGGTTCAACACTTGGGAATATGTATGAAAATGATGCAGCGCAGATTCGGCAATCATTCGGAGTTCTTGTCCAGGAACTTGAAACGATTAGAGCTAGGAATCCAGATAAAATATTGTGCGAATTACATAGAACTGCAAACATTCTTATGAGACCGTCAAGATCAGATAACCCGATCGCGAAACGGATTTGTTAGATAGATTTAAATAGTGTTATAAACAATGTATATATATGACAATTAGGATTACTTCCGTTGGAGGAGAAACTCAAAAACATAATGGCAATGGAATTAAAACTGTAGCTGCTACCATGCGCAAAACTACTGTGACAGCTTTCATGGTGTTAGTTCCTTTGGTTTCTGCATGCGGTGGAGCACACACAGTATATGACCCAGAACCGCAGGATGCAGGTCCGGATTCTACTGTTGAACCACCAGAATGTTCTGCAGTACAACGAACAGTTGAAATTCAAAGCGATCCGCAACCATTGTCCAGCGAGCGCATTATGGTCGCTGAAATGTATGCAGATATTGGCAGGAGCGTTAATTACAACGAATACACTTTTGAATTTGAATCTATAACAGATGGTCCTTATACCCATGATTTAGTTTATGGAAAAGAGATAGAACTTGTCGTTACCGATCCTGAAGGAGCAATTACAAGATATGTCATGTTTTCTATGGAGAGTAATTCCATTACTCTAGGAGGCTTTGACGTTAGTGTTGGTTGGGCAATGAATGAGAGTGGATCACCCCCAAAAGCAAAACTTATAATCCGAGATCCAAATCCGATTACTGCAACAGTAACTGATACTTACGAAGAAAGGGTTATGCAAGGAAATGAATCATGCGAAGCGGTAATTGAAAGTGACCTTGTAGAGGTTTCAGTATTGCTTTCAGGAGATGGCCTAGATATCCAACCTTCAGAATTCACAGGTACTGTTCTTCATGATACTGCATTTCAAAATATCGTAGATCTCGCTCCGTTTGGTGAAGGGATTTTGTATTACTGGGATTCTGAAAGTTCAACAGTCATGTTAGTTGAACCAATGCCATTACTCATATTAAGACAAGGTGAACAAGGTTATGTTGATGGGAATGAAGTATCTGCAGAAATACTAGAACTTGACAGGAATTCGATACGAACGCAAATAGCCATAACAGAACCAGACGAATATGCACCGACACAAGGATTTTCATTTAACGTTCCTTTGATAGAACAAATAGAATTAGGCATGGGGATTTATGTTCTTGATATGCATTGCGACATTGTTGGAACGGAACCAATTGCATTTGTCATGCCGTATAGAGTAGTTGGCGGATTTGCCGATGGCGATGTAGTAGAAACAGGTGGACAAAGTTGGACAGTGCATATTGAAATGACAGATACCAATGCAGTTCGTTCAATGACATTTATGAAAGAATGAGAAATGGCACGGTAACAATGTCAAGATAGAATTTGTCAATGTCTTCGGAGTTGATTTTTAACTCCTAATTTTTTATTTTCTTTTTGTAAGAACAATCATTATGTTTGAATAATTTGACAAGATTGTAATTAACCAAGTGCTATCTCATAAATCTTAATTATATCTTCTTTAGTTAATTTTACAAAACTCCCTCTACCTTCGCATCTTTTTGCCATCTGTTCGAATTTCTCATTATTGATATGGAGCTCCTTCAATGTTGTAGGAAGTCCGATTTCTTTGAAAAATAATCTCGTATGTTCGATTGCAGCAAGCGCAGCTTTTTCATCATCAGATTCATTAATCATCCAAACTTCTTTTGCAAATTGTGCGAATCTTTTAACATCATGTTTGTAAACATAATTCATCCATGCTGGGAATATCACTGCCAACCCAGCACCATGGGCAATGTCATAAAATGCACTTAGCTCATGCTCAATGCCATGTGACGCCCAGTCTTCGATCCGACCAGTTCCGAGCAACCCATTGTGTGCTAATGTACTTGCCCACATGATATTTGCCCGTGCATCATAATTTTGCTGATTGGCAATAACGATTCTTGCGTTTTTTATTATTGATCTTAAACTAGCTTCGCAAAGTTTGTCTGTCAGATCCACATCTGCGCTGTTGGTGAAATACCTCTCAAATACGTGCGCCATCATATCAGCGATACCGCATGCTGTTTGAAACTTTGGTAATGTGAATGTCAATTCAGGATTCAATATCGCGAATTTTGGCCTGACTAACTCGCTTAAAAAGGCGGATTTTCTATGAATTTCCTCGTTCGTTATCACGCTTGCATTACTGGCTTCGCTTCCTGCCGCAGGAATCGTCAACACAACACCGATTGGCAATGCTTTTTTTGGTTGTATTCCTTTGGAAAAAAAGTCCCAGACATCCCCGTCATGATATACGCCTACGGCAATTGCTTTTGCAGAATCTATTACACTTCCACCACCAACTGCGAGAATGAAATCAATTTTATTTTCCTTGCATAATTCGATGCCATTTTTTACCAAACTTAACCGTGGATTTGGAACAACTCCTGAAAGCTCAACATAGGATATGCCAACTTGTTTTAGGGATTTTGTTATTCTGTCGTATAGCCCTGATTTTTTTATGCTTTCCTTTCCATAGTGCAACAAAATTTTATTGCTGAAACGTTTTGTTTCTTCACCGACGTTATTCTCAGTTCCTTTGCCAAAAATTATTTTGGTCGCACATTGAAATGTAAAATCATCCATAGAGATCACACAAAATTCACGAACTTGAACCTACAGTTTCAGTTTTTTCCTGAACTTAATGTACGTCGCGTAATCAATGTAATGTTTTTTGTTGATGTAGTCCCTGGTTGTTGGTGCTTTGTGTCTTGCATCTTTTATTCTATCAGTTACCGTAATTGCAAATGAATCTCCGCCAGCACCTGAACCAAAGGATGTAACGAGTATTTTATCTCCCGGTTCTGCAATGTCAAGAACTGCTGAAAGACCGAGCATAGATGCACCTGAATAGGTATTTCCAACCACTGGACTAAGCAGACCGGTCACCATCTTTTCTTTTGGTATGCCAAATTTCTTTGCCATGAGCAATGGGAATTTTGCATTGGGTTGATGAAAAACTACATGATCGTAATCATCAACTTTTGTTTTTGTTTTTTCAAGCAGACCACGTGTTGCGCCTTCTACGTGCCTAAAATATGCAGGTGCACCAGTAAATCTGCCACCGTGTGAAGGATAGTCTGCATGCTGCCTCCTCCAGAAGTCAGGAGTATCAGTTGTAAAAGAAAATGTAGCATCAAGTGTTGCTATTGCCTCTTTGTCAGGACCAACTATGAATGCGGCACCCCCTGAAGCTGCCGAATATTCCAAGGCATCACCAGGCCGGCCCTGGGCAGTATCTGCACCTATAGCCATACCATATTTGATCATTTTTGAATCAACCATACCCATGGTTATCTGAATACCTGCAGTACCTGCCTTGCATGCAAATTCCAGATCAGCGCATGTCAGATTCGGGGTTGCCCCGAGTGCCTCTGCCACGATTGTACCAGTAGGCTTGACTGCATATGGATGAGATTCACTCCCCACATAGAGTGCACCAATATCCTGAGGACTTATTTCCGCCCGCGCCATGGCGTTTCTTGCTGCTTCCACTGCAATTGTTGCTGCGTCTTCATCCACACCACCAACTGCTTTTTCCTTTATTCCAAGACCACCTTCAATCCTCTCAGTGTCTTCTCCCCAAACCTTTGCTATATCTGCAGTTTTTATTCTGTAAAGTGGGATATATACCCCATAACCTACAATGCCGCTCATAGTATCAACTCAAATAGTAACTCTACATCAAAATAATAGTAGCTTGAATGTGTTTTATCTGTGTCGGTGTTGATTTTTATTTGTTGCCTTTTACCTGGGTGTGCTTTTTTCCATGCATTTTGAAATATATCCCAAGTGCGACCATCACAATAAGCATCGCTACAATACCCAATTGAACTGCATTGAATTGTCTACTCTCGACAGTCATGAATGACTGTTCAGACATAACATCCACAAGATTAAATGTTGCACTTGTTCCTGAAATAACCGGCATTATATTGCCAGCATCAGCACTTGCCACGTCAGTCGGCATTCGAACTTCATAGGTTATTGTACTGCTAGAAGTTCTAAGGCGTTCTGCAGTCTGGACAATTTCAGGATTATTTAGATTCAAAATAGAAGTTGATGCATAGGCCATCTCAGTTAGATTTGCAGCAACAAGAATACGATTGAACTGGCTATCGAAAAGCCCGGTGGGAATTTTCTTTATAACAACAGAATAGGTAATATCTGGCATCCCTTCAGAAGAGGCGAATGAGTAATGAAAACCTGGCTTTAGTTCCTCTGTTACGCCGATTGCCCTAGTATTCTGATCAACGCCACAATTCAAGAATGTGCTTTCGTGGCAGAATTGGTTTATGAGTTCGAGCTTCTCATCATCAAACACATCCGGGGAATTTGAAACATCAACTGTTTTAGTAAGTGTAGAACTGCCATCGTATGAAATTATGTGCAGATAACTTTCGTGCGATCCTGCGAACACTGCAAATGCCAGAATCAGGATAAAAAGTGCCTGTTTTCTCATGCTAGCAGTTCTTAGTTAAGTTTTATAACTATTGGGCTGTGGATCGGTTATTGGTCAGCAGTTCATCTGAACATCCCGCACATTTCTTTTATTCCGTTCTCAAGCTTCTTTGGTTCGAATCCCAGTTCCTTTTTTGCTTTTTTACAATCAAAATTCCTATCGCTTGAAAGCACAGCAATGTCTTCTGGAATGAACTTTGGTATTCCACCGAAATTAGATGTACGGAACAATTCGAAATGAGCGAAAAGTTTTGCAATCGAGACGGGTATGTGTTTTTTTGGCGTTTCAACGCCA
>JAHJBM010000063.1 GCA_018813505.1 Microcaldota archaeon
ACTCTCCACCACAATCAAATAGATATACTCACATGTGATACTCATGAGAAAATCTCAAACCATTTCAGTTCCTTCATTACCTGATCTTATGCGTCGTGGTTGTGAAGCCGCTTACGCGAAGTGCGGGTTTGGGAAACTTGGTGGTGGATTGGTTGAATATGCTTTCAAACATACTGATCCTGCCGATGATCGTTTTTCTCCTCAAGTAAACACAATTATGGAATTTATCCGAGGTCCCAAACGCCCAGAAATAATCATTTCTGCCATTAAGAGTCTTGATGATCCAAATGCCATACTTGTTTTATACCAAGAAGGCGGTTTGGATAACTATATGCAAACAGTGGTAAGTCAACTCAAAACTCTTTTCAATCAAGGAAAGCTTAATGCACATGAGGATCTATTATTGATACTGGCAAATTCAAAAACTCTTAATCAGGTTGAATTCTGTGATGTAATCCGGAAAATCACGAATCCCCATCGATTATGTAACATCATCACGACTTATTCATCTGAACGCATTGCCATTGCCAAAAGACTTACCGAGCTTCCAAATGCATGGGGAGATCAGGATGCGCTTTTATTTATCGTACAATACGCTGATAAAATACGTGACCCAGATAATCGAAGAACTGCTTTTGAAAAGCTTTCTCCTGATTCTTTGGTTCGCTTGGCAATATCCTCCGATACTGCTGATATATTTATTGCAGCAGTTGAAAAAATTGGGGTTGATGTTGAACGACTTGTTAAAATATCAAAGGAATATTCTGGGAGTCTGCCGTGCGATGCGATCAAAGAACTCATTGCAAATATCCTGTGCGATCAGGCAGATCGTATTGAAGATCCTGATACACTTGAACTCATTGTTCGTTATGGTTCTAAAGATTCCTTTCAATTTGCAAGAGCCCAACTAATTGAAAAGATCGACAATGATGCTGTTCTCTGCGAATTAATATTTGAATCACGACATAGAACTATTCACAATGCCGCATTACAAAGACTTGAAAATCTCTACCCTCACGGGCAGGTCAATGACGAAAATGCGTTAGTCTCTCTGATTTTATTTTCAGAAAACGACGTTTTGGTAGACCTGGCATATGGCCGGATTTTAGATAAACCAAAAGCTCTTTTGAAGATTGCAAGACGTGGTGGCATCAAATATTCTCAAAATGCGAATGAAACTCTATCTAGCATGGTTCACGCAGAAATATTTGATTTTACTCTCTTTCCAGAGATGTTAGAATTCGTTGCAACTGAAAGCATAGATGCCGATGCCCGTAAGCGTGCAATATCTATTCTGTTGGATCGTCCAATATTCAATACTGAAAATGAACTGGACGATAGTATTTCGCGCATTCTCGACGCAACTACTGACATAATGATTCTTCAGTTTTGTTGTATCTATCTGGAATCCAAACTTGATTCAGGAGATATATCATTTTCTGGAGCTGAAGCATTTGCAACACGTACTCACAATGTAGAAAAGGGAAAGCAGGCAGTTGATATTATTGAATCATCGCATAATTTTCGTCTTGCTGACATTGCAAAAAGCGCAACAAACGGGCAGGTTGCAATATATGCAGCAACTAAATTGTTTGAATCTGAAAGATCCAATAAACCTGACTGGCCCATGGAACTCAAACTCGTAGAGTTGTATCATGATTCTGATTGGGCTGATGTCAGAAACATGACCCTATCCCATCTTGGGAAAATCGTAGATTGTCTTAATCAAGAATTGACATTACTCATAGTTGCAACAGATTCACCTGATCCTAGTCTAAGCACAAATGCGATAGAAAAATTATCTAATTTAATTAGGGATAGGGGGGATGTCCTGTCAGAACCAGCATATGTTCTTATTGCCCTGCAATTCTGGTCGGAATCAAGAGCACGTCAAGCTGTTCGTCTGATTCATGAACCAGATCTTCTTATCAAGGTTGCAAAAGAAACTCATTACCAAAGTGTTGCGTGTGAGGCATTGGATCATTTGAGTATTCAAAATCCTGATGTTGGTGAACTGCTTAACGGGTTCCTCAATTTTGATCATTCCAACAAATCAAATGATGTTATTATGGATAAAGCAAGAGAAATACGTCGAAACTGGGAATCTCATAACGGTCTCCAGTCATAAGTTTAGTGGTTGGATTTAGTGGCGTAGAACGGCCTTAGGTGCTAACCCCTACCTGCTTTGTCAAGGTCGGCGACCCGACCTTGAGCATGCTCGGGAACGAAACGTCGTTCCCGACATAGCAGGTGGATACAGCATCTCATTCGTGAAGGGTAAAAG
>JAHJBM010000064.1 GCA_018813505.1 Microcaldota archaeon
CAAAGGAAATGTTTACCAAAAGAATAGGGAATGTCGGCGGAACCGGTATTGAACCGTTTGATGATCAGACATTTAAGCATCTTGTAGAACGTTCTAAGTTTACTCCAATATCAATACTGAGAAATGCAGAGGATACTTTGAAGTATCTGTCATTCAATGAGAGACCGGACGTAGTGAAAAAAGAAGACATTGCAATGGCCTTGGCTGAAAGCATGCCAAAGCAGGTAACTCAAGTGGAGCAGCTGAAAGCTGAGTATGTGTCTGTTGCTGCCGTCGAAACTCCTAAGGTTCATGAGCCCGTACGTGCGACAGTTCCATTCGATAATCTTACTGAGACACAGAAAAAAATAGTAATGGCACTGAAGGAACATCCTATGACTTCTTCAGATCTTTGTAAGGTTCTTGGCATTGAGAATACGTCGCTGTTTACAGACATTTACCGTCTCATGCTTGTCCGTGATGTTGACAGGATGAAAAACAAAGGCATAACAAAGCCAGTGCTGACAAAAACAAAAGAGAAGCCTGCCAGGTTTATACTTGATGATGAATGGAAACTTGGATTGGTGAGAGAATGAATGATACAAATCTTACATCCGGAGAGAACATGAAAATAAAATTTAATCTGTCAGATGACTGGGCGTTGCAAACACTAGCTAATGATGCAAATCTAAAGGAGTAAATTTATAAAATGCAAAACATTAGATAGTCAACTAAAAATTAAAAAAGGTGAAAGTAAATGACCAAAACTATACTCACCCCAAAACCGATCGTTCAGCCTAATACAATAATTACCATACCAGATGGTTACATTTCTGACTATATTGATGGTAAGTTCCGTAAAGACACACCTGAGGAATATGTCCGTCAAAACATAGAGAAACGGTTAATCAATGAACACAAATACACTCCAGATCAAATCGCTGTCGAATTCAAAATTAAACAAGGCTCTAAAAGCAAACGGGTTGACTTGGCTATTTTTCCCGACGATGCAGACAAGAAACAGGAAAATATTCAGATTATCATTGAATGTAAACGCGAAAACGTTGCGCCATCAAGTCGCAATGAAGGAGTTGAACAACTCAAAAGCTATATGTCTGCTTCGCTTAATTGTGAATGGGGCATGTGGACAAACGGAAAGAGTAAGTTTGTTTATAGAAAAGTCAAAGATATTAAAGGTAAACATGGTTTTGAAGAACCGAACGACATTCCATCCAAAGGTAGGGATCTTTCGGAAATTGACCGACCGACTCGGGATTCTCTTAAACTTGCAACAGAAGATAACCTACTTTTTGCATTTCGTACTTGCCACGACCATATTTTTGTTAATGATGGAATGCAAAAACAACCGGCATTCTTTGAACTTCTAAAAGTAATTTTTTGTAAAATAGTAGACGAACGCAACATTCCACATCCATTGGAATTTTACGCAAGCAGTGGTGAAAAATCGTCACAGGATGGACGTTTAACGGTCAAAAATCGCATTAATAAAATTTTTGAAAAAGTTAAGAGTCGTTACCCAAACATCTTTGATAAAAATGACGAAATCAAACTCAAACCTATTAGTCTCGCATATATTGTTAGTGAACTACAAAAATACAGTTTCTTGGACACAGTTATTGACGTAAAAGGTAAGGCATATGAAGAGATTGTTGGTTCAAATCTACGCGGTGATCGTGGTGAGTTCTTTACGCCCCGCAACGTTCAACATATGCTCATTCAAATGCTAGACATTCGATTGGATGAAAAAGTTTTAGATCCTGCATGTGGCACCGGAGGTTTTCTTGTCATCTCAATGAATAACGTGATTAAACGGCTCAAAGAGGAAATGGTTCGTACCACTCATAAAAAAGAACAGGAGTGGTCAGACTCGTTAAAGGAACAATTACGAGATAGCATCCGAGAAAAAGCAGCGCAAAACTTTTTTGGTTTTGATATAAACCCAGACCTTGTGAAGGCCACTAAAATGAATATGGTGATGAATAACGATGGTAGTGGCAATATTTTGCAAAATGATTCACTTCAACAACCACATGAAATGTCCGACGAAATCAAAACAGGGTTGTGCAAAATTTTTGACTTGGAAAAGGGTAAAATTCGGCGTCCATCTGACTTAGCCTTGTTTAATGTAGTTGTTACAAATCCACCTTTCGGAACTAAACTACCAATAAAAGACCAAAACGTTCTCGAACAGTTTGACTTAGGACACGTTTGGAAACAAGACGAAACATCAGGACATTATTACCAAACTGAAAAAATATGTACTTCTCGTGCTCCTGAAGTTTTATTCATTGAACGGTGTTATCAATTCTTAACTCCTGGTGGTCGCCTCGGAATTGTATTACCTAATGCTCTTCTCGGTGCACCAGGCCTTGAATATGCGTGCATAAGAGAGTGGATACTACAAAAGTTCAATCTTATCGCAAGTATTCAACTTCATCCAGATACGTTCCAACCACACAATGGCACGCAAACATCCATCTTAGTTTTGCAAAAGAAAACTGAAAAAGAAATTCAAAGTGGCACGCGTTCAAACTATCGCGTTTTCTTTGCTATTGCAGATAAGGTAGGTCATGATAAACGTGGAAATGATATATACAAACGCGACAAGGAAGGTAATGAAATTCTTATTCCAGAAGAAAACGGTTCCGAATTAAATGGGAACAGCAAAGAAACCCCCATTCGTCAGTTACCTAAAAAACGTGTCCGTGACGACCAAACGCCTGTCATTGCTGAAATATTTTTGGACTGGAAGAAGAAAGAGGGTTTGCGATGGTAAGCATCCAAGAACAGGTCCAATTCGAAGCACAAAAAGAAGTGCGGTGGGTTAGCATATCCTTATCAGAGGTATTAGAACGTGAAATGCGTTTTGAAGCATCTTATTTTAACGTGGAGGGAAAAACCACCAGACAACTTGTTCAAAATTGTCCATTTGAAAAACTATCTTTGAATGCCGAAAATGGCTTTGCAAAAGTAACATATCCAGGCAGATTCAAGCGTGTTTTTATTGAGGATGGAATTCCAATTTTTACTTCCTCTCAAATATTAGAATTAATGCCACAAGCAAAGAAATATGTTTCAAGTAAAACTACCACTGATTTTGAGCCACTTTATTTACGCGAAGGTCAAATAGTGATGACGCGCTCAGGAAGCGTGGGTTTTTGCAGTTATGTTGGAAAAACACTAAGTGGACTCCTTTTTTCTGATGACCTGCTCAGAATAGAATGTTATAATCAACTGGATGCGGGCTATGTATATGCATTTCTCAAATCAAAAATAGGTCAAATTTTAGTTTCTACGAACAATTATGGGTCGGTAGTCACGCATTTAGAACCAGAACATCTTGTTACACTAGCCATACCGAACCCACCCGAGAAGGTTAAGCGATCAATTAGTGAAAAAATATACAAAGCATTTACATTGCGTGATGAAGCCAATGAGCTGCTTGTTAAGGCAGACAGTCTTTTGAGTTTGGCACTTAGTACAGTTCCCTTGAAAGAGTTAAAACCGAAATGCTACAGACCAAGTGATGTGCTTAATTTTGAAGTTAAAATATCAGACTTGAACTTACGATTTGAAGCTGTGTATCATGCACCGATAATTAATGAGATAAATGCGCAGATTGCAAAGAATAGAGTTGAACTAACAACCATCGGAGATAAACGCGTTAGTAAAAAGATTATTTTACCTGGACGTTTCAAGCGTATCTATGTCGACAGAGAATTCGGGGTGCCATTTCTTGGGGGTAAAGATATTACTCAATTTGATCCACCAGAATTGGATTATCTTTCACTTAAAGGGCACGGCCCAAGAATTGCAAAGGAATTAACACTCTGCCAAAATATGTTACTTATCACATGTAGTGGCACTATCGGAAATGTTTTGTTGGTTCCCAAACACTTAGAAGGCTGGACTGCTAGCCAACACATTATTCGGATTGTTTCTGCGGATGATTTTAACGTAGGCTATCTATATGCGTTTCTTGCAAGTGAATATGGGTATCAACTAATCAAACAAAATATCTATGGTTCAGTTGTTGATGAAATTAATGATGATCAAATAGCTAGTATTCGAGTGCCTTTACTCAAACAGGAAACAATGAACGAAATTGGCAACCTTGTTTTGAAGGCGAATGATTTGCGTTCCGAAGCATGGTTTTTAGAAAAACAAGCCGTTCAGAATGTTGAAGATCTGATTAAAAATAATCAGAAAGGATAGCTACTAATATGAAATCCAGTGTTTAAATCAAATACTTGACATAAATTTATACAGTTACGTCGTGATATAAAAACCAAAAACAGATAATTAACAGATGCTGGTGCTATGGTAATTACAATAAGGTGATAATTTGTTTGAAGGAGATGAACGCAATCCAAAAGTCGAAGAACTAGTAAAATATGCTTCTGAACAGAGAATATTTCTCCCTGAATTTCAGCGGGATTTTGTTTGGAATAGGACACAAATCAAATTATTGATTGATAGTTTATATCAGGAATATACGATAAACAGTATCCTAACTTGGGAAGGAACAGATGAGCTTGCAAGGAGGCGTATTGGCGGTTCATTCGAAGAAATAATATTTCCTGATGGTGATACAAACAAGAGAATTACCTATCTTTTAGATGGCCAACAACGTTTGACTGCATTAATGCTTGTTTTTTCAACTGCCAGAGTGTATAAAGGCAAAAATAAACGGAAATACGAAAAAATAGACTTGTTTTTTGATTCCTCATACCAAGGTGATGATCCAGAATTGCGGTTTGTATATTCAGATGATGAATTATTAGATTTAAATGATGACAACGAAAAAATAAAACTCGATGATTTCACAGATGAGGAATGTTTTAAGAGATTTGGCACTAGATTTATCAATCTCAAAGACATCTACGATGAGAAAAGAAGGAATAATATAGAGGAATTAATTGGAACTAGTAGTGGAAATGATAAAGAAAAAATGAACATGCTGAGTAGTTATCTAAAAACAACAGCTGATTTGAAGAGCAGATTGTTGAGTGTGCCAATAAACAACATCGTTCAAAAAGGTGATCTTGATTCTATTTTGGATATATTTGAACGTATAAATACCCTAAATACAAAGTTGAACATTTACGATATAATGATTGCAAAGACATACAAAAAACTGGGATCTGATTATTTTGACCTGAGAAATTTTCTAAAAATGATCAACTATAAAGGAGCAATAAAGGATGATTATCTGGAAAATAAGAAAAACGATCAAATCTTCAGTATGGATGAAAATGATTTTCCAATTGATGGTGAAACACTTCTCTTTTTGATATTAATTATCCTGGATAAAAAATTCAAACAAAAACTGATCAAGAAAATTACCACGGAGAAATTGATCGAGAATATGAAGAATCTCCATAAAACTTATTGGAAAATTGTTAATTACATCAAAACAACCTTTTATGTGGAGCCAGAAGATTTATCTGATTATGTTCCTATGATAAAATTCCTGACCGCATATATCTCTGAAACACCAAACATAACACCAACCGAACAAAAATTCCTTAATCGGTGGTTTTGGAACACGTTGCTTTACAATCGGTATCCTGGTTCCCAAAACGAAAGAATAGAACGAGATTACAAGACTGTAAAAGAGTTAGGTATGGATAAGGCAATTGAAAAATACAAGAAAGAACGGGTAAGAAATTTCAATTCAAATTCCAACCAAGATCAAACTATTTTTGATGCTTATAATAGTGATACGAGTACTGCACAATTGTACTGGGCGCTCACCCTATTACTTATCAATAATGGTGCAATGGATTTTTACTCTGGAATTTTAGTAACACCAAATGCCAGTCAAAACATATCTCTTGAGCATCATCATATATTTCCCCGTGGGTCAAAGACCGGGAAGAGAATCGTTGAATATGATACTGAAACGGAAGGTTCTGTTAAAGATGGTTTGGAGTATGAGGATATAATCAATAATTTTGCCAATATTGCCTTAATAACCAAAGAAACCAACAATAACAAAATTAGCAACGCGGATCCCAGTGAGTATATTTTGAGTTTTGAAAAGGAATATGAAGAAGCAGGTAAACTACAACGTTTTAAGGAAATAATGATGTCTCAGTTTATTGATGACGAATGTCTCAAATACCTTAAGGAGAATAATTTCAATGCATTCATTAAAACAAGAACCAGACTAATCAAACAAAAAATAAACGAATTATGTGACTAAGACCATGCTAAATCGGAGACACTGATCAAATGGAAATAAACGAAGAAAAACAAAAAATTTTACAGTATGATGGAGATACTCTCGTTATTGCCAATCCAGGCACCGGCAAAACTCTTCTTTTGGCACATCAATATGCAAAACTCCTACGCAAAGGAGTTCAACCAAGTGATATCTTGTGCCTGACTTTTACGAAGAAAGCAACAAAAGAAATGGGGGAACGAATTGTAAAAATCTTGAAAGAAGAAGGAAAGGAAATAGATTATGCTAATTTGAATGTCTTTACATTTCATGCATATGCTTTGGATGCAATAGGCAGGGAAGAAACAATTCCTGCTAATTTGTTGAGGTATTCGATTTACCGTTATTTCAAAGACAATGAAACACTAAGATACGGGGATGACTACTTAATAGACACTATAGTGCCAAGAATGGAAAATCTGATCCGTTACCTAAAGAGTTTTGGTATACGTCCACAAGATATAGACATTTCAAAAATCAAGCCCCAACTCTCAGAGTACAAGAAACTTTCAAAAGAGGAAATGGATAAATTTGCAGAATGTTTCGTTGATATTTACCGACATTACGAAGAGGTCAAAAAAGAAAAAGGGATCGATTACGCAGATATGCTCTTAGAATTCTTAAACCTTCGAAACAAACCTAAATTCAAGTATGTACTAGTTGATGAACTTCAGGATGTTAATACGATAGAAGCTGATATTGCTCTGGAATCCGGAGAAACTTTCTTTGCAGTTGGAGATAAAAAACAGGCAATTTTTGG
>JAHJBM010000065.1 GCA_018813505.1 Microcaldota archaeon
AAAATAGTACTGCTGCATTTGATGCGGGCTCATTTTCTATATCGGAGATGGAAGTTATAATATTTTCCACGCCCTGATCAATGAAACTTGAAGCAAGTGTATCGGAAGCATTTAGACTTACAATATTATTGGTTTGGCAGCCATTCAAATACAGGAGTTTAATGTTTGACAGATTTCCTATATTGTGTATATCAGAGGTAGTAAAAAACTGATTATCGTTGCTAAAAGAGCCTTATTTGAAGCCATATCTTCACCAATTATATATTCTTATACTGTATTATGTTCTTTTAAGTATAACTACATAACATAATAGTATAGTAAGCTATAAAAAGGTGTAGTATTAATAAATAGGTATTATAAATATGACTTTGCCATACCACACTATACTTTCATATAGTGGTGATCATTTGGCAGAAGAATTGAAGTGGTTGAACATGTTGCTCGCAGAAGGGAGTCTTGATATTCTCGAATATTTACAGAAAAATAGGACTGCCCAGTTCAAAGACTTGGCCAAATTGAAGAATAAGAGGACTGGGAATACATTTAGCCCAAATACTATATCTGCCAGACTTGATGATCTCGAAGAAATGAAGGCCATTCAGCCAACTAGTGTAAAGACTAGTAGAAAAAGAGTTCTTGCCTATGAGATCACTGAGAAAGGGGAGAAAATACTAGAGGTAGCGAGTAGTTTCGAGAAGACATTAGACGACATAATAAAGTGAACAATGCCGATTATAACAGTATAATGTTGCTTAATATAGATATACATGATAAAACAAAGATATTTAAACCATAAGAGATACAGTATTAATGGTAGGTCTACCTTGTATCTGCGTGCCTTCGCAAGAAGGAATCCGACTTAGTCGGTGTGTAGGGGCTCCGCATGGAGTATCTGAGCAGAATGAAGGGCTTACCAATTATAATTCTGTTTTCCCTCTTATTTTATTCTCTATATATGTATAGTATATGCTATCACCTGCCAGATGTTTTCTAATAGCCCATGCGATCAAATCAGCGATCTGGATTCCTGCGACATTATGCGATACTTTGGCTTCTATTTTCGGCACTTCTTTATATTTTTGCGAAAGCCGAGTTCGTATAGAATTCCTTAATTCTTGAGACAAGCCTTTGTCAATAACTATCTTATTGACGGCATGATTAACAGAATAAGCATTTGTAATTACTATCTCTAGAAGCTGCATTCTTTTCTTACTTCCATTATTAATGTTGTTGAATTGTTTTTTAGAATCATACGTATCAATATGGGCACAAAATACCTCATAATTCAAAGATTTGAGTCCATCTAAAAAATAAATAATTTCTTCTTTTTCCATTTTCGATGCTTTTATCTCCCTCGCGAATTTTCTATGGAAAGTTGTCTCATATCTCTTTTTTAGTTCTATTAATTTTTTATCACACGCTTTTCTACTTTCGCTTAAAATCCCAACGTACACAAAGTATTTACTGCCTTTTTTGAAGTTTATGTCACCTGATTCATCTGCGAATAAAAAAAACATGAAGTCATCTCTCTTTAGCCAATAAATATAGAAGGGCTGCAACTCCTAGTCCGACGATTGCACCTTTCGTGAATTCATCAGTTTGATACTCATTCTGAACATGTTTAGGAAGACTGCCACACCCACGATGCACAAGCTCATTCCTTGCTTTATTTAGCATTTCCCATTCTTCCTCCGAGACCTTTATTGTTCTTTGGCGCATATACACCACAGTATACTGTAGTAGAGAGGGATTTAAATATCTTACCGGTGAATGAATTCCACGTAGGGTTTTGTTGATTGAAATTTCAATAGTATCTTGGTGTAGATATGGCTGAAGATGGCATACTTGGTTTTTTAGGCGAACCAAATATACTACAATTACTTATAATTTTATTCATGCCAGGGTATATCATATTATTTACTCTTTTTAATCCAAAGAAAAAAGTCAGTGTTGCCGATTTTTCCGATTGGAAAGATATTCCACTTTTTGATAGGGTATTGTGGAGCATCATCATAAGTATTTCCTTAAATTTTTTGTTAATATCATTCATAATACTCTCAAATCAAGCTTCTGGAACACCAAAAATTGAGCTGGTAGGACCATCAAGCTTACTAATATTTACATCAATTTTTATTTCAATAATCGGAGTTTTTGTTAACTGGACCCCTAAACTAAACAGCATATCTGAATACCTAAATGAGGTTATACCATTCAAACGTTGGGTAAACGAGATAGTTGATCATATAAAGAAAGTAGAAAAAAATCAAGACATGTTTGTATATCACAAAGATGGAAAAATATTTGATCTCAGATGGCTAGCAATTAGTCTACTAAAGATCCTTGCTCTTTTCGCTGTTATCCCATATATTGCCATGATTATAGGCTTTATGTATGTTTTCGTTCTTTTCTCAGTTGTACTTGCTAATGTTTTCAATGAGGCTATAACAGAGTTTCCGAATCTCTTATCACAATATTTTTAAGATAGTTCAAATGATACCAATAGTTAAATAACCTTCCACCCAATTATTTAATTATAAAGAATTGTCAATAAGAAAAGCGTGATTTCTTCTCGTAGGCCCGGACCGTTGGGGCGTTTCTAATTTTCAATATGGTTTTTTAGCCAACTTAAATCGATCCACAGCAGTAATACCTTCAGGAGTTAATTCAAAAGACTGGTTAAGACCACCATTTTGAATAGGGACGAGCCAGCCAAGATCAATCACAAGCGAACGGGAAGTATCATATCTAGACCTGTCCCACGCGAATGCAGGATATCTGTCTCCAAGTACGTATAATGCCACAAGACATTCTAGTCTTGCAACAATTTGTTCAGGATAAAGAGATGAATCAATATTAACCAAACCATTACTAATAGCGTCATTTGCTATGAATCGTGCTTTTATTGCAGTTAAAACTTTATCAATCAATGGCTTGGATATTTCACTGGTTTTACCGAACTGTCCAGCATACCATGCACCATCTTCGTTACCATAAGTGAACATGGCACTCCAGAAAAGACTTATTAAAGTCTGCGCAAATGAAGGATCTCGCCTATAAGAAAAATTTGGATGCCCAGACTCCCATTGGATACTGGTATTTAGATATAGACCTAAAACAGTCTTCATACAATATAATCTGACAAGCTCTGCAGATGCATTTGAAATTTCCCTTAAATCTTGATGAATACCAAATTCTTCGTGAGATAACCATAATTCAGCTAAAAGATTGAATGTAATAGTTGCAGCCGCTGGATTCAGATCATCAGATAATGCAGTTAATGCTAAATCAAAACAATCATTTGCCCAGGATTCATGATCAGATGTATCTTCGATGATCCTCGAAGATCGGGCTATCAACTTTTCTAATTTTGGTCCAGAATTTGTACAATCTTTTACATGCCTATCTGTAATTAATTTTGAGGATAAAACAGTAGCTAGACGATCGGATGTAGCAGTTAAATGAGCTTGAACACGTTCTTGAGTTTGTTGTAATTTTTTTTGTTTTCCAGAACTAGACATATGTACGAACATATAACGAAATAAATTTAAAGATATGATTCAGTTTAAAATAATAAAAATAGATAAAGATATTACTTCGTTGAATTACCTGAACCAGTATATGCAACATTCGTATTTCTGTCTCTTGCCCTATTGCACCTGAAATAATAGGTAGACAAATTATCATACATGTCATTCTTGATCACTGTCTTATCATAAACAGTGCAACCAATCAATTTTTTGTCAATGAAATACAGATAATCAATGTACAAAACCCCAGCAGTATCAAGCGTTGTATTAGTAGCATTGAATATAGCAACACCATAGGCTTCAGATGTGTATGCACCCGAATCCTCAAAAATTATGAAACCTGTAGCAACGATACCGTCGATATACTTATCGTTAAAAAGTATCTTGTTTTTTATGTCTACCACAATAGCATCACCTGGTATATCTGAGGTTTTTGCCCATTGATATGTGGTTTCCTGAAATGATCCAGATAATGTTTTTTTGTAAAAATCATCATCCGAACGAATCAATGCCTCTGAAAGCAGGGTCGCGAGTGATTTGTTTACATATGGGATTTCAGGCTCTGATACGCTGGTATTTGTTTCATTAACAATGCCAGTGTCGTTTACTGGTTCTTCAACAGTGCAGTCAAAACCACATACACAATCTGGATAGGAACCGGAAATATTCCATTCACCAATACATTCCATGTGAGGAAGTTCCTGACAATATTCTTCGCATGTTACAATCGTAACATTTTCAACTATGGAATTGTTGTCTTCAATAAGAGAACTATCATCAATAGGCGGTGATAGACAACCAAATGCCATTAACATAATTGCAAACAGGAATAATTGTCTCATAGAGATGACTAAGTAGCGATAATTTTTAAATCCTGATATTGATATTGTATCGACCAGTTCAATTTGAGGTTGATTAACATGAGTTCGTGTCCTACGTGTCATATATATAAGGGTCTTTGGTCTCCTTTGACAAAAAACAATGAAGGAGTTTACATCTGCAAGATAAATGGAATGCATAAGTTTACAAGAGATACTGATGGTAATTTCCATTCGGTCTAGAAGTAATTCATGATAATAACTTGACTTCGCCACTTAACTTCTTCCGGTATTTCATCGCTTCTATTGTACTATAAAAAGTTAGCAGTTTTCATTGTACTATACAAAGTACGATGAAATTTTTGAAAGCTATCAAGCTTTCAATTCTTTTCACTGCAAACTCCAAACAGCAAAGTTGTATACAACTTTACTGTACAATAAAAT
>JAHJBM010000066.1 GCA_018813505.1 Microcaldota archaeon
GTTGTAGGAACAGAAAATAACATCTGACCTGCAGGATAAATAGTCATGTCATCAGAACGAGAAACACAAACTTCTTCCGGTAAATGAAGCCTTGATTTCATTCCAGTTAAACCTGTACCGAACCCAAATGGATCGTTAGTAAAATGCATAGTTCCGGCAGGCCTTTTTGAATTTTCAGATTCTGAAATGGAATGAAAATCAATAATCGCACCCCCCGAGCTACCGAATGCAACGAAATCGTGGAGGGCTTTGAGTGAATGTTCGCCAATACTAGGATTTGGATTGAAACCAATTGAACTTCCACCTAACCCCATCACCAAACGTAATTTAGTAAGATCAAGACGATGGTCACTAGCAAAATTTTTGCAATGTAATTGTCGGAGTAACGCATTAAATCTTCTTCTTAGTGAAAACTCCCATGGAATTCCCGCCCCAGGAGTTACAAACATGCTCACGTTATTTGAAGAACCAACATCAAGAAGTGCGAAGTGGGCAAATTGACGACTAGTAGCACCAGGATTTGATATCATAGGAACAATACCACTAAGTTTTTCTGGAGGATTTGAGATTTTTCTTTGAATAATCATGATAAAACACCGATAGACATGATGAGTAGGTGTTCTTAAAAGCGTTTCTATATGGTATTTGTAATATGAGTACCGACGTGAAAAGAAATTATGTGACACCCATTTATAATAATTTCTCATCCTAGATATTGTCAACAAAAATGTGAGGTGAAGTAAATGGAAAAAAGTGTAAATAACATGACACAAAACGGGTGGTGTGAAATCCAGTAACCGCAAGAAAAGAGTAGTTGTATTAGAACCTAATTTTGTTGAAGATTTTGAACATAATGAAAATACTAAAAATCGAGAATATGTAGGAAGACCACATTCTTTGAGTGAAGAAAAATTGGATGAGATGCTTGAATTGTATTATACCAAACCGTTCAGCCTCAGGCAACTCGGAGATATGTTTGGAGTATCTAGAATGACAGTGTGGAGAGCAGTGCAAACTGCAGAACAAACAAATTTGAGGTGAAATTATGGCAGCAGTAGGAGTATTAAGAACACAAGATGGTAAAGGAAATGGCGCAGATAGACCGGGAGTAAAAGGAGTGGTTAGAGAATTCCCTGCAACAGGATGTAGAACCACACAGGCACTGGGAATGTTTACGCTTCCACCAATGGTAGAATGTAGATGGGCTGAAGGAAAAGGAGGTATACGCAGAGCGTTTCTCCCGAGAGGAGAAGTGAAACTTGAAGATTCTACCAAAACAGTCGGAACGGTGATGGTAGGGGAACTCGAAGTAACTGTGAAAGTCGGGGTTTGGGCACCTGAAGAAAGGATGGAAAAACTAAATAGATTGGTAGCAGAACCAGCATTGTTGCGAAGTGTTGTCCTTGGAAGTGCTGAATGTCCTGAAGGAGTAAGTTTGCACAAGGTTGAGAATGTTGCGATGCGAAATGATGGAACAACGCGCGTGGCGATGAGCAGTACAAGAGCAGAAGTTACTGTTGAAGCATATGTGAATCAGACTGGAGGCGACACAGAAGTTTTGCGAAAAGTAGCTGACAACGTCCATGCTTGGACAACAGGAAAAACCACAGTGACATTATGTGATGGAAGTAGCTGGACAGCAATGCCACTGCAAGAAGGAAACCGCAGGTAAATAATTTACCTGCTTAAACTTTCTGTAATGAGGTCAATAGCATCCGATAGGTTCTGATCCTAAAGCTACTGTTTCTTGGTTTTGTTGATTGCACCGATCGTTTGTTTTCCTTCTTTTGCAGTGAGATTCCTGACTGCTAAGCAGGTACACAATGTAGTAAATGGCATCGTCAAAATAATTCCGATTGTTATTGAACCTCCGATCCCATCAATAATCGCAAGCAAAAGACACAGTACAATTGAAAACCCCAAGTTCGCTCTAGCAATTTTGTAACTTCTTTTAAGCGATGCCCGAACTCCAGTGTTTTCATATAATGCCAATATGGAAGCATACTGCAAAAGAATCATTACTAGTATTCCCGGGACAATCAATAATACAAAACCTATTACTATTGCTATGCCACTTACGAGCATAATCCCCCAGCTCCTGAAGAAATAATTGAATCCTTTGAATACATCCATTGTTTTGATTTCTTCGTTTTTCATTGCCCTAAGACACATCTGATAAAAACCAAAAAGCAACGGAGGTGCAGTAACTATCAACACTGAACCAAGAAGCGTTATGACCACCCCAAGTATGAGTGGAATGGGCTGTTTTTTATAAATCTCAAAACTTTCTTTTGCTATTTCTTCTATCTTAGTTATAACCATGAACTTGATTTTCATGTATCAATATTTAAATGTTTTTGAACTTTCCTGAAATTACTTGCTCTCGGTGTAAGTGAAGGCAAGTATCGTACGTAGATGAAAAAGGATATGATAGAATTCAGAGAAAGATAAAAGCAATTGAATTAAAAATATCCATCCCATCAGTCCATGCAGTTTTAGCTAAAACAAAATTTCTAGTTCTATGACCTAAACTTTTTTTGGCCTTTCGTGAGGCCTGAAACATATATCTTTGCCATTGATATCAACGGTTTCTCCAGATTCGCAGGTAAACCTGAAAACTGATGAGATCTTTGGAATTTTTACTTCGTTTACTTTCGTACGTGACTCTGATATTTCGCTTTTTTCGATATTTTGTTGTTCTTTTTCTATCACAATAAGATTTTTGGTTTCATCAACCACCATTCCTTTCAACCCAATAAGATCACGATGACTACTGTTACTCACTTCAACTGGAAGTCCGATAAAAGTCGAATAAAGAAGGTTCTTTTTTGTGATCGGCATAATCAGAAACCACGCTCATTTTTATGTAAATGTATAGAAATTGCATAGAAATGAATAAGAAAAGAAAATAATTAATTGATTTCGATGTTTTCTTCAGGATAACCGAGTTGTTTCAGAACCGCAGTAACCTTTCGCTTATGATCCCCCTGAAGGATTATTATGCCATCCTTGGAAGTTCCACCACAAGCAAATTTTTGCTTTAATTCCCGAGTCGTTTGAATTAGTTGGGCCTTATCTATGCCCTCAACAACGGTAATCAGTTTCTTGAATTTTTTCTTTGTTGTGTAGACTTTTATTTTCGCTACTCCCTGTTTATCAAGGATCTCGCATACGCACAGATCCTTAAGCATTCCACACTTAGGACATTTATCCATTAACGTTTTCACCCATATTCTCTTTGCCATACGCTTTTTTAACGTTATGCTGCTTCGTCTTAAGTTTTGATATGGTCTTTTTGATAGTTTTTAGTTTATCTCTTCGCCCTTCACCATGCAATTCAAGCATGGCAAGTTCAAGCTGAGCTATTTTTGCATCGATTTCATTTAAAGGGAGTTTTTCAATATCAGATTTCTTAATTACTGCCATTAGCGTCTACCTCCTCGCCTATCAGGTGGACCTCTTCTTTGATTGCCACCACCTGGACCCCGCCCTCGATAAGCACCAGGACTTTTATTTGGATACCCACTAGTTCTTTTTCTGCCTGATTGTGAATCATCTTTTGATTTTCCTGCGGTTTGATCTTTACTTACGCCCGTGGCTGCTTCAATAACTTTTGGAAGAACCACAATTGCAGTTTTTTTGTCAGGGAATACTGTACCCGGCGGAGCAATGCGAACAAGCACCCCTATAACACCAGATCTGGTATTAGCGGTTATGTGTGCACGCCTAAGCAACCTGACAGGTTCTCCCGCTTTTGGTATATATCCTGCACTGACCCGTAATGTTTTTGCACGTGCACCTTTTGCACCGATTTTTCCCGCAGCTACGATCTCTGCACCAAGGGCACCAGCACGAATTACTTCTCTTAACATATAGTGAAGCACTGAACGAACTTTCTTCCCCATTTCAATGTATCTTGCAGCTCTTTTTGCAACCATACGCGGCTCTAAGAATGGCTCACGTACTTCAACTACGCTGACCTGTGGATTTTCAATATTGAATTCTTTTTTTATGCTGTCAGTAAGCTCATTAATCAATCTGCCCTTTCTTCCGATTATCCTTGCAGGATTTGTAACCTCAAGAGTAATTCTCGTGACAAGAGGGGTTCTCTGTATATCTACGTTTGCAAGACCAGCACGATCAAGTTTTTTCTCGAGAAATTTCATCACCTGGTATTTGCTAAACGGTTCTTCGATCAATTTTTCCTGATAAAGCATCCAATATCACCTAATTAATATCTCCCGTTTTTTGGGTCAGTTTCCTACCACTGTCAGAATTTATATGTTTCTTATCTTTAGCGTTTCCTTTCTCTTCCAGTTTGTGTTTTTCATCTGATTTTATTTCGACTTCTTTTTTCTTTCCTTCTTCTTTATGCATAGGTTCATGTGACTCCGTAGATTCGATTTTTTTATGCTCTGGTTTTTTTGGAGATGTCACTACCACTCCCTTTGGAACATCGCTACCTTTTAACACTAACTCTATCCTAGATGTCACAAGATTTGATCTTGCAGACCTACCTTTCGACGCCATTCTCGGATAAATGTGTTTTTTGTTTGCAGTTGCAACAATTATATTATATGAGTCACCAAGACCTTTAATCTTTCCATTTGCAATTGCACTTTCAAGGACCTTGAGAATGATTTTTGCCGCCTTCTTTGGATAACGACCTCTCTGCCCACCAAGCTCCTTCCTATGACCAAGACGCTTATTGTGTCTTTTGTAAAGCACAGGAATCTCACCGAGTGATGCCTGTTCAAGAAAAGAAAGTGCCCACTTAGTTTTTTTGTTCCTTATTCTACCACATACTTCTGAAAGATCTTTGTATGATGCATTAACATCTTCCAAACGCGCACGAGCACAATTTTCCGGAATATCTGAAGAGTATCCTTTCATAGTCATCACTTGAGCGGTACGAACTTAGAACCTCTTGTAGCTCCCACACCAGGACCGGAGTGTGCTACCCTTCCGATAGTAAATGCGAAATCACCGAGTCTCTTACCTATCCTATTAACAGTTATCTCAACTTTCTTGTATTCTTTACCGTTGTGAACACCAAAAACAAGCCCAATCCAGCTCGGCATAATTATTGCCTCCCTAACCTGGGTCTTAATCAGTTTTTTCGGATTTTTTTCTTTTATCATCTTTACTTTTTCCATGAATTTTTTGAGTCTTGGATTTGTCTTTAGTTTAAGTAAAGTCTTTCTATTTCTAGAGCTGATTCTTTTTAAAAAATCCTCATCACTTATCAGATGCACTTCATTTTCATCAATACCTTTCCAATGTATTTTCATCATAGAACATCAACCTCATTTAGATTTAGATTTAGAAGATTTAGAGGGCTCTGCAGTCCTCTTACCTTTTCTGCGTCCTGTTGACCTAGCTGCAATATGACCAACCTTTGAACCAGGTGGTGCACCTCTCGCAACAGTTGTAGGTTTTCCAACATGGTGCTGCTTTCCTCCGTGCGGGTGGTTATAAGCTGCTTGATGTACCCCTCTTGGAACAGGCCATAAACGATGCTTTCCACGCATCTTATAGAACTGATTACCTGCTTTTAACATGGGCTTTTCAAGAGCTCCACCCCCAGATATAATTCCCAACTGAGCTCTGCTTTCATTAGATAATTTAATAGTAGTCTTACTTGGTAACTTCAAATAAACTATATTTCCTTCTTTTGCAATAACATTGGCATATGAACCGGCAGCCTTGACCATAGTTCCACCATCACCAGGATTTCTTTCCACATTAAAGATATATGCGCCATCAGGAATACGATATAACGGTAGTACGCTTCCGAGAACTAATCTACCTTGTACCCCGGCATCAACAACATCACCAATTGCAATTCCTTCTGGAGCAATGAGAATGGCCGTTTCCCCATTATCGTATTTAACTTTCATAAGTAATGCAGTTCTTGCAGGATCATCAATAAAACCAACTACCTTACCAGTAAGTACACCTGTTTTTTCAATGTCATCATAATCACGATAAGAAAGATTTGTTTTATATCTATGACCAGGAGATTTGTATCTTGGCGAACCAGCGCCTCTTTTTTGTTGTTTTAATCGTTTACCCATAAATCATCCCTATGCAATCATTTTTAGTTTTGTAGCGATGTCATCAGCCTTGGATTCTTTTGACAATCTTACCAATGCATGTTTTTTTGTTCTTGCAGTGATAAATGTATTTACAGAAACAACTTTGACACCAAAAAGTTTTTCCACTTCAGCCAGTATTTCCTTTTTTGTAGCTTTTAAAGCAACAACAAATGTAAGTGTATTCTCGTATTCAATTTTCCCTATTGCCTTTTCGGTTTTAACCGGTGCTATCAATATCATAATCCAAACCTCTTTACGATGTCAGGAAGTGCCCTTTCTGAGAACAGAGTAAGTCTTCCAGGATGTGTACCGGGTGCAAGATCACATACCTTGAGATCCTTGACCTGAACAATATCAACACCCGCAATGTTTGCCCCAACCTTAGTGTTTGCTCCGTTTGAAACAACAAACAACGTTGATTTTGTATTATTCTTTTTTGCTTTTTTTATGAAACCGCTAAGATTAAGCAGATTCAATAATGCCACTACTTCTTTTGTCTTTTCGAGCTTTTCAAATTTATCCTCGAGTACAATGGGAATTGACACGCCAATATCAGAGTGTACACGTGCGCAAACAGTTTCACGATCTGCAGTAAATGAGATTGCACTTGCCAATGCACGTTTGTATTCCTTACTGTTCATGAGCTCAACAATTTTCTTTTGAGTTTTAGGAGGATGGGCTCTGCGTCCTTTTACTGCATGTGGAACACGTTTTACCTTACCGAGCTGACCTTTTGGAAGAACTTCATGAGGGAGATGAGAAATACCTTTGTTCTTTCCTGAACCAAAATCATCTTTCCTTCCTCTGTATCGTGCACTTGTTTCAAGACCAGCAAGCTTGTAGCTACCTTTTGGCTGGTACGTCTTGCTTTCTTCGCTTAGTACTGCTCTTTTTACAAGATCTTCACGGCGTGGAAATTCGAAAACATCTGGTAGATCAATTTGTTTCAAAGCCTTTCCTTCAACCGAATATACTGTTGCTTTCATATGAACACCTATTTAGATACGAAACTCACTTGAGGTTCTTTTGGAGCGCCTGAATGACGAAGGGCAAGTCTAAGTTTCATAAGTCTTTTAACTGGTCCCGGTATCGAACCTTTGACTATCATGAAATCGCCCGAAACAAACCCATATGACGGAAACCCGCAGTTTGGATTTACTTCTTCCGGATTTTGACTGATTTTCATTATTCTTTTATTCATCTCAGTTCTTCTATGATAACCGGTTTGACCTGCCTGAGGGGCAGTATAAAGAACATATGCAGGATGCCATTGACCAAGAGTACCTACGTGTCTTCTTTTACCAGTAGCTTTTCTTCTTTGTATCGACACACCAAATCTCTTGACTGGACCCTGCCAACCTTTACCTTTGGTAATCGAAATCACATCAACATGCTCACCGATCTTAAATACATCAGATGCCTTAAGCTCTTTTCCAAGGATACTCTTGCAATAATCAAGCTTTTCCTTGCCGCTTTTTCCACCGCAACCGATTTCCATTTTTTCGATGTGTTTTTTGCCCATCTTTGTTTTTGATGGCATGGCAAAAACAAGTAACCTCACATTTTCAACCCTATCCTCTTTGATCTCTTTTGCAACGATTTTTTTAAACCCTGCAAGTTTGAGCAATTTTTCATCGGTTGAAATTATATCACCGATTGAATTTTGTGAATCGTAACAACGAATACCGTAAACAACCAATGGCGGAACTTCTATAATAGTGGCTGCACTAACGATCTCCTGACCTTTAGTAGGAGATTCAGTATCATCTACGTAAGCGATATGAGTCATGCCAACTTTATAACCAGCAAAACCAAGAACCCTTTGTTCAACTGATGATTGCCAGTGTACATTCGGATTCTGACTCCTAGCTCTCTTCCTTGGCCTATGTGCCATAGACCCCTTTCTGGGTTTTCTTATATCTGTCAAATACAACACCTGATACGTCGCGTTGCCCAAGATTTCAGAGAATGAACCTCCTAATCAAACGGGATCTTTTGGTAGCTTTACCTCGAGATGCAGATAGATATCTGCCGCACCGGAAATAATTTGCAGAGGAAGTATAAGTGGAAATATTTATAAAGATACATTAATCGAAAAATTAGTATGTGGTGGATTGATCAGATATTACTGAAAAACTGTCGGAATTAATGAAAAATCATGTTTATAAACATTTTGTATCTAATGTAATATATAATATATAAATAAAACAGCATATACATACAAATAATCCCATAAGAAAAAAATAACTTTGCGATCAGTATGACCATAAGAAAACGAGAACCCGATGGACTAGAATGCAGAATGCATACTGCAAAACTTACCGAACGTAGTGTAAACGGAGGTAGTGATAGATATTCAGGAAAACTTCTGACACACGCTGCAGAATTGATGGTAGAAGGAAAATTACCTGTTCCTGGGGTAGAAAGATGTATACCTCATGGAAGACCAGATGAAACAATGCACGTAAAGCTCGCAAGTGCAGAACCATGGATATCAAATTTGGCAGACGCAGATCCGAAAGTCAGAATGCTATCTGGTTCAATAGATATGGCAAGACTTAGCGCGATAAATAGGATAACCAGAAGAAATGGCGGTGGCGATGCTACACTTGCTCTTTATTGGAAACTTGCTGCAAAGGCATGGGCTGCAACAATAGCAATAAATAATTTAAAAGCTGGAGAAACACCAGAGCAGACAGACCCGAGTAGATTAATGAACTTGTATCGTGTTTCAGACGGATCAGATGAAGGATTGATGTTTGCATTTGGAAAAGAACTTACACATAGGCCATCATACTGGTTCAAGAAAGCCTGGAATTATTTTAGAGCAAAAGAAGATTTGAAAAAAAGAAAATATACAATAGTCATAGGTGATGACCAATACTACCTTAATCTAAAAGGAACAGCGGCAGTGCTAAAACATGGAGAACTTGTTGCAGCATGTCATACAACGTTTTTAGGTCCAATGAGGATACCAAGGGATATGTCAGGATATTTAACAGACGCAGTAAGAGAACTTGGAAATCGTGAGATAACATTCAGAAATACATTACCTGAAAGGTTCAGGGGAAATAAAGGAAGAGAAGATGTAAACACTCCTTTTGGTGGAAATCTTGAAGATCAACAAACAGACGGAATATTACCTCCTGGAAAGATTATTGAGATTAAATTTGCAATAAGTGAAGAAGAAGCAAAAGTTTTGGCTCCAATTATAATTGATGTGACTAGAAAAGGCCATGCTGAGGCAGGCTCAGGTAAAATGGGAATGCGTGGACTTAATACATTCCTTGGAAAACCAGAAGCAAATGAACTACTTACGGTAATCGCACAGGCAATGGGAAGTCTTACAGAATTTGGCATACCCACACTCCCAGTATCAAGTGGATATCTTACATATTGGTGTGACTTAAAACCAAAAGCGATAAATGATGGCATACTTGTAGCAATGATAAAAAAAATGATAAAAGAAAAAACGCCAACAAATGGACCAGACTATCTAAGATTATTAGCACAACCTGCAATAACCATGATAAATGTATCAGACCATCAAGGAATGAAAATAGAAGATGTGAGAAAAATGCTCATAATCGCTTCACTTGGCAGATCAAATGGTGATGCAAATATATTAGATAAAACGGATTTTATAGTGAATGTCGCAGAAAATATTAAAGAAACGGTTCAGGATGCGATTTATGAAGAGCTACGCGGAACTGAGATAACAAAAGCAGACATAGAAAAACTTGGATTGATTAGATCAATATGTCATTTAAGAAGAACATTACGAGATACTGAAGATCTTGTATGGGTCATTAGAAATGATGCAACAGTACTTGCAAATGAACTTGGCACATCAACAGAGAAAATAGGAGCACTTGAGAATTGGCTATTTGATTTTGCTGCTGAGAAATCAGACAAAATATTCATAGCACTTGTAAAAAAGATAGAAAGAGCCGGACAATAGATAATGGATTGCTCATTCAACTGGCTTGTGTAGTAGTATATTCACAAAATTGCTTCGAATTTTGGTATGTGAACTTCTGGATATGTTCCCTGAAGATCACCAATAGCTCTTACTAAAACACAGTAAACAGACTCTGCAACCCCATGTCTTTCTGCCATCATTGGATCTCTTGAATCGCCATACGCAGTGTGTTTAAAAAGAATAGAATCACCAAAACAATTGCGCATGCTTTGTGCAGCAGCAGTAACACAACTAACTGCCCACAAATCCTGGTTTTTAGTTGCAGCAGCTAAAAGTTCGTCAAGCACCCGATGCGACAGGATAAGCAATCTTGCTGGACGAGTCTCTACCAAAAAGGCAGTATCATCTAACTCGCCACTGCGCTTTCTTTTCTCTGCACCAGCCAAAAATTTATTTGCATTATCAACACGCACTAACAGTAATGCTAATGCAGTTCTTGCTTTTGAGGTGTCAAAATCAGGTCCACCAGACTTGACAGAAAAACTGGCAGCTAACCTACAACGTGATGCAAAATCAGGACTGCCAGTTTGAGAACAAACGCTTCGCGTAGACGTAGCATCCATACTTATCTTACCTCCCAAAATACTTAGGAGTGGAAATGTATTAAAATGCATGCAAAATTTAATTCGAATGAACAGAAATTTCAGCTAAAACTGTGTAAACAGATCCCCTCTCGACAAATGATTAGATAAAAGTCATTCGTCCGCGTAATTTTCATAAACAAGGTCGTTAAATGAATATGCTACCGGATCGATATCGAATAATTTTTTTACATCATCACCGGCCAAAAGTGAACCGCTTTCAGGCACGAAAAGATAGGTCTCGTCTTTCCACATGAATTTCACATATGACTTGCCCTTTTTGGTAACTGTCACCCGCACATCTCCTGATTCCATTGCCCGTAATAATGCGGCAAGCATAATGGCTTTGTCAAGTGAAGTTGAAAGTTTAAGTCGGTCCATTTCTTCAAAATTCATCCAAAAATTAAATGCAAACTCGCAGACAGATATCTCGCGCACATAAGCAATGGCCTTTTGTGCAGCACCAAAAAAGTATTTATCGCGGATATATGGAACAATATCAACAAGCAACGCGTCCTTTTTTTTCCTTATAAAATCATCATATGGAGAAACTTTCAGCCTTATTTCAGAAATAGAACGGGATTCATTCTGGTTTATCAGATCCTTGTATCTGTTTATCACCAGCCTGTATAGATCAAGCTTGGCTTTTGTGTCAAGATCCCCAGACATCTTAAAATAATGAAGTCAACAAACATATTTAACTCTTCCCAATCTAACTTCTAGCGATGATCAGCGAAATTTTTACTGCTTTAGTGGGAGTTATGGCGATTATTTACGCCGGAATAGCGAGATTCGCACAATACAAACTTGTAAACCGCAAGGAGATGCGAAGTATACAGGAAGAGTCCAAAAAAATAAGCGACGATATGAAAAAAGCACAAGAAAGTGGAAACAAAACAAGAATAGACGAAGCAATGAAAAAACAAATGGAATTCCTGCCAAAAATGAATACTATGATGATGGGACAGTTCAAACCAATGATAGTTATACTTATTGTTTTCTTTGCATTTATATGGGTTATAGAACAGATCAACCCGTACATTATAGATGATACAATAGTACCAATGTTAGATGACGGTAATGGTTGTGATGCTATTGTAGGAGATGGAATATATTCCGCATGCTACACACCAAATAACGTAAATAAAACCAATTATGGGCCATGGTCAGCAACAGTAAAGGCATATGAAGGCACCAACGAACTAGGACATAATTCAACGCTTTTCTTTTATAATTCAGATGAAGATCCCAATGCAGTTGCAGATGGACCAAAAGGACAGCCAATAACCGTAACAACAGATAAAAGGACATATTACAAAGGCGAAACAATGCAGATCTATGCACAGGTTGAGAATGGCGATCGCATTGAAGCGGCAATAGACAATGGAACATCTTTTTATGTCGACTTGCCAGTGCAAATACCAATAATAAATGTAAAACGAATAGTGCAACCTTACTGGTGGTTCATACTTGTTTCGCTTATAGCAAACCTAAGTCTAAGCGTGGTAATTTCACAACTTGAAAAAAGAGGCAAGATATGATAATTGCAATATCAGGACTAACAGGAAGCGGAAAAAATACTATAGGTGCGCTTCTTTCAAAAAAACTTAAATACAAAATGATCTGCCCAACATTCAAGGACCTTGCAAAAAAAGAAGGAATTGACTTAATGGAATTCCATATGATGGCAAAAAACGACCATAGCATAGACAGGAAATTTGACGAGATGCTCAGACAACAGGCTAAAGGAAATTGCATAGTTACTACATGGCTCGGACCATGGATAGTTGATGCAGATGTGAGAATAAAGGTATATGCACCACTTAACATACGTGCAGAAAGAACAGCAAAACGAGATGGAATGAAAATAGATGAGGCCACAAACCATATATTGAAAAGAGACAAGATAAATAAAGAGAGATATATGAAGGTATATGGCATCAGTATTGATGAGGATTCAATATTTGATGCGTGTTTGAATAGTGGGTTTTACACACCTGAAGAATTACTTAAAATAGTTCTTGTGATATTAAAAACGAGGGATAAAAATGGCAGCAATAGAAGAAGGTAGGATTTGCATCATCACATCAGGAAGAAGAGAAGGAGAGAAAATAGTAGTAATGAAAGTAGAACAACATCAGGTTACTGTGAAAGATAAGAAAGGCAAGGAAAGAACGGTTTCTATAAAACACCTTAATCCAACAGATAAAAAAGCCTAAACTGACAACAATATGCGGGCTGATATACCATATGGACAGAAAGACCATTAATAATTGTATAATCGTAATTGACAAACCCAATGGACAGATCTGCCATGAGGTAACAAGTTTTGTAAAAAAGATAACAGACGCAAACAGAAGCGGACATGCAGGGACTCTTGACCCAAATGTTTCTGGTGTTTTGCCAGTTGCTTTGGGAAAGGCAACAAAACTTCTGCGTTATATTGCTGGCAAGGACAAAACATATATTGGAATAATAAAATTCAAAAGATTATTACCGCGCGAAGAGATAGAAAAACTTTTTCTTGATTTTACTGGTGAAATATACCAAACCCCGCCGAAAATCAGTGCCGTACGTAAAGTTCGAAGGAAGCGACACATACATCATCTGAAATTGCTTGAATTGAACGGAAGACTTGCACTTTTTGAAACGACGGTTGATGCAGGAACATACATTCGAACTCTTTGCGAGGATATAGGAAAGAAATGCGGCGGGGCAAGAATGGAAGAACTAAGGAGAACGGCAGTAGGTAACATAAGTGAAACGCAGTCCCACACAATGCAGGAACTTATAGATGCGGTATGGTTCTGGAAAAATAAAAATGATAGTTCAATGCTTGAAAAAATGCTCATGCCACCAGAAATGTTTATCGAACTACCAAAAGTTTTCATAAACAAAAATGCAGTTGAACAGATATTTTCTGGGGCACAAGTGATGGTACCTGCAGTAGAACGATTTGAAGATACAGTGGAAGTCGAAAAACCAGTGATAATTTATTGCGAACAAAAATTCATTGGAATCGGAATTGCAAAGATCAGGAAAGAGGATTTACAAAAAAAGAAAAAAGGATTGGCTGTGAAACTTGAAAGAGTTCATAAGATTTGAAGATATTAATATTTTTCAATACTATCATAGAATATCACGAGGAAAGTCGCGTTATGAACATGATGTGCATGATCTAACGCAGTAGCAACGCTTCCTGCTGAAGTCCTACCAACTGGGAAACCAAGATCAAATAACGCTTTTTGTATGCCTTCCCAATTTATCAAATCACCCATAACTGATGGAATCTTTTTCCCGATTTGCGTTAATGCCTCAGAGTATGCATCAATTTGTTGACTATCAACAACCAATCGAATTGAGTTGTTTTGATCAGGAACCGAAATATGCCCATCATTTACATCAAGTACAAATTGATCCCTAAATGGACATGGAACCCCAGGACCACCAGCACCATGCATCTCGTGATCAGTAAAACCAGGCACAACACTAAACAATTGTTTGAATCGACCAGGATAAAATAGATCATATGCCATAGCAGATGTAAATGGTTCCCAGACCAAAACTGAACCGCCATGAAGTTCTATGAACTTTTTTGAAGGCCCTAAAAGGGTTGACCCGTTACCAACGGTCCCGACAAAATAATCAATTGCTCCCCCATATTGATTTGTAGCTTCTGTAATAATCTCTGCCATTGCTTGGGTGGTAATTGGATTGAAAGGATGATTTACGGTGACATATCGCTTTTCACAAGCATCAAATCTTAGTCTTAGTAAATCCCCTAATAATTCTTTACAACCTGCCATATAATCTTTTCTTGGCGCTTCAATAACATTTGCACCAAGTTCTTTGAGATAATTGGATCTAGAAGGAGGCAAACCACCCAACAAGATGGCAGTACAACTGTAACCAAGCTCTCTGCAAGCATAGGCAAATGCAGCGCCGGCATTACCTGTAGAGATTTCAACAAGATTAGTAGTTTCGGTAGAAATTGAAGGAATTTGCTTCCCACTTGGAGTTCGGATTCCATGGATTTCAGCATCTTCTATAAGATGAATAAAAGCACGATCATAATGACTACCGGTTGGATGAGACCCCCTATCAAATTCTATCTTAGCAAGAATTCTACAACTGTTGGGGATAATTAGGCCATTATCACCAAGATCAACTAATGGAGTTACTTTGACGCTTTCCTTCAATTTGCTGAACGTTTCAATTCTTCTTTGAGTTAATTTTTGCATATTTCCACCTCATCATACCAACTAACACAATCCACATATTTAAAAATTAGTTTTCAAATTTTGAACAAAGTAATAGATTTTTAAGGATTTTTATTATAATGAACAAGATATGGAAGAAAAGACCGACCAATTAGATAGACGAATCCTACTAGAATTAGATAGAAATTCCAGACAATCATTTTCACAACTTGCTAAAAAATTGAAAACTTCAAAAAGCGTGGTAACCTACCGCATCAAACAATTAGAGGATAAAAAAATAATAAAAGGATATTACACTGTGATAGATACAAGTAAACTCGGATATTATAATTTCAGAGTATACATTAAACTAAGAGAAACAAGCAAAAAACAAAAAGAAGAAATAATTGATTATTTAGTGGCATCAAAAAACACCTGGTGGGTTGCAACAACCATATTCCCTTATGATATTGCATCGATATTCATAGCAAAAAATCTGCATGAATTTAATCACATATTAAAAGAATTTCTTAGGAAATTCAAAAAAAATATGCATGAATACGATGTAGAAATCTATGTCGATATCAAGCATTTTTTCAGAGATTACTTGGTATTTGACGAATTAATTGAAAATAGAAAATTTATTACAATGGGCGAGGAAGAAAAACTGGATCTGAATAAACAAGAACTGGATGTATTGCGAGAAGTATCACTTAATTCAAGAACTGGTACTGTAAAATTAGCAAAAAAACTCAAGATGAGTCCGATAACAGCAAAAAACATCATAAAGAGATTACAGAAATTGGGCGTGATTCAGGGATTTAGAATTTTATTTGATTATTCTCGGTTGGATTATGAATATTATTGGATTCACATAGATGTAACCGGAATTGAGAAGGAAGAAAAATTAAAACAATTTGTCAGAATGTTTCCAGAAACAGTATATTTAGCTGAAACTGTAGGCGGAATGGATGTGGAATTCGGAGTTCAAGTAAAGAGAGAAAAGGGCATACAAAAGATCCTAGTAGATATATTTGACAGATTTGACAACGTTATCACAGATTATAAATATTTTAAGGTTCTGGAAAATAAAAAAGTAATTTATATGCCACAGGAATGATGATATGAACCATATTGATAAACAAAAAGAATACGAAGAAAAACTGAGAAGATACATCAAAGAGAACAATATTCATGCAGAACATCTTAGCTTTAATCAGTCATGCCATTCAGTAGCTGATGCAGCTACCGCAGTAAACGCAAAACCAGAAGATTTTGTTAAGAATATTTGTATGATCGACAAAGAAAATAACTTGATCGTAGCTATTGTAAATGGGAAAGACAGAGCAAGCACAACCAAAGTAGGTAAAGTTTTGGGAATAGAAAGACCAGAAATTGCATCCCCAAACCAAATATTTGAAAAAACAGGCTATCCATGTGGAGGAACGCCATCTTTTTCATATAGGGCGAAATTTATTATAGATCTAAAAGTGATGGAAATGAAATTTGTATATAGTGGCGGCGGTTCTCAGAACTCTTTGGTAAAAATTTCAACAAAAGAACTGCAAAAGATAAATGGTGGTATAATAACTAAAATAAGCAAATAGAGTGAGAGCTTTTAAACTTATATTTTGAATATCAGTTATGCAAAAACATCCACACCCAAAACTTCATCTAGAATCGCCGATAACAGATGGTTACATCCCACCAACCTACACTGAAGAAGGATATATTGACCCATATCAAAAATTTGTAAAAAAAGATCTTGAGTTGAGAGATGAACTGGCAATTACCAGAACAAAAATGGCACAGGAAAGAACACAGTTATCATATATAAGAACAGGAATAAGCCTTTTGCTCGGAGGTATGTTTTTCGTAGGATATTTTGAAAATGGAAATATCTTTTCGTATGTTGGATACATAACAGTGGCAGTATCATTGTTGTTCCTGGTTTATGGATTCTATCACCATAGAAAATCAATGAGCTTTGTAAACAGAGTTATGCACACACTTGACGAAGATGGAATGATAAGAGATAAGAATGAAGAGGAAAGACTAAGCTAAAGAAATTCCAGACACCATATGGAGACAAACAATATTAGATATCTATAATTTCGCAGAGATTAAGTGTTTTGTCAACTATGCCATCAATATCAATTTTGTCCTCGGTTGATTTAACGAAATCAAGCTTAGCCTTTGTAGATGGGTTTTTATATGCCACAAGTGAGCAGCAGTCCTTGTACTCTTGAATAGAAATTTTATATGTGCCTATTTTTTCTGCCAAATCGATAATCTCCTGTTTATTAAAGGCGATAAGAGGCCTGAAAACAGGATAATGTGAAACTTCATTTGTAACGAAAAGATTATCCAAAGTTTGTGATGCTACCTGCCCAAGGCTATCGCCAGTCACTAGACCACGATAACCATGCTTTTCTGCAAGTTTATTTGCTATGCGCAACAAAAATCTCCTGAAAATGACCAACTCATTTTTCTGGTTTATTGAGAGACTCTTTTTATAGAACTCCACATACGGCATAAGATAAAGCCTCATCTTGACAGGTGAATATGGGAGTATGGCAGATACAAGATCTTTTATTTTTGATATTTCTGGCTGTTTTGCTGATGAGAACTGATGCATGTGCATAAAATCAACGCTACAGCCCCGTTTCATCATCATCCAGGATGATACTGGTGAATCTATCCCACCAGACAACAAAGATAAAACAGGACCACTTGAACCAACCGGAAGCCCACCAAAACATTTTGTTTTCTCAAACGATATCAATGCGCAATCACCAAGAATTTCAATAAAAACAGTATGCTCGGGATTATCTAAATCAACTGAGCAACCGTGTTCAACAAGTGCTTTTCCAACAATTTGATTGACTTGTTGAGAAGTAAGATTGAATCTTTTATCACAACGTTTTGTATGTACACGTATAGATTTGCCTTTGAACGAATCAGCCATTGAAAGAACTTTTTCGATTATGTGCTCACGATCACATTTGACAGAGATAAGGATAGAATCAACGCCAAAAACAGACATTAATTTTTGTTTTGCACGCACCTCATCTGAAACAGAAACAAGGATGCGCCCTCTTTTACTGACTGGTCTGACATCACCAAATTCTGATAACGCAGATTTGATATTACCAAGTAGAATATCTTCAAAAAATCTTTGGTTCTTGCCTTTCAGCAGTATCTCTGAACAATGGATATTTAACATAAAAAGATATATCCCGAGGCAAATAAAACGATTTGCCTCGACCTATTATTATCCGCTGATATAGGTATCGAGAAGATAAGTCAGTAAAAAAAACTTATTTGAATAAGAATAAAAAGAATTGAACGTCTAACGATTTGCAGATTAACGTCAATTTTTGACATGAAGTACCATGTCAATTGTTTTCAAAAATTTTATTGTACGGCAAAGTTGCATACAACTTTGCTGTTTGAAGTTTGTAGTGAAAAGAATTGGAAGCTTGATAGCTTTCAAAAATTTCATCGTACTTTGTATAGTACAATGAAAACTACTAACTTTTTATAGTACAATAAAAAGGAAAGAAAATTATTGGCAGACCTCTTTTTCAGTATCTACATAAACCGTAACATTCGCACATTCTGTAGTTACCCTAGTCTCCTCATAGCATTCCTCGATAATAGGCTCACTAACTACAGATAATGAACACACTGCAGTATTTATTGGAGAACCAGGCACATAGATCTGTTGGAAGTCAAATATCTGACTCTCGTTCGGTCTGATCGTTAGAGAAATGGGATTTTTGATAAAACTATAGTTTCCAAGAGTATAGTTTGCACCAACAACCCATATACCATCATGATTATCAGTATTAGTAATGAGAATACTGCAACGAGCCATCGCCTTCCAACAGTTAGTGCATTCTGATATCGAACGCCCCACACATGGACCATCAGCAACGCACAGATCGATTTTAGGAACATCGGTTATTATATATTCAAGTGTTCTGCTACCGCAAACCGGCTCGGTAAATGAAACATTACCGCATTGCTCTTCTATAGTTGGTTGTGAGTCTGTTACCATGGAACATGTTTGATCTGATTGTCCTGCAGGAGTGTCAGGCGTAACTTCCGGACCCACACACCCCATGAGAAGGATAGTAAATATGAATGAAAAAATTAAAAGCTTCAAGTATTTCACCTCGAAACTACTATTCCTGCTATATTTATATTAGTTCCCTAAATCAGAAAAAAAGTTTTTTGAAGAAATTCGCTGAGGGAGAGATTTGAACTCCCAATCCACGAGGGACACGCTGTATAGTAAGTTTTTGGTAGATTTACCAAAAAATGAAATTCCAGGCGTGCGCACTACCAGATTACATTGTGTTTTCGGTTTCCAGTTACCAGTTTTGAGTTTTGTTTGTTTTGACCAAAACTGAAAACTCTGAACCCTAAACGCAATTATGCGACCTCAGCTTATGAACGTTAGTGAGTAAGATGAGGCACAATGAACGAATAGTTCATCAGTACCTCAGCTTATGAACGTTAGTGAGTAAGATGAGGCACAATGAACGAATAGTTCATCAGTACCTCAGCTTATGAACGTTAGTGAGTAAGATGAAGACTTTTGAAACTAAATGTTTCAAAAAGACCTCAGCATTTGAATTTAAATGAAAATGATGTGATGACTTTGAAACTAGATGTTTCAGATAGGTTAATATACGTAATATTATCTCTATATAAAGAGTAATATATGATTGTTCCCATTGATTTTTAATTATTAGCTGCGTATTGAAGATTGAGAGGGCTCATTATGTCATTAAAACAAACAGATGGCGCAATTTATGAACTTATAGAAAAGGAGAAGGAATATCAAAATAACACACTAAGACTTATTGCATCTGAGAATTATACGAGTAATGCAGTCATGGAAGCCACCGGATCAATACTTACAAATAAATATGCTGAAGGCTATCCAAACAAGAGATACTACGCAGGAAACAAATATGTAGATGAGATAGAACTGCTAGCCATAGAAAGAGCAAAGAAACTTTTCAAAGTCGGACATGCAAATGTACAATCCCATTCTGGATCTAGTGCAAACATAGCTGCTTTTTTCGCTTTTCTGGAACCAGGAGATAAATTCATGGGACTTGACCTCCCACATGGAGGGCACCTTACACATGGATCTCATGTGAATTTCTCTGGAAAATGGTTCAACGCAGTACATTACAGTGTAGATAAGGAAACAGAAGCATTAGACTATGATGATATACGCAAAAAAGCCATTGAAGAGAAACCAAAATTGATAATATGCGGATATACTGCATACCCACTTATAATAGATTTTAAAGAATTCAGAAGTATTTGCGATGAAACAGGTGCCGTATTAATGACAGACATAAGCCACTTTGCCGGCCTTGTTGCTGGCGAAGCATATCCTTCACCAGTACAATATGCAGATATAATAACCACAACAACGCACAAAACACTGCGTGGCCCAAGATCTGCAATGATAATGTGTCCAGAAGAAAATGCAAAAACAATAGATAAATCAGTATTCCCAGGAACCCAAGGCGGTCCATTGGAACATTGTATAGCTGCCAAAGCAGTGTGCTTTCATGAAGCGATGCAACCGGATTTCAAGGAATATGCAAAACAAGTAGTAATGAATGCAAAGGTATTTGCAGATGAACTTGCAACAAAAGGATTACGTATTGTTACTGGAAAAACAGAAACCCATCTGATACTTGTTGACCTCACACAAAAAGGAGTAACTGGAAAAGATGCACAAATGGCACTAGAAGAGGCAGGCATTATTACAAATAAAAATACAATACCATTTGACACAAAAAGCCCATTCATAACAAGTGGACTAAGATTTGGCACTGCAGCACTCACCACAAGAGGAATGAAAGAGGATGAAATGAAGTGGATTGCAGATAATGTAGTAAAAATTATAGAAAATCCAAATGATAATGAAATGAAAGTAAAGATAAGAAATGAGGTAAAAGAAATTTGTGACAGATTTCCAGTATATAAATAGCACATAAGAAAAATGATTGGATATTCTCCTAGAATAACCATTTGAACAGATTGCATTGACAGTTCCTAATATTAAGTTTCACATGAACGATAGATGGCATAGAACACAAGAGATATGTACTAATGAGAATACTGAAGAGAAACATAGATCATTAGTATAATATAAAAAAAGAATAAATAAAAAA
>JAHJBM010000067.1 GCA_018813505.1 Microcaldota archaeon
CCACGACGCATAAGATCAGGTAATGAAGGAACTGAAATGGTTTGAGATTTTCTCATGAGTATCACATGTGAGTATATCTATTTGATTGTGGTGGAGAGTGTTTTTAAATATGTGTTTGTGTGATGAGAGATATGGAACTCGAATGATACGGACAATATCACACTAAACCAAAGATAGAAAACTCAAAACATCGAATGTACTGAACCTATGATACAAGACCTAAAAACTGTGACAAAAAGATTATGACAAAGAATGATGGTAGGTATTCCATCTTCTTTTCAACTCATGTGCTTTTTCCATTATGGGCTCAACATTAGAATTAGCATGATTGAAACCAATGAAATCTTCAAGTAACGGACCGACTTCTGAGTTAGTAATAGATAGATTATCTAACACCGCAAGTGCAGCTTGTAAATGCGGCGTGTTCTTTGCAACTTTAATGATGCAGTTGGAATCATGGATTTTTCTAGCAGATTTATGTGCTATTGATTGACTTGGATGTTCTATTGCAATCAGTTCATGCACAAAATCATTCGATGAATCTAAACCAGAAAGAGCAGATATGGCAGTACGACAATGTTCAGCATTTTGTGATTTTGATGCAACTATGAACAGGTTATCTTCTTTTTCAAGTTGGGTAGAAATTGATTCAAGATATGCAAGGACCAGTCTTTTGACTCCTTGACCAGAAGAAGAAGCATTGTAAATATCTGTCAGAGTGGATTCTGTACAAGTTTCTAATGTAAATATTTTGGAGGCTGCATGTTCTGCCACTTCTGGCAGTGCGGAATCGCTTTTGGCAATCTCCCTAAGACGCCCAAGGTAGTCGCCAAGAGCATCAACAGCTTGTTTGCCTTTAGCTTCATTACGAGTGTAACATGCAAGTGTTTCCAATCCAGCATATGACAAAGAGGAGATTTCAAATTTGGCTTCTAGATATTCGACCCCTAACCTAATCACACCACCATGTTCAGTATTATCCATAATAAAGGCAACGCGATGCCCCACCATATCATCGGATTGAAGAGCGTCGTGGTCACATATTTTGCAGAATGCTTTCTCCCTTGCCGATTGATCAGTGCCTTTTAACGCAATGAAATCCAGCACATCAGGATATGAATCTAAATCAAGCTCATAAACCATTTGACAAAGAATTGTATTGGCAGCACTTGAATAATCGCAACCAAATGCACCTGCGATTTTAAGTAATGCGTTTGGATCAACATTTGGATTTCTAGTAATGGAATCAAATGCTTGACGCTTTGTTTTATCATCATTTGAATAGATTACCAGCAATGCCTTTGCCATATCATTAGAGACATCCCCATTTGAAAACATTGTTTCGAGTTTTTCTATTAATGTGGCATGTAGTCGAGTGCGTGTAGTTTCCATCAGTTCACAAAGAACGACATCACTTGAAATTGCTTTGATTGCAGCGATATATTGTTCAGATATATAGGAATTAGACGCAATCAGTGCCAGCGCATTATTATCAGTAATTTCAGCGACATGAATTACTAATATATTTACAATGCTTTTAACAATATCATCCTTCCAATTACCAGGATATCCTTTTGATATGGCAACGAGCTTTTCAACATCAAATCCGATTTTTTCTATAGCTGCAATAGCCACCTTCGATTGATCTGTTGATATTGCCAAGCGAACTAAAGAATCAGGAGATAATTTTTCAAATGCAGCGTTTCTTGATCCCTCATTGTCAGTATGTAATGTGATCAATACCAATGCATCCTGATTGTTGGCTGCATCAGGAAGTTCAGCAAGCCGGTTGGCAACATAAGTTAGACGATAACTAATTGCATTATCAGATCCATAACTACAGAGCCTTGGTATGTCAGTGGTTTTTGAAATTGCAGTTTTGCCGGTACTGGAGTATGAGTCACAATCTATCAACACCCATAAGGCATCTCCATTATTGTCAAGCTTACCTTTTCTAAGCATGGTTGTAAGAACATTAATGGCATCACCTTTCAGAAGATGTGCTTTTGTAATAGCTGGATCAGAGAATACATCCATATGAAATAATTCTACGATAACATCAGGATCATCGATCTGTGAAAGTGCAGTACTTTTTTCGCTGTAAGTTTTATCAGATTTTAAGAGATTTACCAAAGTCCGCGTTGCAGGAGAAAAAAGATCATCGGCAGGATCAGTATGTTTGAAAGCATATTCAACCAATCCACCACCAAGTTTCCCAAACCCGCACTTCGCGTAAGCGGCTTTGCAACCGCTGCGTATGAGTTCAGATATCGGACGAACTGTGGGAACTTGGGATTTTCTCATGAGTATCACATGTGAGTATATCTATTTGATTGTGGTGGAGAGTGTTTATAAATATGTGTTTATGTGAGAAGGAGAAATGATAATATGGATTTAACCACGACCACAGTCATACATAAACGATTATAAATACTATGAAACATAAAGTATAACATGAGACAGAGGCCACCACAACAAAAAGATCACACACCCCCCCAAATAAAAACAGGACCACCGCCAGTCCCAAAAGAACTGCAAGATGGGAGAACGATTCTTGGTGGTAGATATATATTGGGACGAAAAATAGGTTCAGGCGGAATGGCGATTGTATATGCGGCATATGACACACAAACCAAAGGATCAGACGGAACTCCATCAAAAGTCGCAGTCAAAGTTTTGCAAAAAGGATTAATAAGAGAGAATAGAATCGCAAAACATGGATTTGTAACAGAGATAGGTGCCACATCGAGAATTAAACATCCAAACATAGTAGAAATGATTGATTTTGGAACAGAGATACCGCAGAATGAAAATGATCCGATTGGGGGGATAGTACTCGTAATGGAGTATGTCAAAGGAAAGGATATTTACCAAGAGATGCAAAATGGAAAAATACCAATTGGACTAGAAAGGGCAAAAAACATCATGATAAAGGTGTGCAAAGCTATTGAAGTTGCACATAAACAAGGCATATTGCACAGAGATATGAAACTACAAAACGTAATGCTCGTAAAAGGAGAGGATGATAAAGAGGAAGTAAAGGTCCTGGACTTTGGACTTGCTAAGATAAGAGAAAGGCAAGAAAGAGACGTAACAGGAATATCACAATGTTTACAACAAGGCACTTGTCAAGAAACAACCTTGTTTGGAGGTACACCTATGCATATGGCTCCTGAAATGACGACGCTAGGGGGAGAATCTAAAGCTAAACCTGCCAGTCCGACAACAGAAGTTTATGCACTAGGAGTAATGTATTACAGAATGATTACTGCAGTCTTGCCAATAGATGGAGATGTAACAGAAGAATATTGGCATAGAAAAAAGAATACTGATCCATTGCCACCATCATTCCAAAGAAAAAATGGATCAGAAGAGATCCCCCTTGCATTAGACAGGATTATCCTGCGTGCCATAAAAAGAAATAATGAACCATTAACTGAAAAAGTTTCAGGTATTGATGAAGAAGAAGTTGCATTTAAAAGATGTGGCAGGTTTGCAACCGTAAAGCAATTAAGACTGGCAATAGAACAGAACACATGGAACCCAAGTATGGACGAGTCATCTGAACCAGATATTAGTATACTATCGGGAACAAATATAGAAAAGGTACTCGCACCACATGATAAACCTAGCATGGCTAGAAGGGTTTTGAAAACGGTTTCGGCAGCTGTTGTAGTATTGGCGATTGTAACTGCTGGCATCATCGGATGGACGAATAGAACTGACATCGAAAGAAAAGCAAGACAAATGGTTTTGGAATATGGAAAAATAAAAGTTGTAAATGTAACTCCTGATGGTGGCGAAATAGAACAACCACAACAGGTAGATGCAGGAATCCGCCAACCAGGTAAAAGCTATCCGTTTATTGTAATAATCACAAAAAGCAAACCAGGTCGCGAATTTCTTGTTTTTGAAAGAAAACACCGACAAAATAAAGTATTTGTGATAAAAAGCAAAAGCAAGAGGATAGAGTTAACACTAGAAGGTGAAGAAACACGCGAACTGATAGTTGTTGAGAAATACGGAGACAGAACTAGAAGCGCCACAGTGAATGTAACTGGTAATGGGGGGAGTATAGCAATAATGTTCGAAGGTCCTGAGATAAGAGATGGCCATACAAAAAGAGGTAGAAGAGGCAAGGCACCACGCAGATCAAAGAACAGAAATATGATAGATCGAGAACCTGCAAAAGAACCATAATCACATAATGAACAACCGCCAGAACCCCGATCCAATACACCAGAACCCAGCCCCAACTTAACGATTATAAGAGTGGATGAACCGATTTCTGAACCGCCGCAAGAATAGTTGTGTCGGATAATTTTCCTGGCCTAAGCATTTAAAAAGTCTAAATGGTTAGTCAGAACCATGTGCAACCTATATATGGAGGGTACAAGAGCAATTGTAGACCTTGCAAAGTGCCCCTATGAATTTGCGTCCCCAGAATTTCTGAATATTCACCTAAAAGATTTATCAACAACAGAAACTCTGATAAAAACAATACGCTATGAAGAGGAAATTGTTGTAGAACTAGATGAAGAGAAGGCGCATGTATTAACAGAGTATGCAGCATTCATAAGAAAACTAGAACAAATACTTCTTCGTGAAGAGATATATGGACTCAAACAGGATCCTGAATATCAACAAAGAGTAAAAATGCTCAAACGATTTTACGAGTATGTGTTCCTGAACCCGCTTCTTGCAGCGCAACAACTCAAGGATTACAATGAACCAGAACCCGAAAAATCCATATACATACGAGGATATCAAGTTTTCAAGGGATGGATCGCAGGCATTCTCAAAAGATATACTGCAACAAAACTTTATGCACTTGTAAGTGAATCAGGAGACCTGCGTGCCGCATTTCTGCAACTTGTAGGACTCAAGACACTCTACTTTGTACCATCGCTGGTCCTTGGAATACCAAAAAATGCAAAACCGGTGAATGCGCCTGATGCAAAATATTCATTGCCATATGGAGTAGAGGTACAAATATATGAAGTACCTGATGCCGAAGCTTATCTTTATGTCCAACAGAATAAAGCAATTGATGACTTGGATCCAAAACTAAACAAATTGCTCAAGAACACCATAAACGAGCAATTCAAGGAAACATTCTCAAATGTGAATTGGGATATAATGATGAATACAAAAACAAGAGATTACCGCCAGTATTTCATAGATCGGGCAATGATAGACGGAATCAAGATAACGCCACAGCAAGCACTTGCCATGGGAAGAGAATGTGCAGCATGGGTTGTTGGTATTGGTGCTCACATAGAGAATATTGCACTTGATAAGGATAATATTACTGATATTTATATTGACAGTGAAAACTCGCCAATATACATAGAACACATAAAATATGGCCTTTGTCACACCCTCTTTAGATATAACAGGGATCTTCTTGAAAGAACGTTCAAAAACATTGTTTATACCCTTGAGGGAACAAGAAAATTTGATGATGCCCACCCAATAGTTGATGTTGTTCTGAAAAGACATTCAATGAGATGCCATCTCCAAAGACCGCCAGCAACGTTTGGTGAACTTCAGGGAGCATTGAGAATAATGAAAGAACAGCCGTTTACATATCCTCAATATCTTTACTTCAACTCATTCACCCCATTTTTTACAGGCTATGATGACGTAATGGTAGGTCTTGGTTGTTCTGAGGCAGTGCTTGGACTTAAAGGAGTAGGTAAAACTGCATTCACAGCTGCAAAGATTACTTCTATAGGTACAAGAAGAAGAATAATACCGATACAGGATATAGAAGAAATACCGGTACGTGCATTCAGAAAAAGAGGTTTCCACATAGGAGCCGCAAGAGTGCAAAGCTCTGAGGCAGAGGAAGGATCTACAAATGAACTTGATCTGGTAAGAATGGCAAACGCACTTCTACGTATGGGTGATGCTGCACTGATTATAAACGAAGTAAGATCACGCATTGCAGTGCAGGGAATTATCAATCTGCTGAACACACAGCCAGGGGTATTTCTACTCTACAATCTGCATGCCGAATCACTACGCGATGTGCAAGACAGATTAGAACTTGTATTCGGACTGCCGGCTGCAAGTATGTATGCTACAGATAGATACAGTTTCCTGAAAAAGATACGATTCGGAAGAAAAGGCCGTATATATCGTGTGCTTGGTTTTGAATATGAAAGTGATATCGACGAGAAGAAATTTGTTGAGATTTTCAGATTCAGACGCGGAGATAGTATAGAGGATTGTACATGGGAAGCAAAATTCATTAGAAACCCTGAAGCAATAATGCAAGACTTTGATAAGGTGGATATAAAGAAACTTACAAAGGAACTTGATCTCGCATTTATCCCGCCAGCGCTTGCTAGAAGAAGTGAGGAAACTGGGATATCACCTGAGCAATATATTTTGCAGGCTTTCTGGAAAGGAAAAATGTATTACGATATTTACAAGACAAGCAAACAGTTGAATGACAAGCTTATGCTTGAACTTGACTTTGTGCTCAAAGTAAATACTGCCGCAACCAGACACCTGATATCTCTTGAAAAGGAACAGGGAGAAGTTGATTTTGGAGATGCGTGGGAAAGTTGGATACCAATATTCAAGAAGATAGTGAAAAGCGAGATAGAAAAAAGAGGAGTCCAAAGAATGGATCCAACAAAACCAGTTATTGGAGTTTCGCCAGTTAATGAGGATTCTGATGATGGAAACGATGATGATATGGATGATGATGGCCCAAGACCACCGCCAATTTCTTCCATACCGCCAAGACCGCCTTCAGCATCCGGAAGCCAAGAGCCAGGTATGTTACAACGACTTGCAGGTATAGGCGAAAGAAAATCAGAAACAGGTATAATTGCAGCGCCTCCGCCAAGAATGCCGCCAACGCCATTGACCCCACCAACAACGAAAGTGGAAGCGAATAAACATGAGAAGCCTCAGGAAAAGGAAAAACAGGATGCAAAGAAAAACCATGGGAGCGAAGGTATGTCTTTAAGGGAAAAATTAAGACAAAAGAAGCTGGATGCAAAAAAGAAAAAGAAGTGAAATTATCTTTTTTCTTAGTGTACTACCACATTTATTAACCTTTCGACACATATAATATAGATTATGGATGATGACA
>JAHJBM010000068.1 GCA_018813505.1 Microcaldota archaeon
GATTTACAAAAGACGAACTGAGAGGAGAAACACCGGCACCAAATCTAGAATTAGAACGCAAGGTGATAGATACTTTTCTTATAAGGGATTACAATATCGATCAAGAGAAACTCAACATCATGGATCAGCGAACTTTAATCCGATTTGTAAAACGCATTTGTTTTGAAATGCCAATCAAACATGTGATACCAACACTCCTGAGCCCCGACGGTGTTTTGTTAATTGCTGCTGATGGCCTTGTTCCGTTTGACCAAATACGGGAAGTTCTTACGGATAATGGATATGCGATATTGTTCGATCAACCTAACGATCCTACGCATGTCATGGAATTGTCGGATTTTAACAAGCATCTATTTGGTGCAAGGAGATTGAACTGATTTTGATCTCGATTCTATCTTTGAAAAGTTTTATCTCGTTTTTTGTCGTGCGCTTTACTGAATACTTGTAGGTTTTATTATCTTTCTGGAAAAATGCCAGATTTGGGTCATGGTTAAGTCTAGCAGGACCATCCGCTATTTCCAATAAGGAATATTCAGCTTCGTTCTCAAAGAACTTGAGCTCATAGTTGGAGGAATCATCTGTTGTTTTTACCAAATCAATGTCAAACCCTTCGTAAGTTACTCCTTTTTCTTTTCCAACTGATTCGAATGTCTCTGCAAGTGGATGACAACCATATGATATAACTTTGAAATTCTCATTATTAATAACAATATTTTCTTGGTATTTAATTTTTCTTAGTTTTTGGATGATTAATGAACTGTCCATAAGGTTTACTAACAATTAATGTTAATAGATTTACTGTTTTAATATTAGTATGGGATTTATACCAAAAAAAGACGATCAAAAAGAATCAGTGGGAGTGATCTCAGTAGTGTTAGTACACTGGTTGTTTGGGTTAGGTATTCTTTTCATTGGACAGAAAACAAAGAACACAATCGAATTTTGAGTTGGAGTGGCTTTTTTTGTGTTAATGGTAATACTTATGATATTTAACAGTCTAGACAAATTAGGTACATATGGGGGCTCATATGAAATCGGCCTATCTGGTTCATTACTTGCGTTTTTAAGTATTGGAACCTGGATTTGCATTATAATTCGACTAATAAAGATTCATTTGGATAAAGCAGTAAAACTCACTGTATTTTAATCATTTTTGGGTTTAAAAAATTGATTTGCATGCAGTTTTAAAGCCGAAAATAGATACTGATAAATAATTATACCTAGATATGTGATGCATGAAAATAGCAGATATACAGAATTTTATTTTGCCGAAATTTGGTGAATTAGACGCGTATGCTATTTCAATTTCCATACTTATAATTCTTAGATTGAATTTTGAAAAACTGGATGTAATTGTCCTTGCGATAATTGTACTTATAGTCGGTTATGTTATTCTTAAATCGATTTATTATGCAGTTTCTAAAAAAATTCCTGATAGAATTGATGCTAGTCTTATCTTATCAACTTACCTTACTCTAATATGTTTTGCCACATTCATGGTATTTATTGAATATAAGGTTGAAAATTTGAATATACTCTCAATCATCAATGGTATTATAATTTTCTTTGGAGTTATAAGAGCGTATGCAATTAGTAGAACACTAAAAATGGAAAAGTATACTTTAGATAACTATTTTGAATACAAAAATACCACTTTTATCAACGTCGTATTCGTAACTATTTTTGTTTGCATAACTGCAGTGATTGGGATATATACAAACCTTAACCATTGGGCATTATTTCTTGCAATGAGTGAAACATCGAGACTTATATCTCATGAAAAGATAGAAGAATACATATAATTTCAAAATATTAAGATGATATTTAATGTTTGATCTAATTGCTTTTTCTTATCCTCTTGAGTAATATTATGCCATAATATTATCGATCAGCAAATCAAGATCATTGATCACATAACCGCATATCTCTTTCATACTAAGAAGTGCTTTTTCGGATTCTTCTTTTGAGAATACTGGTTTTGTTGTCCAATTTGTTGCATTCCCATCTTTTCTGCTTGACAGGAAATGACTGGCGGCATTTGGATGGGCCATCTCAGACATGTTTTCATAAATATCCCTTAATTTTGGATATTTCTTTTTGCATTTGTCAATAAGAGTAAGAATATTTGGAATTTTCTCCTTTGAATTATCTGTATTGCCTTTACCACCATAAAGTACCCGTTTCACTCTGCTTTTGTTTTCTATCACAAAGTTGATAGTTGCCAGAGTCTCTATTTGAGCTCGGTAAAGAATGATAAACGCATAAAGGTTGGATTTCTCATGCGCATCTTTCATGGCATGGTAAATTGAAATAGATCTTGCAGTAAGGCTTATTGCAAGAAGATCGGCATCATATACCTGCTTATGATCTCTACTATTGAGTTTTTCCAGTATTTTTAGTTCAAGTGCATTGAACTGTTTATTCATACTATCAGAAATCATCACAATTCCTCTAATAAAAACATATTTAAATGATATATCTGAAACGCGTTTATGCAAAATCATCGGTTGGTTATTATTTCGCTAATAGGGATTTTTATTTTGTCAATGGGTTGTATTGATTTAAGATCATTCCCCCTCTTGCCATCGCTTACATGTCCGGTAGATTGCAGTGATGGGCTCCCCTGCACACAGGACATATGTAGTCAGGATACAGAATATCGGTGTCAACACCTTCCAATAAATGGGGAAGTGAACATGTGCAGTGGAGATGTTGATGAATGTCATATGAAAACCTGCAACAAAGGAATGTGTGTTACTGATCTTAAGCAATATTGTGCATATGGTGTTGAGTGTGAAGACTTTAATGTAATAAGTCCTGCGTATGAATTTTATAAATCAATAAATCAATTGCCATCATTTGCATGTAGTGTTACTAACATAGGAAAACAACAGGGAAGCATACAAATTACTTCTGAAGTAGAAGGTTATTCCAATGAATTTGAAAAATCGGTGAGTTTAAGACCGGGTGAGAGCAAAGATGTCGGTATTAATCTTGTATATGATGATGAATTTTATGATCTCCCGGATGCAAGATCTGCAATATTAAAAACAAAAATGGTATCCGGAGCATACACATTATATTCTGATTCGAAAAGCGTTCAGATAGAAAAATCAAGCGTATTCTCACCCAATCTTGGTGATGAAGGTTTGATAGCAATGTGGGTTACATACAATGACCCGTGTATAGAAGAGATTATTTCGGAAGCAAAGAAATTCACTCCAAGTAAGCAATTTGTCGGATATCTTGGTGATGAGGATACCATGTATTGGGAACTGGCAGCCATATTCTATAGTTTGTATTATCAGGATATAAAATATGTATCAAGTACATTTACATCTACAAATGTAGCCGAAGCAATGTACAATCAGGACATACGATTCCCTTACCGTTCACTTAAATATAAACAAATGAACTGCATTGATGGTGCTGTACTTTATGCAGCTATTTTGGAAAAACTTGATTATCAGACCGGAATAGCATTTATACCAGGTCATGCATTTGTTCTTGTAAGGGATTTTGACGGTAGTTGGATACCTATTGAAACAACGATGACTGGAGATGATATTAGTAGTTTTGATGATGCGGTTTACTCTGGTTATGATAGCATGCAGGATCCAGATCTATTCATAATTGATGTACATGCAGCGATAGAATCCGGAATCACCCCTATGCCACTTGGCGGAAACCATGAATGTAATGTCGATGACCTAACAGAAGAAGCAACTGCATACCAAGAGTATCTGAGCCAAAGTGGTAGTCAAAGTGGCAATTCAGGCGACTGTTATGATGTCGATTATGGCTATATGACAGATGGTGCCTGCAGCTATGATAAGGCCGCATATTGCCAAGACGGCTTAGTATATTGGGCAATACATGAAGAATGTGGTAGTGTTTATCCAAATTGTATCGATACAGACTATGGCCTAGTTTACAATGGCTACTGTAGTTCAGATAGTCAGGCCTATTGTGAAAATGGAGTAATGTACTGGGCTAGCTATGGAGAATGTGGCTGAAGATCCAGGGTTCTGAGTCCAAAGTTTTTGGTTTGGTGTCCTGAGTCCGGGGTTTAGTGTTTTGGGTCTTGAGTCTGGCGTTCCAGAGTTCAAGCCCAATAAATTTTTTTTTCTATTTCTTCTTTTCCATAAAATTGCATACTGGGCAGTTTAATGTATTGATACCAATCAATGAATAAATAGTGCAAATACCTATCAGTGCAGTAACTATAAGCGCAAGACCAACGAATATCGAGGCATAAGAAGTTGGTGGCTGGACATACATTGCACCGGCAACTACAAGTAGAACACCGGCAATTCCTCTGAACACCCTGTCAACCATTCCGACATTTTTTTCGAATTTCATATGTTTCACGCTTTAAATTATTGCGGTATATATACATAAAAAGATATAAATCGATTTGAGGTAGTTTAGAGACAAACATTTATAAAACGTATGGTACTTAATGTATATTTATGTACAAACCAGACAAATCTCCAAAGAATGCTGCGAGAGCATTAGAATTAGATGATGCTCCAACAAGAAGAAGAATGATACCTCCAATGACAGACCAAATATATTCGCCATTCAATAGAACAATTCCAGTACAGGTATATGCCAAAGATATAACTGTAGGTATGGATTGTAGAAAAAGAAACGGACATCCGAACGATGCCAATGCAAACAATGACCGTGCAGTACAGGTAACTATCTCAACTGAAGGTAAAGATTCTGTAAAAGAGGGCAACACAGAACAATATGACACTGAAATGTTAACATGGGAACGAGTAGGGGCATGTACTATTTTGAAAAGAGATACTATGATTGATCCTGACGATAGAACTGCAACTCCCCGTGCAAGAACATCAGCAGAACTAATAGCACACGTAATTAGTATAACTGGTCTTGACAATATAATTGGAAAACTTAGGATTGTTGATGATTTTGTTTGTGGCCTAAAGGAAAATATGCTTCCGGGTCCAAATCACTCAGTTAGTTATCTACACCAAGATGTTATGGACAAAATTGAGAAACTTTAAATTTACTGAATTTTTTTATATTTTTTAAATTTATTCTTTTCTTTAGTATTTTCAACAATCACAGCTTTCGCCAGGTTCCATGATTTCCACGAATTGTTTTGCTTTGTTTAGATCGGTCCCTATTTCATTGAATGTATTATAATGCATACCAACGTATTTTTTGGATTTGACCATTTTATTGAATAATGGAAGCTCAGTTAATCCCATAGTAAAATGACCTCCAATTGGAACCATCGCAATATCAAGATCGAATAAGTCGGTTAAAATTGCCATGTCTTTTGTAAGAGCCGTGTCACCCGCATGATATATGGTTTTTCTTTCGTATTTCACTACAAAACCGCATGGAGATGAATATGGGCAGCTATGTTGTGCATGAGTCACATAGATCTCTACGCCATCGAGATTTAGTCTGCCCCCAATATTAGTGCCTATGCCTTTGCCACCTTTTTCCTTAAGCGCATTTACAAGCTCGAAAACACCGACTGCCTTGGCATTAGTATTTTTAGTTATGTCTATAGCTTCCTTGAATCCGTGGTCTTTGTGGCCATGAGATATGAAAACAAGATCAGGTTCAAGTGATTTTATTTCGTTTATGTCTAATGTTGCAGAAGTATTTCCAATGATCCATGGATCGAAAAGCAGTTTCTTACCATTAATCTCCGCCAAAAATGCCGAATGACCAAGATATGTGAGTTTCATATTACATGTATTGGCTAGAACATTACTAAAGACTTGGTTTCCGTTGGATTTCAA
>JAHJBM010000069.1 GCA_018813505.1 Microcaldota archaeon
GAACGTGCAAAAAAGGACATAGAAAAACTTGAACGTATCATCGCATTTCTAAAACATGAAGGCCTTGACAGTCAATACTCAGAAGTTATGGGATTCATAGAGAACTATTATTCAGATGCCAAGCATTTCTATAGTCAGGGTGATCATTTTACGGCTTTTGGCGCAGCAAACTATGCATATGGTTTTGCAGATGCAATACTTGTAATAGAGGGTAAAAAAGATGAGCAAACTGTCTTTTGATCCTATCAAGCGAATGGGCCAATGTTTCTTACAGGACAAGAATATTCTTGAGCTTGAGGCAAAACTCGCAAACCCGAAACACAAGACCGTTCTTGAGATAGGGCCTGGTGATGGAAGGCTTACTGAGGTGTTGCTCAGACACAAACCAAAAAAGATATTTGCAGTGGAAAAGGATTATCGGTTTATTCATCTTCTGAAAAAAAAGTTTGCAAATGCGCCTGTTGAAATTATCGAAGGTGATATTCTCAAGATAAAAATTCCAGAAGTTGATATCGTCATAGGCAATATCCCATATTATATTTCTTCTGATATCATTTTCACTATTAAGGATTCTAATTTTGAGCATGCTGTGTTGATGGTGCAAAAGGAATTTGCACAAAAAATGGTGGCAGAAAAAAACAAGAGCAATTATGGTCGCCTTAGTGTTACTTCACAAATCCATTTTGATATCAAGCTGAAGCACATTGTGCCAAGGCATCTTTTTGTGCCAATACCACAGGTTGATTCGGCAATCATCATTCTCAAGCCAACAAAGGCATCAATTACACAATTCGATGAAAATGTCATTCGTTATATTTTCCAGCACAAAAACCAAACCGTGCGAAATGCCCTTCTGCATTCGAAATTCTTTGAAAAGTATGAACTCGATGTTCTTGGTAAGTTTGCAAAGCGCAAAGGAAGGACACTTTCGAAGACAGAGTGTCTTGAGATTTCAAAACTTCTTTCAAGTGTATGATTCAATATATGTATAATCTTGTCCGATGCTCCTGAGAATGTTTAAAAAACTTAATCATGTTAGCAGTATGAGTGGTATGATGGTAAAAAGCATAAAAGAATTTCAGGATGAGTTGGGTGTCTTAAGGAAAGAGATGTATAATTATGGCGAAACAGCCGATGCTGAACTTGTGGCGAGTTGGCTTGACAGGCTGGTAATCTCTCTCGATAAACTATGTAATAATCTGGATTTGATGTCAGTAGGTGCTGATGTGATGTCAGAATGCTGCTGTGGTGGAAGCCCGTGCGATATACCGGCAAAATCATCTGCAAAAAAACACGTAAAAGTTGCTCATGCAAAAAAGCCAGTTCATGCTAAACATGCAAAGAAACCAGCAAAGGCGGTACATGCAAAAAAGAAAAACGTTCATGCAAAGAAAAAGCCAAAAAGAAGAAGATAGTGGTTGCATTATAATCCATAATCAAAGCAACTGATTTTTATTCTTTTTTGATTTATTCTTTATTTGATGAAGCCGAATCATAAAATAGCATTGCTTGTCTCGCTTCCATTTGCAGGGCTACTTTTGATACTTGCAATTCTATCGGTATATCTATTCTTTGAAAACAGTTCACTTAGTGAAAATCTCAGGAATAATGTCAGCACTGTAAACAGCCTTAACTCGCAGCTGGCAGATGCACATACCGAAATATCAGAACTAAACTCAGATCTCCAGAGCACAAGCAATGAACTTGCTGAAACAAAATTCATCCTTTCCAATACTAGTGAAGAACTTGATAAAACCCGGGACGCGCTTTTGCAGGCAAGCTCAGAACTTAATGATACTCATTTGCAGCTGGAGGAAGCTACTGAGCTGCTGGATGAAACAAAGACCGAATTCCTTCAGTTGAAAACAGAACTTTATGGGATTGAGGAATCCATCAATGACTCAGTTCAATGGTTCAGCGATAATGCTTTCCTGCCATCAATACCATTGCTCAACGGCTTTTTCAGCAGGACAACCTCCAAATGCATAGAAAACAATCAGCTTAACATGGGCTGCGTTCCGTTTGTAATGGAAGATCGTTTGAATTTCAGATATCTATTTGAAAATCCAGACAGACTCTATTCAATTATAGACATGGTTGATCATGAGGGCGGGGATTGCGAGGATTTTTCATTGTTTTTCAAGGCATATCTGAACACCCTGAGAAAAGATTATCCTGATATCAAATTGGAGGCATGGGATAGGAGCCCTGGCGAGCAGTATGTTGTGTATGAAAAGTCGGGTACATCCTGGTATTATGAAGCCACTCCACACGATCTTGGTTCGCTTGATGATTTTACACCATATGTTATCTGCTACAATACCGCATATTATGATGGCATAAACAGGCAAGGTCATTGTATTGTCGCGCTCTCAAGAAATGAATTGTTAACAGGGAATGACATGACAAAACTAAATGGCGCACCAGCATTTGAACCACAGAACGGTATGTTCATGGGTACTGTGGGGACAAATTTCTATATTTGCGCAGAAGGCGAGACTGGTTGTGATAATGATCTAAATAGTATTGTTTTTGTAATTTCAGATGACGACCTTTACCAGTTTATTGACAGCAAATGGAGATATTACAAGGATTATCAAAAAACGACTTCCGAGATGCGGATGAATATAGATAATATGATTGAAAGTTTTAACTAACTCTGCCTTTAGATTCTGAGTTTGGGGGTGAATTGTCGTTCAATCAGAAGTCGAATGAGCAAATCACATAAAGCTTCTCGAAAAAACCTCTAATACGTTTGCATAAAACATTGTAGCATACGAACCAACCAGATTCAATACTTTTTTTGTTTCAGGGCCAATTGTCCCTGATGGCATATTTACGAATTCCAGTGTTTCTTCCATAGTCGGAATTCTTATCAATTTCTGTTCAAGCAATTCAAAATCAGGTATTTCTTCTATTAATCCTCCAAGATCTAATCTGTATATTTTCGGAACAATATCCGAAATCGAGTTTATCAGCAAATCTGGATTGCCACCATTATTTGGTAGAATATAGCCCGCTTGTACGGGAAATGCCGGTAACAAGTCACAATCAATAGTTGTAGCGATTTCGCAACCTGCTATTTTATCAGTAAGATATCGATATTCTTTATGCACAAATTGCAAATGATTTCTCATTCCTAATGTTTTTGTATCGGTCATTTTAGTTGCAGTCATATGGTTTGAACAGTCAACATCACTCACGTTTTTCGGTTCATTTCCATCATAATTGCGATATTCATCGCTATGTTGATCGTAACATATTTTCAATTTTATTCGTGGATCCAAGGTGAAGAAAAAGCTTTCACCATGTCTATTCCCATCTCCCCAAATGTAAGCCATTCTGCCTCTCAGAAAGAACAATTCCATATTTCTTCTATCTGGCTCTTCTGATAATGCTTTAAATCTACACTTTCGCAAACCTGGCATTTCTTTGAATTTTGCTATTAGTACTTTGTTTGATTGTGTAGGTGCAAATACCACTTCAAGAACCATACCATAACAATAGTATGATGTTGTTTTAAATGTTTCCATGTGTACAGCAATAGGCTGTCGCATGACTTTTCAGAGTGTATGTATTGTTAGCTTGCTCAAAAAATGATCGCGATCTAACCAGTCTAATTATAGGTGTGAAGTGCATCTATCTACACTCAATAAAAACGGCAAAATCGAGCTAAAACAACTCATCAAGGATTCCTTTTTTCTTTCCTTGTTCTTTTTCAAGTTCTTTTAACAGTTCCCGCTCTTTTTTGCTGGTCTTTTTCGGAACATTGACAATAACCCTAACCATTTCATCTCCTTTTCCGTTTCCTTGGAGATGTGGAATCCCCTCGTTCCTCAACCTGATTAGCGTATGTGATTCTGTGCCTGGAGATACATCCATATCCACTTTTCCAAATAATGTTGGGACTCTTACCTTACCGCCTAGCACTGCTGTTGAATATGTTATGGGCACTTCTATCACAATATCATCTTTAACCCGTTTGAAAAGTTTATGGTGATTTATATGGACTCTGATAAAAAGCTCGCCATTGCCATCTTTTCCATACTGTCCTAGCCCGCTATAACGTACTATCATCCCATCCTGAATTCCTGCAGGTATGTCAACACTGACTTTTTCTTTGGTTGCTGTTCTCTTCGATCCTCTGCACAAATTGCATAATTTTTCAAATTGTACCCCTTCTCCATGGCATCTATTACATGCAGTGACCGTGTAAAATGACATAGGACCAAGTCGCTTTGCCTGTTGCACCTGTCCTTGTCCATTACAATTACCGCATCTTGTTTTTTTGCTTCCTGGTTCGGCTCCGGTTCCGCTGCATTTGTTGCAGGCAATGTGCCTGTTATACGAGATGTCCTTTTTTACTCCTTTTGCGGCATCTTCAAGTTCTATATTCATCTCTAATTCTATGTCCTCTCCATATTCTGCGCGTCTTCCTCTTGCATGAGATCCGCGGAACATTTGGCCAAACATACCCTCGAATGGTGTTCCCGACATGTTGCCGAATATGTCTTCAAAATCCCTGAAATTAGCATTTCTGAATATGTCCTCGCGTGTATACATCTGGTCAAATCCCGCATGGCCATATTGGTCATATTGAGCTTTTTTCTTTTCATCACTAAGAACTGCGTATGCCTCACTTATTTCTTTAAATTTTTCAGTAGCAGAAGAGTCGCTGTTGCGATCAGGATGATACTGCATGGCAAGTTTGCGGTATGCTTTTTTTATATCAGCACTACCAGCACCTTTGCTAAGGCCGAGAATTTCGTAATAGTCACTTTTCGCTACCATACTATTTTACTCCTATATTCTCCTTATTTCTGTTTACGTCGCCTTTCCACAGTATTCTTATCTGGCATTGTATTCTATTTCACTTATGCAATGCCAGCAGACTGGACAAACTCAGTCCATCGCATAAATAACCATTCTGCATTCATCAGACATACATGGTCTTATTCTCATCTTCCATTTTGCTCCATATATCCATTACATGGCCTTCCCATGTTTTTGGTCTGCTGTTCATCTGCATCTGTTTTGCACTTTCTGGATTTGTCAATATCATATATGCCTCGTTTATTTCCTTGAATTTTTCAGAAGCCGAAGGATTGCTGTTTTTGTCAGGATGATATTGCATGGCAAGTTTTCTGTATGCCTTTTTTATTTCCTGTACATTGGCATCCTTTGAAACCCCAAGTATCCTTCGGTATTTCTTCCGTTTATCTTCCATCTTTTTCACATCACATGTTATCTACGTTAAACCGATCTAGTCAAACATGTTGATATTTGACTAATAGAACGCTCGATATCTCGGGTGTCAGCAGTTCGATGCCGTTCTGATAACTGGCATCATTTATTTGGACTGGTATATCAATATGTTTTCTATACTATTTTTTATCGTCATCTACCTTTTCGTATTTCCCGTCAACAACTGTTTCATCAGTTCCAGACTTTCCGTTATTATCGTTGCCTTTATGTCCAGCATTATTGTCTGGCGGTGGTGTTTCGCCACCCATGCCTGGACCTGCCTGCTTATACGCTTCAGCACCTACTTCCTGCAGTACCTTTTTTAGGTTTTCCGATTCCGTCCTGATCTTTGCAAGCTGATGCGCAAGCACTGCTTCCTCAAGCTTCTTTTTTGCACTATCAAGCTTGTCAAACTGGTCCTTTGACAGTTTATCCTTAAGTTCTTCAACAGTCTTGTTTGTTATGTATATCAGAGATTCTGCCTCGTTTTTAGCAGTTGCAAGGTCAAGTGCCTCCTTGTCTTTTTCTGCATATTTCTCTGCTTCGCCCATCTTCTCCTTTATGTCATCATCAGACATTTTTAATGGGGAAGTGACCCTCATATTTTGTTCCTTGTTTGTTGCTTTATCCTTTGCACTTACATTCAATATGCCATTTGCATCTATGTCAAACGTAACCTCTACCTGAGGAACTCCTCTTGGTGCGGGTGGTATGCCCACCATAGTGAATTTACCGAGAGATACATTATCGTTTGCCATTGCCCGTTCTCCTTGCAGGATGTGGATATCCACTGCGGTTTGCATATCTGCAGCTGTTGAAAACGTTTGGGTTTTCTTTGTTGGTATTGTCGTGTTTCTTTCTATTAGTTTTGTAGAAACCCCTCCAAGGGTTTCAAGTCCAAGCGACAATGGAGTAACGTCCAGAAGAAGTATATCCTTAACGTCACCGGATAAAACTCCTGCCTGTATTGCAGCGCCCATTGCCACACATTCCATTGGGTCAATACCCCGTTCAACATTCTTACCAGCAGTGTCTTCGACAAACTTCTGTACTATCGGCATTCTTGTTGGTCCACCAACCATGATAATTTTGTTTATTCCTGACGGTGTCAATTTTGCATCTTTGAGTGCCTGTTCAAGGGGGCCGCGGCATCTTTCTATTACTGGTCTTAAAAGATCCTCGAGTTTTGCCCTTGTCAGTTTGTGTACAAAGTGTTTTGGCTGGTTGTTCACTGATGCAAGGAAAGGTAAGTTAATCTGAGTTTCCAAAGTTGTTGATAATTCAATCTTGGCCTTTTCTGCTGCTTCCAACAGTCTTTCGTGTGCTTGTTTATCCTTTGAAATATCAACTCCGCTCTCTTTTCTGAACTGGTCTGTAAGATATTCTGCGATTATCGCATCCATATCTCTTCCACCAAGTTGTGTGTCTCCGCTTGTGGATTTCACTTCAAATACCCCACCACCAAAATCCATGATGGTTACATCGAGCGTTCCTCCACCTAGGTCAAATACAAGTATTTTCATTTCCTGGTCTGATTTGTCAAGACCATATGCAAGGCATGCTGCCGTTGGTTCGTTTACAAGTCTTACTATCTCCAGTCCTGCGATTTTTCCTGCATCTATTGTTGCCTGCCTTTGGTTGTCATTGAAATATGCCGGTACAGTTACTACTGCTTTCTCTACTTTTTCTCCAAGGAACTCTTCAGTGTCTTTTCTTATTTTTTGCAGAATATATGCAGAAAGATCCTGTGGCGAATATTCTTTTCCAAATATTTTGTATTTCTCTTTTGTTCCCATCTTCCTTTTGAATCCGGTTACTGTTCCCTCAGAGTTTGTTACTGCCTGTCTTCTTGCAGGTTCGCCTATGATTCTTGTTCCATCTGGCATAAACGCCACAACACTTGGAAATGCCTTACCATATTGTGTAATTCCTTCAGTACTTGCGATTATTTTTGGTCTTCCTGCCTCAAGAAATGCAGCTGCCGAATTAGATGTTCCCAAATCAATACCAATTATTTTGCTCATATCTTATCACCTTTTTTTCCTACGACAACTTTTGCGTGTCTAAGGATTTTTCCTTTGAATAAATATCCTTTTTGTACAACCTCTATTATCTTGCCGTCTTCTCCAATTTCCTGTCTTATTGCGTCGTGTCTGTAAGGATCGAATTGATGGCCTTCTACATCCATTTCCTGCACCCCTTCGTTTTTCAGAATATCAAGAATTTTCGAATATATTAGTTCCATTCCTCGCTTGAACTCTGGGTCTGCATTATGTGCATGTTGAAGCGCAATTTCGAATTCATCTGCTATGGGGAGGATTTTTACCAGTACCTCTGCACCTGAATTTTGTCTGATATTATCATTTTCTTTTAACATTCTTTTCTTGTAATTCTCGAAATCTGCCTGAAGTCTCATAATTCTTTCTTCAAGCTCATCAGCCTTTTTCTTCTTGCTTTCAAGCATTTCGATATGTTGATGTTCCATGAGTTTTTTTTCTTCATGCTCGGGCAGACTCTGTTTTTCGTCGGTTCCAAGCATCTGCGGTTCTTCGTGTTTTGGATCATGTTTTGTATCTTTTGTCGTAAAATCACCTTATTTCGCTGTATTCATCAATATTTTATCCATTACAGTTAAATTTTAACAAATTGTTTAATATTAGTAAGGATTTTTAAATATTAGCCTTAAGTTAATAGCATATGGAAAGAAACCGACGCTATCGACGCCAGATCATCATATGTGAGATAACTATGCCAGTTGAAGATGACTATTCTGCAGAGATCGATTGGATGTATCAATGCCTTGGTCTTGGTGATGAACGTGATATTGTCGGTAGCTTGATCTTCAGGGAAATCCTAATTGCGAACCGGGAAGAGCGCGGTATCTCCTCCAGGGAACTTATGTTTAAATGCAACGTTACTCAGGCGGCCGTTGTTTATCATCTTAATCTGTTTATGCGAACCGGACTTTTAGTGAAAGAGGGGCGCATTTATTATCTCAGGGCAAAAAACCTTGAGCGAACATTGGAAGAGATTGAAAATGATCTTGCCAGGCGTTTTGATATTTTGAAAAGAATCGGGCGAAAGATAGATGAAGGTTTTCAATAGTTTTACTACCAACATCACATTCTATTCACGATTCAATTATTTTCCAGTACTAAGTACTATACTATATTCCTTGTCATAGGGCAAAGGCTGCCAGTTTGTTTCTGTTGCATATCCTGTTGAAAGATTGACAAACAGCCTCATCTCTTTCGTATAACTGTTTCCTGTAGCATAGGAGTCAGCCGTATTATAGTATACATTGACAACATCGCTTACTAGGTGCACACTTTCAGTCTGTTCAATCTTAAGTACCACCCAGTATCTTCCAGGTGCGAGTTTTGTTTTTGAATCAAGGTCAAATATTATCCATCTCTTGTTGAGCGGTACCTCGTTGCTTGGTACTGTTCCAGCTGCTATCAGTGCTCCGGGCTCTCCATTATCATTTCCTCTTATCTCCGCAATAACGCTTGTTCCTGGCTGAAAATTGGAATCCAATCTTTTCATATATGCCTTGACCTGTCCAACTTCTATTTCATTACCGATATCAAAAGCCATTGCACGCCATTCCTTGAAAGAGATGGCATCATAATCATTCTTGCCCGGTTCTTCGTTGCCAAGTGGCTTCACTTCCCAGTCACGTGACATTATTGTATCATCACCAACCAAAGCCGTTATTCTGGAGATTCCATCGTTAATGCCTATTATTGGAAAATTCAGTGGTGTTGCCTCATCGCTTGTAATGGTCTGTCGTCCTATAAGTTGGTCGTCAATATAAATCAAAATCTCTTTTCCGCCTGCGCATGTTACTGTCGCGATCAGAATGCTCGTTTGCGATAAAATCCCCTCGTCCATTCTTGAGAATGTATAAGTCGGGTCAACACAATCCTCGTTCTTTTCATATTGAAATGTGCTATTGTCATTTGAGTAATCGCCATACTGACCTGTTGTATTATTCATTGTGACATAATCGTCATTTCCAGTATTGCCTCCCAAACATCCGAACAAAAAAATCAGCAGTAAAAATGTATATGCAGTACTTCTCATAAAACTCCCAATATATATTCGAATTTACTATTTATAATCCTGCTCTTTGTAAATCTCGTTCACTCCGTCGATCCATCCCCTTACATATTCCTTCCATTCGACCTTTGTTTCGTTTGAGAGTACTCTGAAGAAAATATCTTCTCTCTTTGGGAGTCTTATATCTTCTAATTCTTCTATCTCAAGTTCGTACCATTGCCGTATCTCAAAATAGTCTGCATGATTCGTTGCCCAGTTTTTACCCTGTTCAAAACCAATCAGATATGATTTTGCTGGGCTTTTGTTGCCGTTATTTATAAGGCTCTCTAATATTCTGGACATTTTCTCAATTGAACTTTTTCACTTTAATTATTAAATACACTTACTTTTCATCTCTAAAAAAATATATGATTGTTTTCGCTTAAATTTCCAACAAAGCAGGTAATAAAAATGATCGCCTCGGCCGGGGTTCGAACCCGGGTCGCAAGAGTTCCGTTGCACATATTATGCCTTTTTTGGGCGCTTTTTTTACTAAAAAAGTGCAATGACAGTCTCGTATGCTAACCAGTATGTACCTTGACCAATCGTCTAAGATTGATCATAAGTTCTACACTACCGAGGCTAAAAGTATTTTGATTCTGCTGAATTACTTTTTTAAAGCGATCGTTGAAGTCTGTAATTTGTTAAATCTGATGGTTTTTATATTTGGCATCATTATCAACGTCAATTTTAATGGACAAAACATCCATTTTTAAATACTTGTTGACACATAACATTTCATGTGGAAGGGACGCCAATCAATTTTACATTCTAAACTCGATAACTTTAATCTGGCCGTTGCAAAGCCATTGTCTAATACAGCATTACCGATGTTGGAAACCATTCTACTTGCAGATCGCAAGGGCGCTATATTATTGCCAAACAACCTGTTCGATAAATTGAGGGCACAAGGAAAAACTAATGATGGAAAAAAATACTGGACTGGTACATTAACTGCTCATAGTAAGCTAACTTGCGGCGTATTTGATTCTGATGAACTATCATCTGAACATAATTCTACCATTGTCTTTGGTATCCCACCAAATTTCATTGGAAAAGCAGGGATAATTACAGTGAATCATGGGGATTTTACAGTCGTATTGTATGAAGGAACCTATTACATTCTTCCACGTGGAAGTACCCACCAACCATATACGCGCAACCCATATACGCGCAACCCATATACCTACGATCCAAATCCCTATCAATTAATTCCTATGAATGCAATTGGTGACACGAAATGTTTGATGGTTCATGCTGCCTCAGGCATTCCAATGAATCCACGGTTTCTTGACTGGTTAGGTGATACTATTGGTTCAAAAAAGTTAACTCTGCAGTATGCTTCCAGTGTTTCACTTGTCTTGCGAGAAAATGATGAAATTGTTATTGGTGCAAAAAAAAGCCAACTAGCTGACGCATTCATCTATCCAGCTGCCAATGAAACAAATTTCGAAGACGTAATTCCAAAGTGGCTGGAACAAGGAATTGGTAGGAATCTAAAGGTTATAATCCAAGAATTATGTGGTTTTAGTGAAACTTTAAAAATCGCTATAGATGAAATTATCAGAAGAACTGAATTACATGGCTCTCCTTTCAGAGATTAATAATTGACCTGATTCTTCAAATTTTCAATCAATTCGCAATCATCAACTATTTTACATCTGAATTGAAACTAATTAATAAATGTCCTATATAAACCATCCTCTATGATCGATCTTCATGCCCATACAAATGCCTCAGATGGCAGGTTGTCTCTTGAAGAACTTGTGGCACAGGCAGAAAATGCCGGGTTGAAGGCAATTGCAATTACTGATCATGATACCATCCAAAATGCAAAGCGAATAAAAGAGATTAAAATCTCGAAATCCAATCTAGGAATAGAATTAATCCCAGGAATAGAAATTTCTGTTTATGATTACGAATTGAATTATGTGGAATTACATATTCTTGGTCTTTTCATTGATACTGAAAATCAAAAGCTTAATTCAAAGCTCAAAGACCTGGAAAAACAAAGAATTGATCAGAAAAAGGCTACAATTCAGAAATTAAATGAACTTGGGTATGGAATAACTTTTGAAGAAATTGTGGCTCAGGCAAAAGGCTCAGTGAGCAGAGTTCATATTGCGAGAGTTTTGATGGAAAAATATCCAAACAAATTCAAATCTGTTCCTGATGCATTTTTCAAGTTGCTTGACAAAGGAAAACCTGCATTTGTTTCTCGTAAAGTCTCATTCAAACTTAAAGATACAATCGATCTTATTCATGAAGCGAGAGGTTTAGCAATATTATGCCATCCTGGGTTTTTTGATGGAGACAAAAACAAATTATTTCAAGATTTCAAAAAGCTTGGCGGTGATGGGGTAGAATCTGTTTATGATTATGTTGCCAACGCTGCATCACGCAAAGTAAATTCTGGCGATAATGAAAAGTTTGCAAAAGAATTCCTCAAGATCGCCAAAGAAATGAGTTTTCTTGAAAGTGGGGGTTCTGATTTTCATGGTCCAAATAAAGGTTCGAAACTTGGGGAATTGGATGTGCCAGATAAATTTCTAGAGAAAATGAAAGAACATATGAAAGAAAATATGGAAGAAAAGAAGAAATGAGGACATACAAAAAAGAAATCCTTTTAAGCACCTTTCATACATTACTATTAACTGGTTCTTTATGACGAAGATTAGCCGAGCGCTGGTCAGCGTCTACGATAAAAGCAATATCGCAGAGCTGGTGCGCTTTCTCTCTGAAAATGGTGTTGAGATATTATCAACCGGTGGTACTGCCAGATTACTTTCAAAATCAGGAATAAAAGTTACTGAAGTATCTGATTTTACAAAATCGCCTGAAATGATGGATGGCAGGGTCAAAACCATTCATCCGAAAATCCATGGCGGTATTCTTGCCGATCGTTCAAACAAGGAACACATGAAACAGGCAGAAATTCATGCCATGAAAATGATTGATCTGGTTATCGTGAATCTTTATCCTTTTGAACAGGCCGTGTTAGGGGGCAAATCACATGAAGAAATCATTGAGAATATCGATATTGGTGGCCCTACGCTTCTGCGTTCTGCTGCAAAAAACTACAAAAGTGTTGCAGTAGTCACGAATCCCAACAGATACCGAACCATCATGGATGAAATTTCAAAGAGTGGAAAAATATCCGACAAAACGCGTCAAACACTTGCAATTGAGGCATGGGAACATGTTGCACATTATGATGTCGTTATAGAAAAATATTTCAGAAAGACATTTGGAAATGTTTTTGATTATCCTGAAAACATGAATCTCACTTTCAAAAAGAAACAGGATCTTCGTTATGGTGAAAATCCTCATCAGACTAGCGCATTCTATGTAGATCGACACGATGGCGAACCGTCAATCACAACAGCGGAACAACTTCAGGGTAAGCTGTTATCATATAACAACATTCTCGATGGTAATTCTGCACTAGAGCTTATCAAAGAATTTGATGAGGATCCAACTGCAGTCGTAGTAAAACACAACAATCCATCTGGTGTGGCTTCTCACAACGAAATCCTCGAGGCATACAAACTTGCACGTTCTGTTGATCCAGAAGCTGCCTTTGGCGGTGTGGTATGTATCAATCGCGAGGTGGATGAAATTCTTGCTCAAGAAATCTCGTCAAAGTTTGTTGAAATGGTAATTGCTCCATCATTTACTGATGCTGCAATAAAGACATTTGCAAAAAAGAAAAATGTTCGTTTGCTTAAGGTTGAAGGTATCACAAAAAAACGCAAACCATATCGGGAGTATCGTTCTGTAGTTGGGGGGTTACTTGTTCAGGATGGTAATGTCAAATTGCATGATGGCACTTTCAATATCGTGACGAAAAGAAAACCTACGGAAGAAGAAATGCTGGCCATGAAATATGCCTGGAAAGTATGCAAGTACGTCAAATCAAATTCAATAGTTTATGCAAGGTCAACGCGTGTTGTTGGCATAGGTGCGGGCCAGATGAAACGTGTTGATGCTGCCAGGTTAGCAGCAGAAATCGCAGCTGATTTTGGCCTTGATCTCAAGGGATGTGCCATGGCTTCTGATGCGTTCTTCCCGTTTCGTGATGGTGTTGATGCAGCGGCAAAACGAGGTATTACTACAGTTATTCAGCCAGGTGGTTCAATACGCGATCAGGAAATAATTGATGCGTGCAATGAAAATGGCATGGTAATGGTTTTCACTGGCATAAGACATTTCAGACATTAATTTCTGTGATTCTATGCCATCTATATTTGCCAAACCCTCAAATCTTCTCTCTAAAGAGGGTGAACGTGTTGCTGCGGAAAAAAAGGCACTCCGTCCTTTATTATGGGTAGTTCCTACCAGTGTAATGGTTGCAGGTATCTATACATCTCATTGTGATATGATTTCGTCCATAGAACAATCCCGTGCATCTGATTTGAGAAAACTCAAAGCAAATGAAGCTGGGAGCGAGCCAGATGATATTCAGCTTGCTACTGTACAAGTCAATTTACGATACGATTCTCTTGTTTCTGAAGCTGAGTTCAAGGCAGGTACTGGCACTGCAATGATTGTTGCAATGTGCCTTGTTCTGATTTACTATGCAGATAAACTGTTGTTTGCCAAACGTTCTAGCGATTACATCAATAAGATTATTAGGAAATGAGTTTATCTCGAATTATTCAAAGTACTTTTGCATATCTTTCAGCCAGATCAACATACTTTTCAATTCTTTTTTTCGCTTCGTTGTTTGGATGTTGCGAATATTCTATTGCTGCAATTTTTGCCCTTACATTTGCTCTATAGCATTTGTACAAGTTTAAAAGTGTTCTGAGTTCCGTATCTTTTGTTTTGGAAATATATTCATCAACAAAAATTTCAGAAAGTTCATATCTTCCAAAGGCATCAAGATCCATAGCCATGAAAGCGATTTCGCTTGCCACATCAATATATCTGAAATCTTTACTGAACTCAATACAATCAAAAATAACTGTCCTGTCTTCTAAAACAAAAATATTTGCAGAATGCAGATCACCGTGACAGTCCTTTATCCTTCCATGTTTCTGTCGTTTATCAAATATGTCTGCATTCTCATTTATGAATTTACCAGATCTCTCAAGTATCAAATCAACCTTCTTTCCGAATTCGCAGGATTTCTCTATCACTTCCCTGAAATTTCCAAGGTCATCTATCTGGTTTTTTACTGTCATTGAAGATCCATATCCTGGATCATTTATCGTTTCTACTTTGCTATGGAAATCTGCTATGATAGTTGCTATTTCAACTATTTTTTCTTTTTCCAAATTATTATTTATGAGAAGTATGTCCATTCTTTTTTCCTGAGGTAGTCTCTTCATTTTTACTGCATATTCAACTATATCGCCTGATTGTTCTATCGCCATGCCATCATTCGTTGATACTATCGGCACAACCTCAATGTATACCTCTGGTGAAAGCCTTTTGTTGAGCCTGACTTCCTCTTCACACAAATTCTTTCTCTTTTCAAGTGTTGAGAAATCAAGAAATGAAAATTTTAATGGTTTCTTTATCTTATATACCTCATCACTGCCTAAAAGTATCCATGATATGTGGGTTTCTATGAGTTCAAACTGCATTTTTTCTGCAAGTGCATTTATATCTTCACCATTCATTTTTTCCACCAATGAATTCATTTACTATTGCAACTCTTTTCTTTAGCGGCAACAGCATATCTATTGTGAGATGCCTGCCTTCTATCGGTTCAAATATGTCCCTTAGTTTGAGATAAACATTATAATCTGCATCACTCACGTTGGATTTTCTCCTCTTTAATCTTTGTTCTATCTCTTTTTCAGGAAGGGTACAAAGGACGAAGTAATATTTTTCTCCAAGTGATTCTGCAGTGCTTGACATCATATTCCTATATTGATTTTGATAAAATGTGGCATCAAGTATCACAATTTTTCCTTTGGCAAGATAATCTCTTGTTTCTTTCTTAAGTCTGGAGTATACCTGGGTTTTTTCTTCAATTGTATATGTCGGGTTTGGGAACATTTTTTTCCTTACAATATCGCTGTTTATATGGATCCCATCAATTTTTTTTGCAAGTTCTTTTGAAAAAGAACTCTTGCCAGTGCCGGGTAATCCGCAAACTAAAATCAGCATTATTCCTATCTGTTCTATCTAATTTATAATTCTCGCTGGAATGGTTGTTATAATAAAGAGATTAATATGGTGTTCTATCTCTTGTTTTTTGGTTTTCTGTTACAGAAGAGAAAGTCGTATTAAGTATAATCTAATGGTTTTACTTTCTCTTCGGAGAAATTAGCAAGTTTTTTATATGGCCGTATATTTCTCGTCGAAGATTTTTCTTCTTTTTAAATATTTTTGTCTATTTTTTTATCTCGGTACTACGACGTAAAAGTCTATCAGACGTTAAGATCACCTGTTTAAATCCTTCCTATACATCCAGCTAACACATATTCTTCTGATCTGGTATGTTGGATTTGGAAGATATGTTTGAACTTGGAATATATGATGTTTTTTGGTGGTATTATGAGCGACGATGATATGGAAGATGAAGATGAATTCGATGAAGAAGATGGGGAAGAAGACGAAGAATTATAACTGACGTCTTTTTTTATCTTTTCATTGTTAAATTCTCATGGACTCTAAACTGTTATTTATTCTTTTATGTTTTATTTTTTTTGTTGGTTGTGTTGGTAATAATCCTATTCCCTCTGATGCCGATTCTCCTGCTATTGATACGCCTATCGTGCCGTTCAGTGTTGACAGAGAATCAAAAATACCTCTAAACGCAGTGAAAATGCTGCCAGCGGATGATTTTTATCCGCCCCAGCTTCATTCAGATCAATGGGAAGAACCAGAGCCTCTTTCCTATCCTATAAATACTAGGGGTGCAGAGGATTCGCCTTTTGTCATGCCAGATGGAAATACTATTTATGTTTGGTTTACTCCAAACAATAGGATGGACATATCTGAGCAAGTCCAAGATGAGGTGACTGGAATTTACAAGTTTGGAAAACAAGAAGATGGTAGCTGGAGCGATGCAGAACGGATTTGGCTTGTTGAACCAGGAAAACCGCATTTAGATGGATGTGGGTTTTTTCAAGACAATAAAGTTTGGATCTGTGGTGCAAGAGAAGGTTATACTGGGCTTCATTGGTTCACATCTGAATTTAGCAATGGTAAATGGTCTATCGCAGAAATTTCAGACTTTAATCCTGATTATGAGGTTGGAGAACTGCACATTTCAAATGATGGCAATGAGCTTTATTATCATTCTCCAAGGGCTGGTGGTAAAGGTGGGTATGATCTTTGGATGAGCAAAAAGATGGATGGGGAATGGCAGGAACCAACAAAACTCGAAATCCTAAACACAGAACAGACTGAAGGATGGCCATACCTTAGCCAGGATGGCTCAGAACTTTGGTTTACGCGCGTTTACATGGGAAGTCCTGCAATCTATCGTTCGATAAGAGGGACCGATGACGAATGGCAGGAACCTGAGCTTATACTTTCACAATTCGCAGGTGAGCCGACTTTAGATAATGATGGCAACATATATTTCACCCATCATTTCTATGAAAACGGGACTATGATTGAAGCTGATATTTACGTTGCAATGAAAAAGTAGATTATGATCTCTGAACAGCATCTACGAATGGATTCGGGACATGTTCGTTCAATATAGTTAATATCGAATAATCCTTTATAATATCAGGAAATCTCTTTCTTATTTCATTTATGATCCTATGTACATCACGCACATTCACTGTATCAAAATCCACTTCCAGATCCCATTCACCGACGTTCCTATTCAAATATGCCGAGTTTGGATGCTGCACGCAGTATTCTATGAATTCTTTTTCTTTATCTTCTGTTATATGTTTCAGCCAAAAAAGAATCTTGTATCTTGTATATCCGAATTTTTCCGGATCATAATAAGCTCCAAAAAAACTAATCACTCCGTTGCGCAGCAGATTCTTTATCCTGTATTGTACTGCGTCCGGGGAGATGCCTAATCTGGTTGCGATTGTCACCGTGCTGGTTCTGGAATTTTCAAACAATTCCCTCATTATTCCTTTGTCCAACTCATCAACATCCTCGGTTTTTTCTTCTAATGTTTGCATTCTTGTTGTTCCACGATAACCCGTAAGATAATTAAGAGGAAGGTAGCCCTGCTGTATGGTTATCGCGATATTCTTTGATTTCATGCAATCTCCGAATCTTTTTGTTAACTCATCGATCTCTTTTTTAAATTCAATTTCATCACGTAGCGAGTATCTCATTATATAATCCCAGTTTCCTTCCAGTGCAGCAAACCATTGGCCTTTCGGGTGCTTTTTGAGATACGCAATAAACTCATTTTCCTTTTCAGAGGAAATATTCTCCATCTTCAAATAAAGCCGGTAAGTTTTTAGGCCAAGCTTTGCAAGGTTTGGTTCTGCAAACATCCTGAGAATAATGCCGGATTGAATAAGCTTGTTGATCCGGTATTCCACCGTGTTGCTCTTTAGTCTCACTTTTTTTCCTATTTCTGTATAAGATTGCCTGGAATTCTCCTCGAGTTCGTGCATTATCTGCCTGTCTTTCTTATCGAGTTTTATCTCTGTTCTTTCTTTTATCTTTTCCATATATCAATATTTTACGCTATTTTAATATAAATATATCGGAAATTTACAAAAAAACTTCTAAAACATATTAAATATCAGTTAATTACATATCCCTCTATAAAATAACACGAAGGTGGAAAAATGACCATGAATGCAAATATTGAACTACCAGAAACTCATCTACATAATACTAAACATGCCCGGGGTAAGTCTTTTAACCGGTTCAGGTTGATAAATTCTATTTTTAGTTCAGAGACATCATCAGATGTTCAAGCCAGTGTTTTACTAAAAGAAATCCAGGGTATGCAGTTAACAGTTGCGAACAGTCGTAGCTTAACGCGCGCGGTACACGAATTAAGTAATTTTGGTGATCGCAAAGTAAATCCATATACTTTATTGTCTCTATTATCTCCAAAACAATTTTATGTTATGGCGTTATATTCTGATGGTTTATTTGCAACTTACGTTTCAGAATTTATTGCATTTAAAGAATTTAAGCATATCCCTGTAGTTCATCCAGCAAGAATAGCTACTCATGCAATATCTGAACAGATTGCTTTTCATATTTTACTCTTTATTGACTTAACTGATAAAGAGTTAACCTCCATCATAAAAAAGTCGAAACACGAAAGTGTACGTGAAGCTGCAACTAAACTTTTAAGTCTGGGGCTTTTTACGAATACTGAAAACCCTAAACACGAAACCAATAAATAGAAAAAGAAATTCCCGCCTACCTGATTTATTCCACTGTTTTTCAACAGCCCCTTTTTGGGCCGCCTTTTTGGTAAAAAGGCGGAATTGAACAAGTAACCTGCCGGTATCTACTGGATTCCCAGTATTGAAACTCGTAAAAACGAGTAAACCATAACTACAGCCGGCCGCTCTACCGTTGCACGCCCTGAATACAAATCTTGAATACAATTCAAGGCTTTGAGCTAAGGCGGGATTAATATGAATTCATGGGTCGAACTGCTTATAAATCTAACATTGATCTTCCTCAACAATTGGGATTAAAGTTTTAAATCCTCTATGAGCACTAGCTTCATGCAATCATTATCCAATGGAAGATCCAAAGAACAGATAATTCATCGTCCAAAAACATTTTCCACCCAGGTCGAATTATTTAAAAAAATCGCTAAAAGCACGTGGATTGCCCTTCCTGACAAGGATGTCGTCAAACAACATTCAAAAATTAATAAATTCGATTCACTTGCAGAAATACTGAAGAATGAAGTTAGTTCTTTATCAATGAACGATGTTCAAAAACCAGAAACGCAGGTTAACGATCGCATCATATCAATCACTGTTTTCATGTATCTTGTTGATTCAGTGCTTGAGATGCACCCTTTGGTAATGGGGAGAAATAAGGTCGGTTTATATGCATTGTTTAATTCTGTTTGTGATTCCATATATACATTCCTTACTGATGGATACTTTGAAAAATCAACCTCTGAAATTGTGTACGAATTTCATAAAATAGAGCCTCGTTTTGTTGCATGTGCTAATCTTGTGGAGCTTGAAGTAATTCCTGTACATGAAGCAGTTGGTATTTATCAAAGTACTCTTGCCGAACTTATTACATTGGTGCAAAAGGACAAAACATCAGGTAAAAAATCCAAGTCTAAAAAACCCCCAGCGAAAAAATCCGTCAAGGCAAAACCTACAAATCACAAATCTGCCAATTTAAGCAAGTCCAAAATCAAGCGATCAAAACGTTCGAAAAAGAGAAGATGATTATTATTCGATGCTAGAGAATCCAATTATCTTTTTCTTTCTACTCAATTGGAATACCTGCACTCGCAGAAGCAGTTTTCAAATGCTCTGCTCTTTTCCCACCACTCGGGAATAGCGAGTTTGGGGTAACTGTTTCTTTATCCGAATGTGGATGGCTTATATATGTGTTTCTTCTTGCCATTACTTGATGCCCATGCGTTTGATTATCTGGCGTATTTGTACTTGCGTTGTTTAGTGTTGATGGTTGTGCTAATTGCTCAGTGATCATATTCATTTTGACAGGGTTATCTGAGGTGTTTGTTTGCATAGTTACATTATCTGCGTTCTTTACTATTTCGGTTAATCCGGAATGGCTGTGTCTTCCACATCTTCTATGTCCAACATGCGAATTACTGCTGTTGGTATGCATTGCGCCATGTTTTGTATGGTGCAAGATTTTTATTACATGGTGCGATGCTCCTGGTTTTTGTATTTCCACCGTTTCATTAGTTTGAATATCGGTTATCATTACAACTATATTTGGGGTGGGTTGGGTATTGGCTGTCATTATGGCTGCATTTAGAGTTTTTTTTATTAGTATATCAATATTTACAGGTAAAACTTCCTGTGATTGGTTTAATCCTATATCTTCAATTATTGGAGCAACTTGGCCACGTAGTCCAGGGTTGCTTATTTCAATTCTGTTTGTTGCACTTACCTCATTCAATTGTTGTGTTTGTGGTTGGTGCGTATTTTGTGCTGATGTTTCTTCTGTCTTTATTTCGTTCGCTAAATGAACAGAGCCACCATGCCACTTGTCTGGGTGATGGCAATTATGTTTGACTTGAGTTGTTGTGGATTGTGTGTTCATCACCGTATGGTGGTTTTTTCTCCTTTTTAATAAAACATCTATCAGATTCCCATTAACTATACTAGTAGGATGATTAGATAACTCTCTCTCGATCATTGGAGTTGTTTTTCCATGTCGCATAAAAAAATTATGATCTCTTCCATGTGCCGCTCTGTCAGCACCAAGTCCCCTTCTTTTTGTCTTGCAATAAAGAAATCCACTTCGACCAAATAATGTCATTGGTCCGCCCCACGGAGATCTGAACATGAGATAAGCGGGCAATCTTCTGTATTTTGCATATTGTTGGCCTCTATATTTCAATTGTTCTTGGTGTTTGCAAGCCATTCCTGGGGGGTGTGAAGCCATACCTTCGGCTAGTGGTTCGGCATTTGGTTTATTTACAACTTCGATAGGGCCTGAAAACTTCGTCGTTACTTTGTTTCCAGTCCTATGACTAAGCCTCGTCATCTGGGTGAGTAAGTATTAGTTAACTATTTAAAAGTTCCGAATACCAGTACGTCATCAGTCTTAATGGAGATTAGTGGTTAATCATGTTTTGTTAGATATTCTCCACAAAAAAGTAAAAATTCATTTATCCTTTCAGATGGTATGGCTGCACCGGCAGCTATCTTATGGCCTCCGCCAACTCCCCCGAATTCCAAAGCACTTTTTTTCATCAAATCCCCAAGATTAAGCCCTTTTGAAATCAAATCTTTTGTGGCGCGAGATGAGATCTTAATTGTGTTTTTATCTCCTGAAGATATCCCAATTATGGGCACTCCCCATTTTTGTCTTAGTGCCATCCCGCATATGGTTCCTATAATTCCCTCGTCTATCACATTCCTTGCATCAAGGAAATAAAATTTTCCCAGGTTAAATGCATGTGATGATGCATATTCTATCCCGTTCCTGAGCATTTTCCTGTGCAATCTAAGTAGTTCTCTTGCTTCTATATATGCATCCTGGTCTTGAAGACAAACTTTCAGTCCTATATCTGGTCTTGAATGTCTTCCACAGGCATTGAGAAGGGTGCTGAATTCATTTGCCTCATAAGTCTCGTTCATTGGTCGCTTTGGAAATATGTGGCTTTCACCAATGAGTTCGTTTGCCTTTTTCAGTTGATTTGCATCAACAAGTATCTTTGCAAGTGCACTTATCAAAAGTGTTTTCTCATCTTTTTTAAGATCAGAATATGTTCTCTTTTTTCCATTATGCTCAAGTGGTATCCCGAGTTTTTTTAGCATGTCTTCTGCTTTTTCTTCTCTATATGAAATACCTGGTATATATGGAGAATCAGAATAAGCAAGAAATTGCACTAAGGTCCTGCAATACCTTCCATAAAATGAGATTTCATTTTCAGTCTTAATTTCACCCTCAGTTTCTCCTTCTGCCAGTACAATTCTATTCATTCCACAAAGAGGCCATTGCATGTCTCCGACAGCACCCACAATTGCAAGATCTGGATGTTCTCTGAAAACCAGATAAGCCGTACCGGATGCGCTGAGTTCATCGCTTCCATCAATACCATGTAACATTGGATTTGCCTGTGGTTTTTCAATGCCATCGGTCTGGTGATGATCAATGATTATTACATCATTCAATTCGTTTACCCGTTTGTTGCCTCCGCCTAAATCAACAAAAACCAATTCCTTCTCGCGCGCGTATTTTTCGATCGCATCATCGTCAAGTTTCTTGATGCACTCGTTTCGGTATTTTTTCCCTTTTTTGACAAATGAACTAATAACTATAGCACCAGAACTAAGGCCGTCCGCATCATAATGGTGCACTATCAGCGGATTATTGAATGAAAATGCGATTTTTTGGATTTCTTTGCATCTATCGAGAAATACGTTTTCTTCTCCCATAAACTCCACACAACCGGCTCTGTAAAAATGCCCTCTTCTGGAGCTTGCCGCACTAGTCTTATATAATACTTACAGACGTGCTTTAGGTGCATATTGTCGAACAACATGCATCAACAGACCATGTTTTCTAAGGATTTCTACAAGCCACACAACCGATAATTATATAACCAATCTCATTTAATTCTTGGTCATGATTGTCCAAATTATTATGGCGTTGGTTCAGATCTTTATTGCAATTGTTTTATCTGCAGGTGCTCTTTACACTGGCATTAGTATGCTTGATCGTCTTACTCCTAATATTGACGAATGGAAGGAAATTAAGAAAGGAAACCTTGCTGTTGGAGTGTTTTACACTGCAGTTATGGTTTCACTGATAATTCTTGTTGCGCCCTCTATATCTGATCTGTTGGGGTATCTTGTAATGCCTTTACAAGTTGTTGCTTTGCTATTATCATTTCTGAATTATATTATTACATTAATTATCGGAATCGTGGTCATATATTTTTCGATTCACGTTGTGGACAAACTGACCTATGATCTTGATGAGATGGAACAACTGAAAAAAGGAAATGTTGCAATAGCGCTTATCATGTCAGCAGCTGTTCTTGCAATAACATATACGGTTACATTCCCGCTCTTATATCTGCTCACTCTTCTGAAGTCTGTTTTTTGATTTTTTTCTTTTCTAAATATTCTAGTTTTCCAAACCATTTTTTGGCATCTTCAGGTGTTTCTCTTGTCTCAAATTTCAAGCTAGATAAGTCTATTAACATCTTTGCATCCTTGATATCCATTATCCTATTTTTCCTGTCAAAACTAAGTCGATAAATCTTTCCTTGTTTAGCATAAACGAGATCCCCGGAATAATCCCATTCTGCCCAATCTAGTCTACCAAGCGAAATCTTTTCTTGTGAATTGATATCTACTATTCTGTAGTCTGCCATTTCGTTTATCAGTTCGTACTTGTGATTTTTAACTTGATTTCTCTTTCTTATCGTATATTGATTTTCTATAACCCAACCGTCTCTGACTAATCTTGATTTATTCTTCTGACTCCAACCACACTCAATCTTAATTTTTTTAGGTATTGAACCTTCTGCAAGTTTCATCTCATTTGGTCTATGGGTTATTATTACTATATTTTCGTTTTTGAAAAGTCCTCCACCCCCCCAACAATCTCCCTTTGGCCACAATGCCAATGCTGTTAAAAACGGGGGTCTGCTTACGGCAGTCCATGTATCATATTTTCCTTTAAATTTTCCAGCAAAATATAATAGTTTGTCTCCCATGGGTGACAAATCACATGCTTCAGGATATATTCTTCCCTTCAACCATTGACCAATATAGAATTCATCAGAATTTGTTTTCCAATAAATCAAAAGAACTTGCTTGGATGGACCTCTGCGAAAAATAACTGCTACTGGAACTTTTCTTGCAAGAATTGCATAAAGACTAACACTTGACTTTGATATGTCTTTTTTTGTTTTCATTATTTTGTTTTCAACATCTGTTTTTAAAAATCTTTTAACTCTATTGATAAACTCTACAATTGAGGTATTATTTATGCAAATTGATAAATCAAACTTTTCAGAATGGTATAATACAATCACCAAGGATGCAGAACTTTGCGATTTGCGATACGGCATAAAGGGATTCGTTGTATTCATGCCCTGGTCAGTTATGACAATGAACCGGATGTATTCGATGATGGAACAAGCTCTCGAGAAAAAAGGTCACGTGCCAGCATTATTTCCAGCTCTTATTCCTGAAAGTTACTTGACAAAGGAAAGCAAGCATGTCGAAGGTTTTGTTCCTGAAGTGATGTGGGTTACGCAGGCAGGATCAACTGATCTTGAGGAAAGATGTGCCATGAGGCCGACAAGTGAAACTGCAATGTACACCATGTATTCCATGTGGATTCATGGATTGAAGGACCTTCCGCTCAAGATATATCAAAGGTGTCAGGTCTGGAGATATGAAACAAAGGCAACAAAACCCTTCATAAGAAGTCGCGAATTCTACTGGATAGAAGCACATGATTGTTTTGCAACAGAAAAAGATGCAATGAAACAAGTTCGCGAGGATATGGAAACAAGTGAGGAAGTGCTTCATCAACAATATGGAATTCCATTCTTGTTTTTCAAAAGGCCACAATGGGACAAATTCCCTGGCGCAGTAAATACATTTGCCGCAGACACGCTGATGCCTGATGGTAAGGCATTGCAGTTGCCATCAACGCATATGCTTGGGCAGAATTTCTCAAAAGCTTTTGATGTGAAATACAAAGATGAGAAGGGGAATGATGAGTATGTTTGGCAGACGTGTTATGGGCCTGCAATCTCACGAATCTATGCGGCTCTTATTGCAATGCACGGGGATTCCAATGGTCTTATTATTCCATTTGATCTTGCACCTGTGCAGGTTGTAATAGTTCCGATATACCGTGACGACACAAAGAAAGCTGTGCTAAAAGAATGCAAAAAACTTCAGAAAAAACTTTCAAAAGATTTCACAGTAAAGCTTGACGATTCTGACAATACTCCTGGATTCAAATTCAATCAATGGGAAATGAAAGGAGTTCCTATTCGTCTTGAGCTTGGCCCAAGAGATCTGGAAAAAGGGCAGGTGGTGCTTGTCAGAAGGGATACGAAGGAAAAATCATTTGTGAGTCTGAAATCATCAGAACTGAAGAAAATGATACTCAAGACACGAGACTCGATACTAGAAACATTAAAATCAAGAGCTGATCAGTGGTTTTCTGACAAGCTTTCATTTGCAGATACTATGGGCGAGCTTGAGAGGAAGACAGAATCGCGCGGGTTTATTCGGGTTCCATTCTGTACCGAAGAATTGGATGGAAAGCCATGTGCAGAAGTTTTGAAAGATAAATTTCAAATGAATATGCGAGGTTCATTGTTCGGTACTGATACGCATCCAAAGGACAAGAAATGCATTGCATGCGGAAAAGATGCTACTGTGTATTTGTATGCTGCGCATCAGTATTAGTCTCTGGGTTGTATCTTGCAAAAGCTTCTGTTAATCTGTCTATTATCTTTTTCTTCTTTTGTTAATAAAAATCAAAAACATCGGATTTATAATAATATTGTGTCAAACTATAACTGATCATGTATGTTAAAATATACAAAAACTAATCCGAACCTAACTGGTATGTCAGTATCTGGAAAACCCAAAGTTGCAAAAGATTCGAGGCGCGATTTCTTACGTTTTGGTGCTACTAGCGTAGGAATTTTTGTATCTGCCACTCTGTTTGGTTGCAGATCTAATCAGCAAAGACCTACAATTCATACAGAGCCAAGAGAATCAGACGGTCCATCTCCCCGATATACGCGGGTTGAGGATCTGGAAGTTCCGCTTCTTATATTGTCCGGAGATACTGTGCTTAGTGGTGATTTTGATATTGATCGTATTGCCAACAGGATCAGAGAGAATACTTTGACTGCTGAAGATGTTGGGCATATGATTGCAGCAACGATTGATGCGGCACAAAGATATGATCCTAATTGTAGATGTATAACAAGAGCAGATACGCTAAGAGCACAATTTTCTGAGCTTACTATTCTTGCATTTCAAAGACTTGATCAGACACTTAATGAAATCTATGCGCAGTTACCTCGAGCTGAAAGACGTCCTGTGGAAGGATTCCATTCAGATTCAATCGAACGCATAAGTCACATAATGGAAAAAATCCAACATCGTGAGATTGATCAAGAATTAATAGATCTTTTCAATGGAATTTCTGATGATGAATTTCCTGCACTCGGTCAATTCGTTCTTGATGGATTTAGAGATCATCTTAGTAGCGGTACGCCATTAACTGATGCCAATCATGAATTGATAACAAATCATTACTGGATGGCATCTACTATGATTGGCCTTCTTCTTGGGAATGAGCCATCATTACCTGAGGCGGTTAATATTGAATTTTTGACTGGTTCGGCAAATAATATCAGGTTGAATGATGCAGATATAAGTCATCGTTTGGTACGTGCGGCGCATTCTGACAAACAAAAATAAGAATATAGCCCCGACCGGATAAACGTTGCGTTTCGAGTTTCCAATTGAAACGATATTTCGTTTCAATGGATGTCATGGTCGACGATTCGACCATGAGCATGTTCGTAATCGAAACGTCGATTACGACACCATTGAAGCAAGCTTCAATCGGTTCAGTTTCCGGTTTCGTGTCATGAAACACGAGACCTCAAGAACTAAACTCAAGACCCTAAACGCAATTTCGAACCGGTGTCACAGGATATCTTCAGACCTTTTGATTTCCTCAAGGCTTTTCGCGGGTGTGTTGCCCTAAGTTCTCAGAGGTCAAAAGGCCCCCAAAGTCCCGTATCCTTGACCAATGTCAAGTCTTTTGACTTTTCTATCTCAGGGCTTTTTAGTGAAGGTTTTTGCCATGAGTTTTTATGAGTCAAAAAAGTTCCTAGACGACGGGGCTATATATATTTTCTAAGCTAGCCAGTTGGCTACTTAGTTTCAAGTTTTCAGTTCAGGGTTTTAAGTTCCGAACTGAGTATTCTTTAAGTGTCCATAATAATATAAAAACACTTCTCTCTAAACAGAAAACACCAAACACATAACATTATCCTGGGCCCGTAGTCGAAACTTTTTTGGGATGCCTAAAAAGTTTCATCAAAAAGGCATCAATTTCGACAATGGTTAAGATGTCCGCCTCACAGAAACTTTTTAGTAAAAAGTTTCCAATTGAAATGCGCACATTTCAATGGACCATTGAAACATTAGTTTCAATTGGTCATCAAAAACCTGCTGAAAAGTTTTGCGAACGCGGAAGATTCGCGGTTCAATTCCGCGCGGGCCCAAAAATTCCTTTGTTTACAGTTTCCGGTCTTGGGTTTTGCCGGCTGGATTTTTGGGACAACAAAGTTCTTTTGTTGAACTTTGTGCGCCTTGTTCGAAGTATCGAACAAGTGCGAGAAGTGAAATTTCGAGAGAAATTTCACAACTGCCCAATTTTCTATTTAAAGTTTCGGGTTTAGAGTTTCGAGTTGTGAGTTTCAGAATTTAGCTCTACCTGTCCATCGTATTTATATATTAATGAGGGAAATTGTCATTGATATGAAAATGAACTCCGCTAGTGAAGCATTAGCTCAGTCCATCACTTCTTCATCTAGTAAACAGGCCAATTTCATCGCTAGTCTATTAGTGGACAAACCGCTTATTAGTGATTTTTATCGAGCATATGCCTATTTTCGTTGGGCTGATGATGTAATCGATGACCAATGTCAATCAGTTGAAGAACGCCGTTCTTTCATTAAGGGACAAAAGAACTTGATTGATAGTCTTTACCTTGGAGAAAAACCCAATTTTCTGCCTGAAGAAGAGATGGTGGTTGATCTTATTAGAAATGGTCGTGGTGAAAGTAATTTACTTCAATCGTACATTTACAATCTTTTATCTATTCTTGAATTCGATGCAGGACGCGGTGGCAAATTAGTCAGTGAGCAAGAACTTATTCAATACTCCAATTATATTGGAAAAGGTGTCACAGATCTTTTGTTATATTGCATAGGTAATGATTATTCGTATCCATCTAGTGAAAAACGCTATTTTGCAGCCACTGGTGCTCACATTGTTCACTTGCTTCGTGATTATGTGGAGGATCTGCCATGCGGTTATATCAATATTCCAAAGGAGTATCTTGATGCCCATGGATTAAATCCAAAAAATATCGAGAACTTGGCCTTCAGGAACTGGGTTAAAAAACGAGTGAAATTGGCTCGGAAATATTTCCGGGAAGGGAAGAAATATATTGATAAAGTAGATGTTCTGCGTTATAAAATAATGGCTTACTGTTATTGCTTGCGTTTTGAAACAATCCTTGATACTATTGAAAAAGATAATTATGTTCTACGTGCTGAATACAATAATCGACGAAGTCTTTTAACCTGGGTTAAGATGGCTTATGTGGCTCTTAAGGTCACTGCCAAACACTTTAGTGGAGGCAAGAACGCATAGTGATTATTGTTACTGACATTACTCTATTCGATCATTCAAAGCTAATTTAGTGTTCTTATTGATGTCAGTATCTCTTCTAGTTTACCAAGAATTTCAGTTTTACTGGTTCTTTCACTACTCCGTTCCATTGTAGGACATTTCCATTTGTTGTCATTATGGCGCCTTTTCTTTTTTCACAGTTGCTGATACTTATCATGACTTTTATTGGAATTTCATCAAGACTTTGCAAAGTTATTTCATTCTCGCCGATTTTCAGGCTTGAATTAATAAGTGACACCAATCCACTTGTACTATCGATATCAGTGACAATCGGTGATCGCGTACCATTAAACAATATCCTTAATTTGCCATCTTCTATGTTGTAATTAATAGCATACGTGTTCTTGAATAGTGAGTAATTACTTCTCTCGTTGAAATAAATCCAATCCTCTCCGTTCTTTTGAAATATCAATTGATACTCAGATTCATCCTGGTTTTTCATATGCGCAATATCAAATCCATCAAAAGTTTCAGTTCCAATAAGTTTGCTGTTTTTCATGCTGTTCAAGTCCACAAAGATGTTGCTAAAGAAATATTCCTCCTGATCTAGTGGCAATATTTCTGAAGTTTTAAACCAGCTCATATAAACTTTTTTTAAGAATGCAACATCCTCATTATCTATCGCATTCATATACTTTTTTATAAACTCTTCAAAATTCGATACCATAAGTTTCTGTCAGCTGTGAAATTAATAAATGCTTTTAGTATATTTGAAACTATGCGATAGAATTTACATTTGAAAAATAAAAAGTATAAAAATAAAAAAGAAAAAATTATTTTTTCAGATAAATTATTTGTGTCGGGAATGGAATTCCGATCTTTGCCTTGTTGAGTTCTTTGTATATCAGATTATTGGCTTCAATCTTCGTGTCATATGCCCTGTCATAATGGTCTATCCACAATCTTGCCTGGAAATTCAGTGAGGATGCGGCCATCTCAGTAAAAACAACTGAAACTGGTGGATTCGTAAGTATTCCTTTTATGTTTTTTCTTATTGCATCCTCTATTAATTTCGCTACCTTCTCAGGATCATTTCCATACTCTACACTAAATGGCACATTAACCCTTACTTTAAGATCTGGTTGTGTAAAATTCTTTATCCTCGCCTTTGCAAGTGTGTCATTCGGTACAAGTATTATTTCATTATCATATGTCTTTATTCTGGTACTTCTAAGGCTTATCTCATGCACTGTTCCTAGATCTCCCGAATCAAGTTGTATCTTGTCGCCTACTTTGAATGTTTTATCCATTATCAGTGCAACTCCTGCTATTATGTTCGAAAGTGTGGTCTGCATGGCAAATGAAACTGCAAGGCCTGCGATACCGAGTCCTGCGAGGAAAGGCCCTACATCAACGCCCCATGCCCCGAGTATTATTATCAGGCCAAATGCCCAGGTTATTATCACAGCTGCTTTGTGGAATATCGGGACAATCTCGTCATCAAGTGTACTGTCTGTTTTTTTTGCCAGATCTTTGATTCCATACTCAACGAGTATTCCAAGGCCTTTTACTATAAATAAAATCACCGTAACATAAGCCAGCGTTAAAATCAGCTTTAGGATAATATCGTACATCGTATCTCCTGTCGAGATATTCATGACAGCCAGATACAGTCCACCTATAACTATCAATCTAAAAATCGGCTGCTGTGCAGATTCCAGCAATTTATCGTCAAACTCGGTTTTTGTTCTTTTTGCAAGCTGTTTTGTGATTATACTGAGTATGACTATCGCTATTGTCGCTAGAATAAATGAAACAACTATGAACCCTATCGAAACAATCACTGGGTTCAGTGTTTTTATCTGCTCCAAAACAGCCGTATCTATAAACGGTTCGAATATACCTAAATTCTGTACGGCAAGATTTACACTAATATTCTCCATATTCTCTGTTTCAACAGTTATGCTTAAAATATTTGGGTTGCGTTTATTAGAGTTTTATTATGCAAAATAAACGCGTGTTTCTTCTCTACGATCGCCTTCTCGAGGAATCTGGTCCTCAGAATTGGTGGCCTGCAGAAACTCCATATGAAGTAGTTGTCGGTGCAATACTTACTCAAAACACCAATTGGAAGAACGTGGAAAAAGCAATTGCAAATCTGAAAAAAGAAAACCTGCTTAATGAAAGTTCAATACTCAAAACTGAAAACCAGGAACTGGAAACTCTCATCCGCTCGAGCGGTTTTTACAGGCAAAAAGCCGAAAGGCTGAAGTTGGCAACAAAAAAATGGATTGAATTGCAGAATAGAAAAGACAAACTACAACTAAATACACCTGAATTGCGTGAAGAATGGTTATCAGTAAAAGGAATCGGAAAAGAAACTGCTGACAGTATACTTTTGTATGCAATGGATCACCCTATTTTTGTAATAGATGCGTACACGAGAAGGTTTTGTAAGGCTGAATTTGGTCTTGAGTTTGGTGTTAAGGATTATGACGATTGCCGCATGTTTTTTGAAAAAAACCTGCCAAAGGAAAATGCTCTTGAACTATTCAAGGAATATCATGCACTGATTGTGGAATGGGGAAAGCGAGATTCACATTGGTGCAAATCCTAATATTCACACACATAAATGCGTTGTCCTGATGTATCTCCTTCCATGAAGACTATGTATCTGCCGTCAATCTGCACTGTTGATCCGCTGCTATTGTCTTCTGCAACTATACCTTCATAAACAACTCTCGTCTCTCCTGTTGGTATGTGGTATAATCGTATTTCCTCTTCCGCTCTACCATGACTACTAAAAGCTACATAATCTCCATATATGCCATAGCTCTTCACATTATTACTAAAATGGTATGATATAGTTTCATTCATTATCTCTGTTCTTTGTGGGTTTGTTGGATCATCGATATTGACAAGTTGTAAGCTATACATATCTAGTCCTCCACTCAGTTGTACATAATCATAATAAACAACATTGTTTCCATATATTCTTGGTATCCGTCCATTCCCATCTAAATCATAGTTGGATGCCGTATTTATGTCATATAACCTAATTGGTACATTCTCATCTGGTGGACATCCTCGATTTCTTGTTTCAGCATAAGCTACATAATTACCATGAATTGATACACTGTTTCCTTCTTCTACTATTAGGTCAATATTGCCTCTAGTAAGATCACTTAGATATATATCTCCGTATTCACCAATTCCAGTTCCTTCACTCACAAAAACAAAATTATTTCCAGACAGTGAATAATTGAAAATACAGCCACTCCAAGAATGTAATTCCTCAGTGATATTGATGATATCTCCATTTTCAATATTTACAATTCTATATCCGTGTTCATCTGTACTAGTCCAGGTGGATATTAATCTCCCGTCATCTAAGCTGTAATTATAACGATATTCGGCAATTTCATTTCTATTTCCTGTTTCAATGTCGTAAACACTTATTTCTATTCCATCACTGCTGAATGCTATTTTTCCTTCATCAAGACTAAAGCTTAGGAAACCATACTGGCCAGCAATTTCTGTATCAGTGCATTCCAGTAAATCTATATCTTCCCAATCACATTCCTCAGCCGTCACATATCCATGAATCGAAGTACAAGAGACAGCGATATCATAAGGATCGCATATCTCATCTTCCAGCATGTAAGATGTGAAGTAATCCCCTTCCATTTCACATCCTTCAGCAGGATAGAATCCAATCTCATACTCTTCATCATCACTTACGTGAAGTGATGTTGAAAGTTCAGCAGAAAAAAGATGCAAGGGGTCAAGAGCAGTTACAGTCAGGCCATACTCCGGATTGTAGTTTTCACATGCACCTGCATCAAAGAAAAATCTGTCCTCTGAACCTGGGATTATATACTCCAAAGTCGGGATACTTCCATCAACATGCTCAAGCCTTACAGTTCTTGGCATATTCAATGATGGAGCTTGACTTAGGTCTACCCTACCATTTATATGCGCTACTGGGGCTTCCCAGTCATTGTCAGGTCTTTCTACTGGAAGAATTATCAGGACTGGATTTCTTAATAAGCTGATATCAACGTCAGGTATACCTGTTCCTATCTCTATTCCTTCGAATCCACTCAACACCCAGATTTCAAATCTATCATCATCTTCATAACATAGTCCTCTATAATATGAAGCCCAGTCTAATGTATCTGCAATAGCACATGCCTCTAATGCTGTCGTGATCAATCCAAATGCATTTAATCTATTTTCTGTTTCAGCACTGAGTTTTATTCCGAGGGCTAAGAGAAACTGTATTGCCCCTCCCTCTATCCCCCTACCTATCAAGTCTTCTCTAATTGCTTCTATGACCTGACCTAATGAATTGTCTAATTCACTGAGTGCGACATTATCAGAATTTCCAGCTCTTCCAAAAAGAGTTTGAATCACACTCTTGTTTTCATCTTCCAAATATCTGTCATCGTATAATTCTGCAGGGCTTCTACCAGAGACCAAAAACCTTCTTGGTGCATTACATGGAGTTTCTGGTATTTCAACAACCACATTACTCATTCTTACATACGATTCAGCATCTTCATCTTCAGCACTCACACCAGTCATAGCTGGAGAATACCTATCCCCTTCCTGATCATATACGATATACAATCCTCCTTCCTCTGTAGCAGAAAGTATTCCAAGCATATTTGGCACCCCTTCTCCTGTTTCAGAATCCGTCACATTCAATTCATATCGTATGCCATATATGTCAAAAGTAGCACGGCCATTCTCATCAGTCAGGGCCGCTCTTGTTACAACTTCCCGTCTTTGTGTTTCCTGAGTCTCCTGTGAACATGCAGGCATATTAACTGTTCCTGTGGTAAGAGCCAAAGCAACAGCTACCTTCATAGCAAATCTCTTTATGCCATTCCACATTCTTGTACCAAGTCTATCCTCTAGTGGTCCTCTTGTGTGGAATTCATTTCTCATTCTCACTGAATCAGGTGACCCTGCCAGGTCATTAAACATGCATCCTGCCATGTCATCCCCCGTTAATAATTGTTATAACAGCGGATATTGTTTATAATAAAATATAAATCTTCGTCTTCTTCGGCCGGGGACTGATATATTATTATGAAACCAAGTGGATTTCCTATGAAGTCTCCTCTTACTATATGCCTCGTTATTGTTTCATTGTTGTTTAAAATTTTGGTATCACATATTTCAAGAGCTTCTTTATCTATCTTTGTATATTCCTTTTCATAGGTGTTATAATCTGGGGTAAACCCTCTTTTGAGCCAATAATCAGCTCCCTCATCCTTCTCACATGTTTTAAAACTATATCTACTAGGTAATCCATCAAAAAACAAAAATTCATTATCATTCTTGTAAAAACTTGCCTTTGTGTTGACAGTATTATTTACTTTGCTGCTTATAATAGCTCTAGTTTCATTATCTGCAACTTTCCATCCATCTGGAAGGGTAACATAACAAATATCTCTGGGAATTCCTGTTTCTGTATGAACGTAGGCAAAAGTCGCAGTGATGGTTCCGTCACTGTTGTTTGTTACGTTATTTTCATAATGCACTGGGCTGTTGACCAGGAAATATGCATATACAAAGAACATCCCAAGCTGTATCACTCCTATGCCGAGGTTTGTAATTACCAAAAGCACAATGACATTCCCATAGCTCGTATTATGAACTTCTTTTGTCGCAACAAGAAGAAGATAGAAGAAAGGGATGAAAAGGAGCAGGCCAAGATATGCAAGAGGTGTGTATATCATTGCCAGCAAATTCAAAATCAATATCACGATGAAAAACGATGAAAAGGCCACCAATCCAACATAGGTGACTTCTACAAAACTCGCCTTTGACTTGTACATTGCTTTTCCTACCCCCCAGTTCAGCAGTATTGCAGGGATGAAGAGTAGCAGTGCCATGATAAAGAAATTGTAAACTATGCTTCCTATCACGGAAGACTGGAGTTGTGGATTTAGTATAATATCTAATTTCTGGTTATAATCGCTGAATAAGACTAGTAGTCCCATGGCAAAACTTACGAGTGCAAAGACTAGAACGGCTCTCAGGACGCTTGCTTCTTTCTTCCTGTTTCTGAAGAAGAGTTCTACTTTTTTGTTATCTATCAAGTTATCCCCCATCACTATTATATTCTGTATAATTTTATAAGACCAGCACCTTAAAAAAGTAAAAAATGAAAATTATTTATCCTGCAAGAAGGTCAATTATTTTTCCTAGAAGTCCTTTTTTCTTTTCCTTTGGTTTTTTTGTATCCAGTTCGTTGGCTTTACTCCTGGTTTGCTTTGGTGCCGATTCATACTTTTCTTTCTTCGCCGTGGTGGGTATTTCTGCACGTGCTGCGAACTTAGGGCCTTTTCTTTTTCTCATTTGCTCTTCTTTTCCAGATCTGATCTCTTTTTTCCTGACTCGCCTTACTTCCGGTCTTTTCACATTTCCGGTTCGCTGATAAGATGAAGCCGTGCTTTTTTTCACAATTCCTTGTTTTGCCTTTCTTATAATCTCAGCATAAGTTTTTTCTCTATTACTTCCATCCAATACAAAGACCTCTCCGTGCATCCCGTATGTTTCCAGATATTCATTGTGCGCCGATGCGATGAATGGTATTCCCGATTCTATAATATCTTCGAGTAGTGCTGCAAATCGTTTGCTTTTCATTTCCATTCTGCCTATCTCATCTATTACAAAGACATCATAGTTGCCATATTTCTGCATTACAGGTATTGCAATGCTTTCAAATGACTGTATATTCACATAATATTTGCTTACTTTTGGTCCATCTCCTTTGACAGATGCAAGCAATGCTTTTTTGCCTGTGTTTATATCCATAACATAAAAAGCGGTTCTTGTGCCGTGGTGTCTCTCCTCAGGTGAAACTATCCCCCCGACTCTCAGTCCGTTTTTTTTCAATTCATCAACGATTTCTTTTAGTAAAGTGGTCTTCCCAGTATTTGGATTTCCGGTAATAAAAAAATTCTGTGGCATATTGACTATCGCGATAACAAACATTATAATGATTCTGTTTGGGCTTACTTCTCTATGCACTTAGATATAATTAGAATAATTATGGTTTTATCTTCATCTATTGCACATCAGATCCAGTACTAGTATAACTATATAACTAGTTCCGGTATCATCGGTTAGAAAAATACAGATATCTCAATCAAAAACTCAAACCCATAACCCAAAACGCAATTTGCTGCATCAGCAGACTGGGTTCGGTTCTTATCTGAAAATATAGATATCCTTTAAATCAATTGTTGGTTACTTTAATACATGCTTAAACTGACATTCCTCGGAACTTCAGGCAGTACGCCGACAATCGAGCGGGGCATGCCCTCAATAGCGCTAAAATATGACCGCGAGCTCATGCTCTTTGACTGCGGCGAAGGCACCCAGAGACAGCTCATGAAATACAAGGTTGGTTATGGGAGTGTTGACTCCATCTTTATATCCCATCCCCATCTTGACCATTATCTTGGAATGTATGGGTTGTTGGAAACATTGCGGCTCTCATCTCCATCTCCGAGGCCACTAAATCTCTTTCTTCCTCGCAATGTCGAACCCAGGGATTATTCGTTCATAAAAACACATGGGATACGAAAAGGCGTCGTATACAAAGGTACTGGGTTTTCTATTTCCGCATTTCCTGTCAAACATTGCAATTCTGCATATGGTTTCGTATTTCAAGAGGATGATCGCTTAAAGTTCGATGAAAAAAAAGCACATGGTCTTGGGCTGAAAGGCAGAATGTTTGCTGAGATCCAAAAAAAAGGTCAAGTAAAAACTCCTGGTGGAATTGTAAATATCGACGAGATAACCTGGACAAAACCAGGTATAAAAATTGTCTATGGTGGGGATTGCACTCCGGATGCCGTTAGTATGGAAGCTGCAAAGAATGCAGATATTCTGATTCACGAGGCGACTTTTGACAGTTCGCTTAAAGAAGAAGCAAAAGAAAGATTACACAGTACTGTTGAGGATGCGGCTTTAGTTGCAAAAGAGGTGAATGTCAAACAGCTTATACTAACGCACATAAGTCCACGCTATTCTGATATCTCAGATCTTTTGGCCTCGGCACGTAATATATTTGATAATACAATTATAGCTCAGGATGGTTTAGTTATAGAAGTGAAATAATAATAAAATATAATAATACGTTTACGACGTAAAAATACGATTCATTCGATCATAGACGTATATTATTTACGTTTATTGTCTTGGTTTCGGTTGTAATCCATAAACTGGAGTTTATACATCTACACAACGTTTTTAAATATTTTCCCAGAGACTCACTCAATCATATATCGATAGGGTACTCCCTATCCGACCGGAAGAGAATCTCTTTCGGGATGTTGGGCCTAAAACCACACCGCCATAGTTATTTTTCAATGGCCCAAATAGGCGGTGAAAAAAATTGAGGTGAACAAATGAAAGTGAACCTAAAGAAACTCGGAGCCATTGTTGCAGGAGCAACAATTTTGGCTAGTTCAGCTGCGTTTGCCGGACTTATGTTTGGTTCGACAACGTTGGTGGACGACAATGGAGCACCAGTCGCTAAGGTCGTAATTGGATCTAATGCGGCTGCTTCAGACGGTGTAGCTGCAGCCCTTATCGCTACAAAACTTGCTAGCGCAGCTTATAAGAGCTCGACTGTAACGGCTGAAGTGTCTGGAGATGCTGTATGTGCAGCAGATGGATCTGATGGAACTGGTGGATGTGCAATTAGCAATGAAAAGGCAAAGTTGGAAATTACTGTGCCTGGTTCAACTGCTATGGGTACATGGACTGGTGAAAACCTTATCGGTGACCACTTGGACAGACAACTGTTAGACAGAGACTACAATGGTGCAGCTGCAGATGTAAATGATTCTGACAACGCATATACCATTGGTGGCTCAGATACAGTTGACACTGCAAATCCATTTACAGACGGAAACAGCAGCAACTTGGGTCAGGATGAAATATTCTTGTACAAAGTTGGAGGCAGCCAATTCTCTCCATTTGCAGACCAAACTTTGACAGATTCAAAGTCTGGAAATACATATGTAGAGAAACAGGCATTGTGGCTTAAAGGTGATAACAGATTCGATACATCTAACGATGTTATCGTAGGTCGCTTGGAATACCTCGTCTACTCAATAAAGTTTGACGGTCCGGGCGGAAAAGAAATTGGTATCCCAACATGTACCGAGTCAAATGAAAATGACTATGGTTACTGTATTACAACAGATGGGGATATTGATGATGCCACAGAAACAAACAGGCTTAAGGTCTACTTCCTCGGCGAGGAATGGATAATCAGTGATATGAACCCACCATCAACATCGAGCGGTTCAGAAATAACCACTGAGAACATTCTTTATCCAGGCGGATCGATTAAACTTGCTAAGGAATCAATATCTGGTATCCTGAACCAAGGTGAATCACTACCTGTTGACGACCTCAAATTCCAATTGGATGACCTTGAGGCTCACGGTGATACAACATCGGCCATTATATCTATTGTTGATGCAAATGGCAATGTTCTTGAACACGACACTGTGACTCCAGGAACAACTCAGGAATATACTATCAACGGTAAGGAATACAGATTCCACGTATACAAGGTTGCTCCAGGTTATACATTTGGTGCAAAGTGGGCTGAAGTAGCTGTTTTCGCAGAAGAATTGACTCTTGAAAGTGCTGAAGAACTCGATTCTGATGAGGATTCCAATCCAGAATACAAAGTATTGCTTGGATGGAAAAACCTTGATGCACAAACCGATGATGGTGACAACACAGAACCTGAAAGAGATGATGTTGATTCATTAAGATCAATTCTCATCTACTCTGACACCATTGATGATTTGGCAAGCGGTGGAGACAACAGCATGCAAGAGGGGGAATACATTCCATTGATACAGGATCCAGTGACCTGGAAACTGTACTACAATGGTCTTGATTTAACCTCAAGCGACAAGGTAAGTCTGAAGTTTGAAATTAAGACTACTGCAAAAACCCTTAACGCAGATGACGGACCTGTGCTTAACACCGGTACAACTCAATCAAAGTGTTCTATAGAACCACCATATGTAAAAGTAACATCTGGTAACAGTGGTTCATCTGTCTTTGAAATGGACAGAGATGACACAACTGGTACAATGTCAGATGACGAGTTCATGGTGGCATTGAGTTCTGATGCTGGTTCAACAAACTATGCTGCAAGGTGCGATGCCAATGGTGATGGTGACTACACAGATATTACTGATGTCAACATCACGGCTGGTTCAATTTTCATGAAACTTTCTCCGTCAAGTACGGATTATGGTTTCTCGAACTACACAGCTACTACGGTTGTCAGATACGATGAGATAGGAGACGGATCCCATGCATTTGCACCTTCAGAAGGTGGAGCAATACTCATTGCAAATGAGGCAGATGTAGATGGTGATACGCAACCAGGTGACAGTGCTCTTGGTGATATGTTGTTCAGTGCAACAAGAAACCAATGTGCAAGTACGTCCTGTGCCGAATTCTACTTTGCAATTGCAGAGAAGGCCGGTTCAGGTACATCAAACGGATATGTGGACTACTGGGTTTGGGGTATAGATCAAACTAACTCAGCATCGGCTGCAACATTCGATTTTGATTCGTACAACACAACAAGCCTTGTCATCACATCTGATGCAAATGAGATACTCTATGGACACGCAACAGTAAATGCACCTTCAGGAACTAGTGCAAATGAGTTCTATGGTGCAAGTGGAACAAGAACTGGTCCAGTGAGTCCAGGCATGGAAATGGTCGAAGAAGATTATGTATCTGAAAGAGGTACACACTTCAAGTCAATCGATGCCGACTCAGTTGAATTCGATATGGCACATGAGCTAGCACATGCTCAGTGGTTCTTGGCTGCAGCAGATACAACTACAGCATCATCTAGCACAACAGTTGCTACGCTTGGTGAGGGTGAATCTGTAACAGTGAGTGGCGTAACGGTTAAGGTAGTTGAAATTACCGAGACTGTTGGTGCATGTAGTAGTTCTGGTGGTGCAGTAGCTTGTACAGCAGATATGAGCGATGTATCAGCAGTAATCATGCCAAACAACGTTGCCTCATTGGAAGTGGCTCAGCCATACGCTGGTAACTATGGTAACTTAGTTATCCTTGATACAGATGCAGTTGGTGTAAACACACTTGTTTCCGTTGGTGGTGACAAGGTAAACTCCGTTACTGCAAACTTGTTACAAGGATCTGCCGTAGACTGGTCTGCTGAGACAAAGGTTGTGCGAGAAGTAGTTCAGGGTTCAAAGATTGTTGTTGCAGGTAAGGATGCAAGCGACACTCTTGAAGCAGCTCAGGACTTCGTAAGCCAATTGCAGAGAGTTAACTGAAGAGTTATCTCTTCTTTTTTTATTTTTTCTTTTTCTCTATAATTCTAATTGATCCTAATCATTCTTTTTGAAACAATCTCTTCTTGGATTAAAATTAGTAAACTGTTGAAATAATCTAGCTATTTATCAATTGAATTCAAATACTAGCAATTCAGTTTACATTTCACGTTCCATTCTATGCTCTTCCATGGCACAATTGACATGATAAATGTATTCGTCTCCTTGCAAATAATCACCCGTGACCTCAAGAAATGCCATTCTAATAGCGATTGATTCGAACATCCTAGCAATGCTTGGATCCTCGTTTGCAATTGAAACTAGTATGTCATAGGCAAGCCGTGATGCATCTGATTCTTCAATTAAAACATCGAGAAGATGGGGAATACATCTTGGATCAATTTGGCCTTTTAATGCTGCAATTCTGATTATGAATACTGCATCATATCTAGTTTCGTTACCGCATGATGGCATGTTTTTCATTATATCTAAAAGCAATGGCCGTATGTCATTTCCTTTTAAAACCATTTTTTCTATTCCGCTTATACCCTGCCATATATCACTAGATTTAATCGAAAGAAGGTATCTTACACTATTCCAATAGCCATTTGAAATTGCATACTGAAACAACGCATCAATCGCAAAACTTCTACTTTTCCAATGTATTGCCCTGTTTGATATTTCGCCAAGAACTTCGATTGCACTACTGTAGGACATCCCCATTTCTGCTGCAGTGTCGAAAATCCTCATGGCTCTTTCTCTTATTTCATTTTTGGTATCTGCAAGAAGTAGTGCTGCTGGTCTGAAATTTTCTGCTGATTTTACAAGTCTTCTAATTCTTGTTCTAGTTGTAGCATGCAACAATTGTCTTCTAAGTTTCACCACCTCATCATATAATCGATCTGAAAATACGTTTATTGTTGTCATGCTATCGTTTCTTCTTGTTCGGTCTGGATGACGTATCACTGCCTTTTCAGCCTTATACATATGTAACAACCATTACAAAATCTATAAATATCCATATGCTATTCATTCGATACTCCTATTAGTACAATTTCCACTTACTTATATTGAGATTTTGTTTATCTCGCGAAGCGAATCATTGTTCCGTTATCTGTTTTTAAATTTTAGTATCGTATTTTTATCATGGTTTACAAATTAATGGGAAAAGGAGAAGAACGTGCAAGACCAAGTGAACCTATCACTCATAGCATTCAATTTCAGGTACAAGATCTAACACAAGCACAGGCAGATCGATTACAACAAACACATATTGTCGTTCCTTTGATTGAACCTGCAACAAACCGAAGAGCATCAAGATATCTTGTTGCAGAAATTCCAGACGCACTAAGATCTGAACTCGGAAGGCGCATTAATACTACGCGAACATATTCAGGTAGAATCGATCATTACATGAGTGGAGTCGAAGATTGGATAAGCCTTGTACAATCAAGAATGGTTAGCGTTTATATGGCTTCAAGATCTGGGAACAACCCCAGTTCAAACCTTCAAGCAGTTGTTCCTGATATTCCGCCTCCAAGATTTTCTGCTATTGCCGATGCCATAGATAATCTTCATAATATTGTTCCACGACCGGCAAGTCCTGTTCCTGTTCGTGTTCTAAGAGCAAATCAAGAACCTGCACCGCGAGTTATTCCAGCATCACAACCAGTAGAGCAACCTGCGCCACAACCACCGCCAGTAGTAATACCTACACCTGCGCCTCCTGTAGATGCACCACTTGTTTCAGGAACTGGTGGTCAAGGTGCTGGTCGAAGACCTGGTATTGGTGGAGCACCTTCATCTACAGTTGCCCCGCCAGTACAGCAACCGATAACAGATGCACAAATCAATGGCTATATTGGCGGATCACTCTCAGCTGAACAAGTTGCACTTATGGAATGGCCAGATGAGCGAGTACGTGCTCTGGCAGATGCGAGAATTGCGAGGCTTAGGGCATTGCACGGGCAACTCACTGCTTCTGATTCAAGTACGAATGTAACTGCTGAAAGAGAAAGACGTATGAACAGATCAATCGAACAGCTCAATGCCCCTTACGGAACTCGCAGAGCTCCGCCTACAGCTGCAATTTTGATAACGAGATTTGGAGGTATTACCAATCTTTTAATTGAATTTCAGCGAACTCTTGCTGACAGAACTCGTGCATCTGTGCCGCAACCAACTAGAATTCCTGGTCATATTGACCCAGTGGTTGGTCGATTACCTCAAGGTATACTGCGTGGCACAGGCGTTGATAGAGATAATCCATATGTCATATCTCCATGGAATCAGCCAAATACCTCAGGTAATGTTATTTTTCCTATCAATTTAACTGTATTACCAGTTCCTACAGATGAATCAATTCGTTTTACTGCTCATTTTAGTATCTCTGTTCCACAAGATAGACTCCGTAGAACTGGCCATCTTGATTTAGTTCCAGTTCGAGAGTTATCACGTATCGTGAGGCGTGGTCTAGAACACGCTGCTCGGGCAAATGGTTTTGATCCAACCAACCAACAAATCTCTCACGCTATTGGTCTTTCATGTGATGATTTTGAACAAAATTTATTGCACCAAGAGTTTACATTTGAATAGCCAGCCTCCCCTATTTTTAATTATTCCCTGTAATTTCATTCTATGGGTTCATGTTCTCGCTGCGGTCAGCAGTGTCATACTGAATATGGTTCAGATGGCCGGTCTTATTGTTCCTCCTGCGTTTTTTATGGAATGAACAAGCCATGCTGGAAATGCGGTATGTATGTTCCTGCATCAGAACTACAACAATATCGTGGTCAATGGGCCTGCCCTTATTGCATTCAGGATATGCGTGATGAGAATAGGCGGGCGCAAACGTCTGTTAAAAAAACTACAAGCGTACGATATGTGCCTGAGATATGCGATAGGTGTGGTAAAAATCTTGAGGGTCGTGTATATCTTTGGAATGGCAGAAAACTTTGTAAAAGCTGTCTTGATGAAGAGCAGGATAGTTGGGGGGTAGTTGGTGGAAAGCCATCCCATTCTGTTCAGCGAATATCAGTAACTCCGCAGAAAAGAAAAGGTATACTCTCAGGTATTGAGCGCCTTTTCTCAGAATTCCTTGCACTGTTCGGAATAAAAACAAAACAGTCAGTTTCTGAAATTGTTGTTTATCACACCCCAGAGTCATTAAAACATGCAAAACCGATGTCAGAGGGAAAACTCAGTGAAAAATCAGAAGAAGAACCACCTCCACAGATCGAAGGACTGATGACAAAAGGAAAATCGCGCGGTGAGAATATACAAAGAAAAACTAGTTCATTTCCAAATCAAAATTCAGTTGAAAAAATAAAAAAATCAAAAAAACAGGAACCAGAAAAAAAAGAAGATAACAATCCGTTTGTTTCATACAAGGATAAAAAGAAGAAACGCAAGTGATTGGCATTTCTCTATTTTTCAGGAAGGAATTTAAGTTCTTGCCACAATATCATTGTGGGAGGGTTATGCTTAGCTATTCTGATCTTAGAGACATCCAGAAAAAAGAAATGAGTTCATCAGCAATAGTAAAGCTACCTGATGATTTTTACTTGGTTATGTCACAGTTATTGTTAAAAAAGAAGGAGGATGCGCAGTTTTCCAAGTCCCTCCTTTCGATAAAAGAACATGAAAATATTAAGAAAATACTAATCACAATCCAGACTAAAAGAGAAGAAAAGATAGTTTTTATGGCAGTAAGGGGCGAAAAAGAGGGGTTGGGGCTCACATCTGAAGAAAGGGAAACGTTAAAAGAGTTATTATCGATAATAAAGAAATCACGCGAGACGTTAAAAAACGTTTGGGATAATGAAGAAAGCGTACAAACTGACTCGCATCGTATTAAGATTATAAAGGATGTATCTCAGTATAGAGGTCTTGATAATTCTCTTTACGGTCCGTTTAAATCAGGAGAAGAGAAACATCTTCCTCAGTCTGAGGTTGAGTGGTTGCTCAAGGCAGGTTTAGCCGAGATATTATAGGTGATAGGTTATGAAATTTCCAAAAGAGATAAATGCATATTGTTCAAGTTGCCGTGCTCACAAAGTTCATAAGGTCAAGCTTGCGAGTAAAGGCAGGCCAAGAACTCTTGCAAAGGGTAATCGTGCCCATCAGAGAAGTCTTATGGGTCACGGTAGTAAGAGGGCCGGTGAAAAGACCGTGAAAAAACAGGGAAAAAAACAAAAGCTTATGTTACAGTGTAGTGAGTGCAAAAAAAAGCAGGAACGTGTTGTTGGTGGAAGAACAACTAAACGTATAGAGCTCCAAGCATGATTTGTTAAGGTGTTAATCTATGAGCAATTATATAAAAGTGAAATGCAAGTGTGGCGAGGAAAAAATAATATTCAGTCATTCAACTTCTGTTGTTAAATGTAGTAAATGCAGCGAACCAATTGTCCATCCTTCTGGTGGCAAAGCAATTGTACATGCTGAAGAAGTAGAAGATCTTGGGTGATTTGGATAGTCACTCTTCCAGATGAAGGCGAATTAGTCATTGCAGTGGTCAAAAAAATAATGCCTTACGGTGCATTTTGTATACTTCCAGAATATAATGATCTAGAAGCGTTCATTCATATCTCAGAAGTTGCGCCACGTTGGATAAAGAATATCCATGAATTTATATCGGAAGGTCAAAGGCATGTTGTTTCTGTTCATAGGGTTGACCGTGAGAAGAACCAGGTTGACATATCAATTAAAAGGGTAAATGAGGAAGAGAAAAAAAGGAAGCTCGAGCTTATAAGAAATGAAAAAAGAGGTTCAAAACTTCTTGAGCTTGCAATGACTGCAGTAAAATTAAAAACCGATGTGCGGGTCATCCGTGATGAGATCGAATCCCATTTCCCCGATGTATATACTTGTTTTAAGGAGATAAGTGCTGAAGGGCCAGAAGTAATGAAAAAAGTAGACCTTCCAAAAGCCCTTAAGGAAAAGATCATTGAGATTGCTCAAAAAAACATAAAAAAATCGGTTGTTTATGTTGATACAACAATTACATTCGTTTGTTATGGTTCAGATGGCATCAATGACCTAAAAAAAGCCCTCGCGCCACAAGAGGACGTTACAATCCAGTATCTTGGCGCTCCGAAGTATAAAATATCCCTTACGGCATCTGATTATAAGAATGGTCAAAAAAGGCTCGACAAGATATTGGAAGGTATAAAAGGGTTTGCGCAGAAGAACAACTGTGATTTTAGTTCAGAGTCGGGATGAATGTATAAAATACGTCGGTGCTTTGCATGTGGGGGATACACATTATCTACCATCCATTGCGAAAAATCTACTGTGTCTGCGCATCCACCTAAATTCAATCCAGATGATCGTTTTGGGGATCAGCGCAGGGCTGTCAAATATCATGAACCAAATCAGAAGAACTAATTTGGTTCGTTATACGGTGCTCAGATGAAAGAAACTACGATAATAGAAAAAGTGAAAATAAAGAAAAAATTGCATAATGCAGTACTTCTAACTGGACTTCCTGGCATTGGTCTTATCGGTCAAGTGGTGGGTCGCTACCTCGTAGAAGAACTCAAAGCAAAAAAAGTTGCATGGCTTCTTTCACCTCATTTTCCACATCAGGTATTTATGACTAAGAAAGGTGGTATGCGCATGGTCAAGAATACCTTTTACCATTACAAAGGCAAAAAGAACGATATCCTATTCCTGCTTGGTGACATACAGGCAATAAGTTCTGTTGGGCAGTATGAAGTTGCTTCAGTGGTTTTAGAATATTGCAAGAAACTTGGTATAAAAGAGATACTTACTGTAGGTGGGTATAGTACCGGAACCTTGTCAGATCAAAGAGATGTATTAGCTGTTGCTACGTCCGATAATCTCAGAGATCGCCTTAAGAAGAAAGGAGTTATCTTTGGAAAAGCGAATGGGTGCATTGTGGGTGCAGCAGGGCTTTTACCTGCCCTTAGCAGATTATATGATATGGAGGGTGCGTGCATCATGGGCGAAACCCATGGAAGTTATGTTGATACTGCATCAGCCAAGCAAATTGTTGTATTGCTTTCGAAATACCTCTCAATAAAAGTTGATATCAAGCGTTTGGACAAGCGTGCCAAAGAGAGCCAGAAGATACTGAAAAAAGTGCAGGAAGAAGTTGAAAAGAGTGTTGAAGCCCAATATGCGGCTGCGAGTACAAATGTCTCTTACATAAGATAATTTCTTTCTTTTTTATTGTACTATAAAAAGTTAGCAGTTTTCACTACAAACTCCAAACAGTAAAGTTGTATACAACTTTACTGTACAATAAAATTTTTGAAAATATTTGACATGATACTTCATGTCAAAATTTGACATTACATGTCAATCTGAAAGATTTCAATTGTTTTTATGGTGCTTACATGTTATACAAATCGATCGAAGCAAATTTTGTTTTGATACTTGTCATTGCTATAATTGCCGGGGTGGTGTTTCCTCAGCTTGCCGCTTTACAAAATGCCATACATCTTCTTCTAGCATTTATTATTTTTCTCTCCAGTTTCAAGGTCGATATCAATATCATTTTTAATTATATTAAAGATCTCAGATTTTTCGGTTCACGATTTATTCTGATAAAATTTATCATGCCCCTTGCTGTGTTCTATACTATATCATTATTTTCATTGGAACTTGCATTAGGCAGCCTACTGCTCGTGGCAACTCCTTCAGGTTTAAGCAATGTTGTTTTGTCCGATATATTCAAGGGAAACAACGAGCTGTCTCTTGCATTTACAATAACCAGTCATCTACTTTCGGTTATCACCATTCCGCTTTTGGTGTTTATTACAATTCGGGAGTCTATCTCATTTGATTATATCTCGTTATTGATATCGCTTGTTGAAATTGTCTTGATCCCACTGATATTGTGTTGTCTGGTCAAAAAGTTTTTCTGGCATAAGTTAGAACCCTATTCGAAATATTCTTCTGCCATCTCCATTATTTTTATTTTTATAGTTGTTTCAGGCATAGTTTCAATTAACCGTGGTTCTTTTCTTGAATTTCAAAACTTTATAACCACCATTATCTTTGTAATCCTTCTTCTTCTTACAATGATGTTTTTGGGATTTTTTCTTGGAAACAATAAAAAAGATAAACTGGCAATTTCATTGAGTAGTTATCATATCAACGCTGTTTTGGGATTATATATCGCAAGCACATTTTTTTCCAAGGGTGTTGTGGTGGTGCTGATTTCTGCAGTTCTTTCTCTTGATATTCTTCTGGTTGTGTTCACTTGGGTAACTGGTCATTATATACAAAATTCTAGTATCAAATCTCCATAAGGTAAAATCTCCAAAGAGCCAAGTTTTAATAATTTTGCCGGTTTATTCAAAACGGGGATGAATGTGAAAGGTCAGCTTAGTATTGAATATCTTCTGGTATCTACAGTTGCGATCCTTCTTATTTTGGTATCGCTTGCTGCGCTTATAGGGGTAAAGGATTATTCTGATAGTGCTATGAAAGTACATACACTCAAATCTTCTGCTATCTCATTAAATACTGCGATAAACGAAGTTTGCGCTCTTGGCAACGGTAATGGGAGGGTGATCCAACTCACGACCAATCTTTCCATAGATTGTGAATATGCTGATGAAGAATGGGTCGTTTCTTTTTATGATCCTGAAAATTCAATTATCCATTCTAGTCATTGTGAAGTAAAAACAGCAAAAAACTTAAACGGGCTAGTCTATATTCAGAATGAAAAGGGAATAATAAAAATTACTGAGAGGTAGGTCATTTTTGGGAATTTTCCTGCCAATTAGACTACTGTGATTTTTCCGAATTTACCAAGCGTAAGCTGCGGAGTTCCTTGCCATTCGTTTACATAACCGTTTTCTATTTTTACCTTATCCCCTTCTTTTACCTGATCTATAGTATCGTTCCATAGTGTGAGTGTTATGGATCCGCTGTCATCCTTTACGGTGACATTTGCAACTCTTAATTTTCTTCCGTATTTGTTTATCTCACGTGTTGCTTCAACCGAGGCTATTTCAGCTTCAAGATTTACACTTCCAGTACCAACTTTCAATTCACTAATTTTCATTTTATACATCTCCAAATCTTATAATTTTTGATGGTTCCGAAACACGGAACTCATCAGGACCCGAAATGCGGGCATAAATAAAAAAGCCTCCGGAGGGAAAAACAGCGTTCCGAGTTTCCCGTTCCGAGTTTTGATGTGGTTTAACAAAACTGGAAACCCGAGACCGAAAACGCTTTTGAACCCCCAACTTCCTCCTATCCAGTTCTATGTCTTGGGTCTCGAAATTCGGAACCCTAAACAGGAAACTACAAGAGAGGCACTCTGCCGTTACTCGTCTTTTTAGCAAACCTGTTTTGGGTGTGCTTTACAAAAAGTACATTGAGTTACGGAGGCATTTATTTCTTTTATATAGAATCGCATGTTTTTTAAATGTAAATCTTGTTACTATTATTGGTGTTATAATGCGATTGAACCTCATTTTTGTATTTTTGATGCTTTTTGTTGGCTTTATTTTTGCATACAATTATCTGGGTCAACATAATTCTAAAACGGCAATTATCAAATGGAGTCCCTCGTCTGACTCCGAACTGGCACTTAAGGGGAATCAGAATGGCCATGGTATCAATCAAACAAACGATTCGGGTGGTTCGGGTGTTGGAGTAGGGCCTGGAACTGATGTGGATATTGAAAGCGAAACAGAGCATGGGATGGGTGTCGGGTCAGATAATAAATCTAACGAAGAAATAGAAAATGGAACTGGGCATGGGAACTCTCCTCAAGAAGACCATGGAAATAACGGTGAAAACTCAAATAACAACTCAAACGGATCTGCGCTTTCAATTCAAAACCAAAACAATGGAGTATCTGATCAAATCCATATAATGGTGCAACAAAAACAGAATGGGTCTCTTGACGTTCCCCAGGGGATGATAGTACGGATAATAGCCAGAAACCACTCTCTTGATATTGGGAACTTGAGCTTCCAGTTAAACGAATCGCTTCAGCTTAACTTTTCATTGCACGGGAAGAAAAATTCGATTGTAATAGAACTTGCTGGAAATGGCGTTGGGATACATCAAGGTAATGCAAGTGCATATACAAACGAGACAATCGAAATCGAGAATGAAACGATTTATGTTGGCGGTAGTGAGCTTGTTTTTTTACCATCGCAGATAAAAGAAATGGTCAAGGCCAAGAGTACCAACATGATCACTGTCCAGCATGAGAACAATCGACTTGTTTATCGTTTTATGGCCCGAAGGGAAGTGAGGCTTTTTGGCATATTTAATGCTGACATGGAAACTACTATGGCTATGGATGCAACTAATGGTGAAGTGCTTGAACAAAGAGGGCCGTGGTGGGCATTCCTTGCATTTGATTCAGAGTAGCTTATACTTCTAAATATCTTCCTTCCCTATTTACCATTAAATGATGCAGAGGTCACGCTTATGGATATTGAAACAAAAATCGAACTTGTAAAGCGAAAACCTACGGAAGAAGTTGTTACTGACGAAGGACTAAAAGAGATGTTTGAGAATTACGAACACCCCCGTCATTATATCGGATTCGAGATATCCGGTAAAGTTCATATCGGTTCAGGTTTATGCACAGCACTCAAAATCCGGGATTTTATCAAGGCAGGAATCAAACCGACAATTTTTCTTGCAGATTATCATTCATGGATAAATGAAAAAATGGGTGGTGATCTTGAGAATATCCGGAAGATCGGAAACGGCTATTTCAAGCATGCTTTCATTTCTCTTGGACTTACTGAAGACAAGGTTGATTATGTACTTGCTAGTGACGTTTATGATAAGGATTATTGGCCAGAAGTTCTCAAAGTTGTAAAAGACACAACTATCAAGCGTATGCTTCGCTGTGTTACAATTATGGGTCGCAAAGAATCTGATTCACTAAAATCTTCTGCGATTCTTTATCCTGCAATGCAGGCGGCAGATATCTTCAAGCTTGATATCCAGCTTGCACATGCTGGAATGGATCAAAGAAAAGTACACATGCTCGCATGGGAAGCGGCAAGAAAGCAGGGCAGGAAATTCGTTTCAGTTCATGGTCATTTGCTTCCTGGTCTTCAAGGCGTCCAGCGAATGAACCCTACTGAAGATGAGGCGATCGATGCAAAAATGAGCAAAAGCATTCCAGACAGCGCAATTTTCATACATGATAGCGAGGCTGACATAAAAAGAAAAATAAACAAGGCACACTGCCCTGAGAAAATTGTTGAGGGTAATCCTGTAATCGAGTACGCAGAATATCTAGTTTTAAGAGATCAGCCATTAAAGATTGAAAGACCAGAAAAATTCGGCGGAGATTTAGAAATTCAGAATACAGAAGAATTAAAGAAAGTTTATTCTGAAGGAAAACTTCATCCAGCTGATTTGAAGAATGGGGTTGCTACAATGCTTGCAGAAATCTTGGCACCCTCAAGAAAATATTTTGAGAAGAACAAACATTACCTTGAGGATATTGAAAAGGCTACGATTACCCGTTAGTTTGATGTTATCGTAACACTTTCTTCATAGCTCTTCTTTGTTCATTTTGCGTAGGTTGCCGTTCTCTAAATGTTGTTATGTTTATTTTTAATGGTCCAGCTGCAATCTCTTCAACTACTGGAACTAAACTTTTTGTGCCAGTTGTCGTGAGCATATCTAATCTCATTTTTGCCAGTTGCCTTGTTTTTTCGCTGAATATATCACCCTCTGCCAGGTATTCAATCACTGCAGCAAAATTATGTTGTACTAAAAGATCCATCATATCCTCTAGGAATTTTTCACTTAGCTTACTCATTCCCCCATTCATTTGTAGGTTTGAAAATCCTAAAAAATTTAAAATGAACCTAATTCTATCTTCTGTTGGTCCTTTCTCCATTAATTTTGAAACTTCTCTTAGCAAGTTATCTTCATTCCTATGTACATCATTTTCTGTTTCACAAGACAGTAATGCAAAAAGAATGTGGCCATTATCAGCAAATTTACTGATTGCCATATCTATTATTTTGTTTGTCAGTCTCGTTTCTGAACGTCTCCTTGATTTACCGATAACCCCCATGACTATCATAGGATATGTCCCTGTACTTTCCTCCATTATTCTCACTAACGTTGTCTCGTGTAATTCAGGAATTCTAAGTATTGCGTGTACTAAATCTGATCCTGTTTTTCTATCTTCCTCTCGTGCTGTTTTTATTGCAGCAATTATCTCTCGTTCTCCTTCATCTATTGAAACTAAGTATAATGCTCTTAATTTCTCTGCTCTCGCTAGTTCTTCAGGGTGTATTGATACCTCTCTTGGGTCTATTGGTATTTTGCTCATGGTTGTTATCTGTGTTTGAATATGTTTATAATGTTATCTATTTTGGATATCTTTTAATCAATTCTTCAAGCAAACTAACGACATCCTTTTTTCTTTTTTCCAATGCTTCAAAAACCTCTTCCTGGGTTAACTGCTTTTTTGAAATCCCGCATGCATAATTGGTTCCAACTGCAATTGCAATTTGCGGAATCCCAAGTTCGTGAATTAGTGGTGTCTCATGTCCACATGTCATATTCACCAAATTCGCGTTCATATTCTTTAGTGCAGAAATTTCTGCCTTGGTTTCAAATCTCGGGCCAAAAGTTGTTGCGATTATTCCTTTTTTCTTAATTTCAATTCCTTTCTGCTTAGCAACATCAACTAGTGTTGTCTGTAATTTTTTATCAAATGGTTCAGTGAAATCCGTATGTTTTACTCCAGATGAAAAATCATCATAAAACGTGCTAGGCATCCAGAAATTTATGAAATCATCAACTATGATCAAATCGCCTGGTTCATAATCGGAAATAATTCCGCTTGCATATACACAAAAAACTGATGAAACATTCATTTTTTTCAATGCAGCAATATTTGCTTTGTAATTTATTTTGTGCGGCGGGATGGCGTGTTTTTCTCCATGCCTTGGAAGGAAAAGAAGTTTTTTTCCATTCAATTCTACTTCGTGCAATACTACTGTTCCATACTGTGTTTCAATTGTATGTTCGCAAATCTTTTTTCCTAAATTGTAAAATCCACTTCCTCCTATGAATGCAAGCATTTCACCACCTATTTAATTTCATCGGTTCTATAGTAAAGTCTTCTCTTGTCTCTAGCATATCCATCTCCTACCACTTCAAAACTGCTCTTATCTGCCCGTTGCACAGTATAGCCACAATAACGGACCTCGTTTTTATCTTTTAGGTATCCGTCTTTTAGTATTTTAAGTGATTTTATATCCATATCATCTATCGAAGATGCGTTAAAGTAGAATCGTTTGTCATCATGACCGCATGCTGGTTGTCTTATATCTTTGGTAAGTACGACAAATCTCTTTGGGTTGGCATTTTTAACTACTTTTCCATTCCAGAACAAAATCTCTCCATCGGTTGCATAACCATGTTCAAGCACTTTGAAATTTTTAATATTTACATTCTCAATTTTATTATGTCTATTCTCGTACTCCAGGGAATCTATATAGTATATGTTCTTCCCATCAGTATAATATTTGTCTTTCAAAGACTTCAGATAAATATCTCCATATTTAACATCTGAAACTGTTCTTTTAGGATTTGGATATACTATGGCAAGTCTTAGTAAATTTATATCATATGTGTATTTTTTATCTTTGACTTTAAGTCCCGTCGTTTTGACTGTTGTTACATCTACGTCTGTCATCGGTACAAATCTGTCATAGGATAAATAGTACAAATGTTTTTCATCGACCGCAAAATCATCAGCTATCATTTTTAATGTGCCAACATCAATTTTTTTATTTCGGTAAACTTTAGCATTACAAAAAATTTGATTTTTATCTTTGATAAATTGCGGGTATGTATATCGTTTAAGTGGTTGTGCTGTGTTGACATCTATGTTCTTTACTATTTCGTTACCGCAGAAAACTTGGTTTTTGTCTTTAGCATATCCATAACCCAAAACTTTGAATGTTTTGGAATTCGCTTTCATTAACCACTTACCTTCATAAAATACGTGATTTAAATCTTTGGAATATTCTTTATCTAACACTTCAAATGTTTTAACATCTGCTTTTTTTATCTCTCGTATGCTACCATAATCAGGGCTATAAACATACCAAGCTCTCTTTTTGTCTTTAAAATAACGTCCTTCAACACGTTTGAAAGTTTTTGGATCGGCATCTTCCAGGTGTCCATTTGCAAATAACATTGCGGAAGTTGTACAAAGTTTGCTGTTTGTACTACCTAAATAAGCACCTGGCACACTTGCAGAATATGCATATATTCCGTCACTGTCTTTCAATAGGTATGCAATGTGGTTAAATTTTCCGTATTCTTCTTCAGACTGATTAGAATAGATGATTTCACAAGTTTTTGGATCTATCTTGTCTAATTTTAAACCACACAAATAAATATTTTTTCCATCTTCTGCCAATCCGTTACTCACTATATTAAGTTTTGTTTTAGTAGTTTGAGATTCATTCTTTTCAAACCACCAATAATTCTTTAGTTCTGGATGCCTTTGGA
>JAHJBM010000070.1 GCA_018813505.1 Microcaldota archaeon
CTGGTGCTAAAAGCAAAACAACTAGAAGACATGACAATTGCGTTTGACCAAAAATTCACGAATCAGATTACACCAGAGATACGTCGGAGATTTGTAACCGAACCTTTGGAAACTGCAAATATACTTAGAGAAATTGCAGACAATATTAAGAGTATCTGCTGTTTCTGAAATCTTGATTATCTCGTCTTCTGTCAAAAGCTCCTCGGGCAATTTATGCCTCCCATTTTTTATCTTAGGCTTAAGCCAGCTTATTTCAGGAGGAGAAGATTCATCATTACGTTTAAACCATTTGTAAAACATCTTTAGAACTACTTTGAAATCATACTTTGTATATTCTGAATAGCTTTTCATGTCAATAGTTGAAATCAGATTGAGAAGGTCGTTTTTTGTTGCTTTTTTGAAGTCTTTATTTATCCATGCAGCCAGGATTCTTATACACCACATGCATTTGACAACCCTTAGTTTTGTTGATCCTTTGGCCAGTCTCATCTGACCAAATTCTTCTATTTGTTTCTTGGTCTTTATTGGTAAGCTGGAATTCATTAATCTCTTCAATTCCTGCACCATGCTTGATTGGTGCTTATAGATTGTGTATTCATTCATGAGGCCTGTTCTGAGATAGGTTCTATTTAACCTCTGGCCTGAGAGGACTTAGGTCATTGCCTAAGTTGTTTATAAACATTGTGTCAGTTATCAGGCCATCCCACATTCCCAGATAGTCACATTTATGCATTCATAACAAGGATAATAATTTTCTGTTGCTTCATGAACCAAGATACAGTAGCCACCTAAATATGCCATAGTATTTCCATAAACATCAAAATAAGAATCAGTTTGAGAGTCATAAAAAACAGCTGCTGTTGTATTATCCACCCTCTCATGTTGTGGATAGTATATTCCTATCATATAAAGAGAATAATTTCCAAATACTAATCCCGCAACACTATTATTTATCTTTGTTTTATTAGCACAAGAAGAGAAAGTGAATAAACCATCATATAACACACCTCCTTTGGCATATGTGATATTGTCGATCATAATTTCAGAAATATTGGTTTGTATCTGAAAACTTTCAGAATAAGACGATGTATTAGAATCATTTGTATCTATTATATCTAACGATTCGTTTTCAGTTTGTTCTGCTTTTGTTTGACTTGCAACACAACCTATTAATAGTATAAAACAAATCGAGACTGCTATGATCCTTAAATTCATGGTTAATAATCTGCATTCATTTATTTAATACTGCATATTAGATTTGGGGTTTTGCCCTCAGACTATAAAAAGAAGCAAGATGCAGGGGAAGTAACCGCCTGCCTGGACTCAGTTCTCCACCGACGTAAAAACGTTGCTATCAGCACGAAAATGTCGGTATCTACAAACGCCAAATGTTAGTCGTAAGCGCACTTGGGATTACAACAAAAGACATATTTAAAGGCTGGCCTGACGCAAGTTAGGTGATTGACGACACTAGATATAGAACTTAAATTTGGGGTTTCTCTCTTTTATTTTTGGATTAGAAATTAGAATTTCTCCAACGGCATTAGAAAAACCAATAGTAACCGGTTCAGAATCACCTAATTTACATGCATTGTAATTGAGTTTTGTAAGACTAAATATGTCTCTTGAAACCTGTTCTATTGAAGCTTTCCCGTGTTGAATATCTATTCTAAGGGGTACTGGGACTTCCCAACCATCATAGGTAGCTAAGCGCGACTTGAATCCAGAAGCCCATAAATATCCAGTTTTCTCGTTTATCTGCCAAAATGTTCCTCGAATAACTGGACGCGTTCCTTTTCTAAACAATCTAATGAATGGATCATCTTTAACACGTATCCCAACGATTTTAACTCCGTTAGGACATGCTTTTTGGTAGCCCTTAAATTCGTCTGTACTGATATCTGAACGAGAATGTAAAAAGATCTCTTTCAGTATTTTGCCTTCAAGTTGATCATATGTTTGGAGTATACCTTCAAGCAGTTTCTTAGAGGCAACTTCAGTTAAATGAAATTGCTTATTTTCTGGAGAATACCATGGCCCGTCATCACCTAAGAAAACGATGCCGTCTCCGGAATCTAAAAACATCTGAGCAGCACAGCATGCAGTTTTACTATTGAACTCCTTACCCGTTCGTCTAAAAGAGATTCCTATATAGCACACTCCCTCGCGTGCTGACGCTAATTTCCATGGCTTGCCCCCAGATTTGTAATAAATTGCAGTTGATAGATTCCAAGCCCGATCTGACATATCTGTAAGACCCCTTCTTTCAGAGTCATGGTCGGGATTAATTTCTAAAGTTGATTCACGAATTATCTGTAATGGTACGTTGAAATGCATTGCTCTGGCTTTAAGTTGACGTCTGAAATCTACAGAGTGTTGGTACTCTGCGATAGCCCACTCATCAAATAATGGCGTTTGACCTTCAGCACGCAATTGACGAGTCTTTTTTGATACTGTATCGCCCCAGCCATCAGCTATCCTGGATTCGGGACGGCAGTTTCTCCAAACTTCGTCAGGCACAATACAAACTATAAGATTAAACGATTCGTCGTGTTTTTCCAATAAGGATATGCCATTCATATATTCGTCTACTACAGAATACGCTCTCTTGTTTGGATCTACATTACGAGAAGCATGTAGTAGTCTATCACGTTCAATTTCATGTACAAATGATGGCTTTTCTGGCCACACCGAATCAAAAATTTCTCTAAACCCCGGAAATGGAGGCCATAAACGCTTACTAATACCTTCCGCCGGAACAATCGGAGCGTTGATTCGTTTGGACCAGTTATTGAATGCGTCTACGCCCTCTTTTGTACCGATAACACCGTAAATAATATTTTTTGGGTGACTAGATGAATCAGCGTCAACGGGTCCAAACAGAGATAACCCATCATGAGGATCTGAAAGCTGTTGACCATATCGGAACTCGATGGCTGGCTCTTCAAAAATTTTTAGTGACGTCATTGGCTCTCATCCTCATCTAAGGCTTCATTTTCAGATGGCTGTTGAGCTGAGAAACGTTGCCTTTCTTTTTCCACGGATTCTTCATCTATACACAGGGGAGATGAAATCTCAACAAATTTTGTTGAAAGTACGATTTGTTCGTTTTCATCTTCGCCTATAACAATTCTATCCTTACCGTCAGCCAAGAAACTCAATACAGCTAAATATCGATTTAACCATTCATGATTCCACCAGTTTTTACAGATGTATTTTCTTCTAGCATTAGCTGCACGGGTCTTTAGGGGTTGGCTTTGTTCGTCAGTCATGTGAAGTCTGATTGACATTAGTGCGATATATTCATCTGTAGAGGTCTGGCGTATTTGAAAGGTAGGGGAAAGATGAAAACGGAATATTTCTCTTTCAGTTGCACTGATAAATTTCTGTCTCTCACCGAAAACATGCAAAAAGGTATTTTTGTTTCCATATCCCATAAATCTAATCTTATTATCTTTCAAAAGACCGGGAGGGAAAAATGCCACTTTTGATTTGCCGCCTCGATTACGATTTTCCCTTTCAGTTCGTTTCAATCCTTTCGTATAGCACAATACGTATATAGATTTCAGAAGTAAATTTGAAACAATATTATTCGTAGGGATTCCATGAGTAGTGGGACTGATTTTCCAATCTGTGTAATTAGTTTGTTTAATAGTGAAGATATCTGAAATTTCAGTTGATGGAGTACTAAACGAGATGACATTTTCATTATCTAATGTATAAAATGCCCATTTTTCAGATAACATATTCTTTTCATTGGCAAATAGTTTTTTGATACTAAAATGTTTGATATACTGCGGAATTTTAAGAAAAGGAATAAAATTAGCGTAAAGTGTTTCTGCTTGATTTTTAATAAACCCCTGGTGTAGATATTCTTTGGCAGTAATATTTCTCCCATTTTGATGACTACACGGCGCATCTAATGATTTGAGTTTTTTGAGAAGCTGTTCTAATCCACGCGCCCAACCAGAAGAAAACGGAATATAGGTGATATCGCTGTCCATCCAACCCAATTCCGTAGGAGAAAGACCATCTACATTTAGCGGGATAATAAAATCCTCATTTCGGGTTTTAGAGAGACTGTGAGCAAGGGTCCTTTCCTTTAATGGATTTGGTTTGTTAATTGATGATTTTGACAAAAGAGCTATTAGTCTATAAGTCTGATTTTTTATCGCATTATCAATGTCTCGGGGGTAGGATTCTCCACCCAATTGTTTAAATTCGTCACACCAAACTAGATATCCTTCATTAGTAAGTTTAAGAGTAAGCCATCTGGCAAGTATCGCATCTTCTTTTGCATAACTTATGAATAAATGATCCCTCGCAATGCTACTCATCCCCTCCCTTGTGAATAATGGACTAAACATCCATTAATACCTCTTTTTCTGGTATCTTCACATTATTATGAAATTCTTTGAAATCTTCTGCCCGTTGCGTATGTATCGGAATAAGCACCTTCGGATTTATGGTTTTGATAACTTCGATAAGTTCTTTCTTGCTAATATGCCCAGAACAGTGTGCCTTGTGGAATCGTTCTTCAGGAATTCCAAAATGCCTCATCCAGTTATCAAGAACCTTGCGCTCATCTTCGTTTTCTTCCCCTTCTAAGAAATGCTCTGATGATGAATAGATGTACTCTGCATTTTCAGGCTTGATATAAACAAGTTCCACAAGCTTGTTAAAGCTCATGTGCATTACTATGTCCTTCTGGTTTTCTGAAACCTCTTTGTAGGTAACCATCTTTGGCAGATATTTTCGCTCATATATATAATAGTCCTTTTCGCAGAAAGTACCGCTTTTTGCAAGCCTGAAATAAACTTGAATGTTGTCATCAGCTATTATATCTGGAAGTGCAGGAATTTTTTCTCTCATCATGTCAAGAACATACGCAAACCTTGTATCAATCACAAGTTTTTTCTTATTTCTTAAAGTTGCCTTGTAAAATGACATGAATCGATCTACATTTGACATTGAGAAATAGGCAAACACTATGCCCTTTGAATTGTTTATGATCTTGTCAACCTTTTTCTCGACTTCTTCCTCAGTATAATTATGCTCCTGCTCACTACCCATCCGTGTGCCTTCTGTTAGCATAGCATAAGGATTTGATTTGGCTGCCTTGTCTATGAATTCCTGTGTCATATGTGATTGCGGGCCATGCAAACGAAAATCCCCAGTATATATTACAGGCCCTTTGCTGGTGTGAATGATGAAACTGTACGCACCGGGTACAGAATGTTCCACAGGGACCGGCTCGATAGTAAGATGCTTGACCCGTATCATATCTCCTGATTTGAAAAAATTGAGATTTGTATGCTCTCCGATGTTGCAAAATTGAGGGTAAAGTTTGTGATATATTTCAGTGAGCTGATGAGTTCCATGACCCATGTAAATCGGTATCGATTCATCCAAAAAGGATAAATGGTTCAGGTGATCTGAATGGGAATGGCTTATGATAACTGCATCGATGTCAGGCTGTTCATATTCCAAGTCTGTTAAGGCAAGCACTTTCTTGTTGTAAAGCTTGGGAACTTTAGGAACCAAACCAAATTCGAAATAAACCTCAAGGCCGTTTGCCGCCCTTGGCTGTAAGTACTCATAAAAGAATTCTTCGCCAAAGTTGAAGCTTTCTCCGAAGTCGAGATATATCCTTGCGTCCTTGTCTTGTAAGAGTATCTTGTTGCCGCCGATTTCGTTTGCTCCGCCGTAACATGTTATTGAAACCATAAAATTAACCTATTTTCTTCCATATTTTTCATTATCAAATTGCCACAGTGCCTTGTCTAATGTACGCATATCAACACCATATCCTTTAGTCATTTCCCCACAAAATTTGCAATAAGGTACCCATAATTTTGGATATTGGTATGTCTCATATCTGTTTCCTGTTACTGTCCTCAATGCTCGAAAATCTATAATTGGATATTCGTCTTTGTAAACAAAATGTAGGATCGTTGAGGCGGTAGCGTAATCTACTCCGCTTAACAAGGTCAGGTATTCGATTCTTCTATCTTGATTGTTGCATGTAAAAGAGTTATGGCTGACTTCTTTAATCCAATCTTCATCATTCTTTTTTGCATTGCCAAGTTGTCTCGATGCCTTCCATCTGACAATGTCAAGTAGCTGCTTCTTGTTCAAACATTGGGACTGCTTCGCCTCACTACCAATTGTTATAAGGTCGGCTTCAACATCCACATCCTTTTTATTCTCTGAGTTGTATCGATTTACCAACTTTTTTATACCCTCATTTGATGTGATCTCATTCGGCAATTTAAAGTCTGGAACTGTAAATTTCCTCATATTAATCACATTTCAACCCAGAGATAGTCCCTACAGTTCTTATTTCCGAATTTGAATTGGTCCAATTCCAACTTTGATGTTTCTTTGCCCCATTTTTCCATTATATACGCGTTAATTTCGTTTAACTTAAGCCGTTCAAATAAATTATTCGAATCGAAAAAAACGGTCAGGAAAAAACACCTGAGAGTCTGTTTTGTCTGTTGTTTTGCAGCAATTTCGAGCTTTTCAATATCGTTTTTCCAATCGGCTAGATATTCACCATATTTATTATACCAACCATCTAATGCCCATGCACGTTTTGTTTCAACCAGATAATTTTTGTTATCACCCAAAATACGCAAATCAATCTCGTTTATCTGACTGTTTTCATCTTTACGAAAATCCGATTCTAGTTCTACAAGAACGCTGCTATTGCTCAAATATGAATAAAGAGATGCCCTAATCTGTTCTTCTTTAGGTATGTCATAACTTAACGCGTTTTTGGCATCCAAAGCGATTATCTCATCCCCAAATTTAACCCAAAAATTATTCCAAAAATCTTTATTTGTAAGATCCATTTATCCACCCCTCAAAATTTCCCGCCTGCTTTTTTCCATGACTCCTTGGCCTTTTCAAGATCGGTCATTTCCTCTTGCTTGAACTTTCTATCGGCTTCTTTTTGCTTCCGATCTTCTTTCTTATTTGCTTTCAAGTGTTTTGCATATCCTTTAGGATCGAGTTCTTCAAAAATAGCTAAGTATTCTTTTTCATATTCACTCTTTATGTTGTGAATCTTGTGCGCATCTGCAAATCCTTGAGGTCTTTTTCCAAGAATACAATCTTCAAGAATAAGCAGTATTTCGATATAATCTCTATTCTCCCATTTTGTTTTCTTGATCTTGTTTTTCACAAAATTACTTTTTGGATTGTAGTTAACCATAAGAACACCAGTGTACAGTTTTTTTATGTACAATAGGATTTAAAAGATTAACATGACCATAATACTTTATGGAGAAAACAGTTCTTATCTCAACTTTTTACTCTTTTGAACCCCTTGTAGCTTCAGCAACGGCCTATTCACCTTCCCGAATTGCCCTTCTTGTAGCAGGTGATTCACTTAATGGTAGAGACGGAGAGAAAGTAAAGGCCAATATAAGCAAGGCAAAGGATGTCTATGGAAGCGTGGCTCCGATAGAAGTAATTAAAGTGAATGGTTCTGATCTTGTAGGTGTAGCCAAAAAGACAGTAGAATTGCTTGAGAATGAAGAGGGCAAAAAGATAGTAAATATCTCTGGTGGATGGAAATTGCTTGCTCAGGGTGTGCTTTATGGCTGCTATGCACGGCCTGAACTTGTTGAGAAGATAGTATGTAATAATATCGAAGATAATACACTCATTGAATTACCTAAACTGAGTTTCAATTTGAGTTCAGCGAAGAAAGAACTTTTGGAAGAGCTTTTGAACAGGAATGGGAAGGCAATAGCTGAGATAGCTAAAAAATTAGATAAAACCAGGGGGATGCTTTACCAGCATTTAAAAGAACTTAAGGAGAATGGTTACGTAGACGATAAATTTGATATAACGCTGGCTGGACGGATGGCGTTGATTTGAAGTGATACGATGACCACAGACTTAACATTCATAACAAATGAAAATGGAGAAAGCTTACTCAATAGGTTCACCGCACTAATTAAAGACACAAGATACTTTGACTGTTTAGTCGGCTATTTTTATACTAGCGGATTCCATAGCATGTACAAATCCTTGGAGAGCACGGAAAAGATACGAATTTTAATCGGAATTAGTACGGACAAGAAGACATATGATCTGATTGAAGAATCAAAAAATCAAATAGTTCTAGAAACACTTTCCCACAAAGAAACAAAAGACAAGTTCTCAGAAGAGGTTATAAATGAACTTAATAGTTCTGCCGACGGCCGTGAAGTCGAAGAAGGAATCAGAAAATTTATCGAGTGGCTAAGGAATGGGAAACTTGAGATACGTGTATATCCTGCCGATCGGATCCATGCTAAATTATACATCATGAGCTTTAAGGAGGGGGATAGAGATGATGGAAGGGTTATCACTGGTTCAAGTAATTTCACAATATCAGGTCTAAAAGAGAATTTAGAATTCAATGTTGAATTGAAAAACAGATCTGATTATGAGTTCTCCCTAAAAAAATTTAATGAGTTGTGGAATAATGCAGTAGATGTCTCAGAAAAATATGTCGAGACAATCAAAGAAAAAACATGGCTAAATGATGAGATAACTCCGTATGAACTTTTCCTAAAATTTCTCTATGAATATTTAAAAGAAAAAATTCAGTTAGATCAGCATGATATTGAAAGCGATTACAAACCAGATAATTTCATGGAGTTAGAATATCAAAAAGATGCTGTCCGAGATGCAAAAGCGAAACTTGAAGAGTATGGGGGTGTTTTCATCTCAGACGTTGTAGGTCTTGGAAAAACATTCATTGCAACAATGCTTGCCCAACAACTTGATGGAGGTACGTTAGTTCTTGCCCCACCAGTACTGTTAGACAAGAATAATCCGGGCTCTTGGCGTAATGTTTTCTATGATTTTGGAATCCGTAGGGCAGAATTCGAATCCATCGGAAAACTCGATAAAGTACTTAGTCGAGGTACTGAAAAATTCAAAAATGTAATCATCGACGAAGCACATAGATTCAGAACAGAATCCACACAAATGTATGAAACACTCTATAAGATATGCAGAGGAAAGAGAGTGATATTAGTTAGTGCAACGCCACTTAACAATACGCCTATTGACATCTTATCACAAATAAAATTATTCCAAAATGCACACAAATCAACTTTACCAAATCCTAAAGTAAGAGATCTTGAAAAATATTTCAAGGGAATGCAAAATAGATTGGATGGATTGAACAGGCAAACAGATAAAGAAGAATACATGAAAATTGTGAAAGAAAATGCAGAAGATATCAGAGAGAACGTCCTGCAGTATTTAATGGTTAGAAGAACAAGAACTATCATTGATAAATATTATAAAAAAGATCTTGAAAAACAAAAACTCAAGTTTCCAAACGTTAGGGAACCGAAACCAGTTGTGTATCACTTTTCTGATAAAGTTGATTCTATTTTCAATAAGACATTAGAATTAGTCATTAGCAGATTCAAGTACTCCCGTTATACGCCATTACTCTACTTAAAAGAAGAGCTTCCTAAAAATCAACAAACCCCCCAGAAAAATATGGGCAAGTGGATGAAAATCCTTCTACTGAAAAGATTAGAAAGCAGTTTCTTTGCATTTAGACAATCTATTGATAGATTTATTTACTCATACCAGCGATTTATTGAAGAATATGATAAAGGGTATGTATATCTTAGTGAGAATTATACCTCAAAAGTTTTCGAACTATTGGAAGATAATGACGTAGCCGCTGTGGATAAATTAATCGAAGGAGACAAAGCAAAAAAACTCGAAACCAGCAAATTTAATTCAGATTTCAGATATGAACTAATGGACGATCTTAAAATTCTTACTCAGATAAAAGAGATGTGGTTGGATGTGACCACTGATCCAAAACTTGACGAATTTGTTAAACACCTCAAAAATGATCCAACCTGGATTCAAAACAAACTTATTGTATTTACAGAATCAAAAGAAACTGCGGAATATTTGGCAGGCAAGTTGAGTCCATTATTCGATAATAAAGTGATTGCCTATTCCAGTCAGTCTTCTGAAATGATTAGACAAAGAATCATAGATAATTTTGATCCTGCGGCAAGAGGTAAAAAAAATGACGTAAAAATACTTGTAACGACAGAAATTCTTTCTGAAGGTGTAAATTTGAATAGATCTAATGTCGTTATCAATTACGATCTACCTTGGAATCCAATAAGAATGATGCAGCGAGTTGGACGTATTAATAGAGTTGCAAAGAATCTTCCATTTGATGAAATTCACACGTATAATTTTTTTCCTGCAGGGCCTATCAATAAGGAAATAAGCCTCACAGAGTTGGCAGAAATAAAAATTCAGGCATTTATAGAGATGCTTGGGAATGATGCCAAATTACTGACAGACGAAGATATAAAGTCTCATGAATTGTTTAGAAGATTGAGTTCCAGAGAAACGATCATGGGCGAGGATGATAGAGACGATCCAGAATTAGAGTGGTTATTAAAATTGAGAGACATGCGGGATCATGATAAAAAGCTCTTTGAAAGGATAAAAAGATTACCCAAGAAAGCAAGAACTGCAAAGAGATCAGAACAAAAAGGAGTTATAACATTCTTTAAAAAAGGAAAACTAAGAAAGATATATATCAATGACGGGAATTCAATTAATGAGGTGGATTTCGAACATGCCGTGGAAATCATAAAGGCAGATGAAAAAGATACAAAAGAAAAATTAACTCCAGAATTTTATAAGTATCTTGAAGAAAATAAAAAAGAATTTGAATACTTCTTTATGAATGCTTGGGGAGAACATGCCGAAAGTACTAATAGGGGATACGAAACTCAACTTAAGAAGAGGATAAAGGCACTATTAAGTAAACCACAAGGATTAACAGATGACAACGAAGACTATTTACAGTCGATATTGAATCTCCTAAAAGAAGGGGCATTACCAAAACCAACAATGAAGAATGTAATGGCTAAAATTAAAAATGAGATTAACCCTCTCAAAATTTTATCAAGTTTAAAATCAACCATTCCGCCAGGTTCTGAATATTTCCAAGATACTTATGCAGGACTTGGAGGAAACACCGCAGGACCTAAAGAGATAATCTTATCGGAGATGTTGATAAAATGAATAAACAACAGGCAGAACAGTTGCTTAATGACGCCTTCAACCAAGAGTTTGATATAAGAAGATTCCTGGCGTTTACAAAAGAACTTTTTAAGAAGATACAACTGGAGATAAAAGATTGTTCTCAATTTATTCCTAACGAATTCAAGGAATATATCACTAAAGTTGAAAAATTAGGCAGGTATGAAAATAACAAAAAAGTAATTGAAATATTGGCAGTAAAATTAGCGCGGGAATCCTCAAAAGAACGTGCTAGAACCATGCAACGTAACTTCATAGCTAAATGGCTTGGCAAATATGAGAATGATGCTGCACTTGTTGCATTCTATGATGAAACTGAGGATTGGAGATTTTCATTTGTCAAAATGGAGTATAATCTTATTAAAACTGAAGACGGTAAAGTTAAAGCAGAGACTGACATAACTCCTGCAAAAAGATATAGCTATCTAGTTGGAAAGAATGAACCGAATCATACGTGTAAAAGTCAATTTTTACAATTATTAATAAACGATGAACACCCACCATCTATTGATGAGATTGAACTGGCATTTAGTATTGAAAATGTAACCAAGGAATTCTTTAACCGTTATAAGGATCTATTTTTCAGATTAAAGGAATCTCTGGATAAAATTGTCGATAGAGATAAACATGTAAAAGAAGAATTTGATGATAAGAATATCGAAACTATCGAATTCGCAAAGAAACTTTTAGGACAAATCGTCTTCTTGTATTTCCTACAAAAGAAGGGATGGCTCGGAGTGCAGAAATCATCAGATGGTAGATTCTTACCTTGGGGGACAGGGCCAAAAAACTTTATGAGAAAATTATTCGGGCGTCCACAAAAAGGAGAAATGCCACTAATCCCATATACCAATTTCTTTAATGATATCCTAGAACCACTATTTTACCAAGCTATTGCAATTAAGAGACCCAATGATTATTATGACCGATTTAACTGTAAGATCCCATTCTTGAATGGGGGGTTGTTCGAGGCAATAAATGATTATGATTGGATAGAAACAAACATATTCATAGATAATGAAATATTCGAAGACATATTAGATACTTTTGATGAGTATAACTTCACAGTAAAAGAAGATGAACCTCTTGAAAAAGAAGTTGCTGTGGATCCAGAAATGCTCGGAAAGGTATTTGAAAATCTGCTTGAAGTAAATGATAGAAAATCAAAAGGCGCGTTTTATACCCCAAGGGAAATTGTTCATTATATGTGTCAACAAAGCCTGATTAATTATCTGGAAACAAATTCAGATATCCCAAGGAAAGATTTAGAGAAATTTATTAACCTCGGTGATTTTGCACTTGACCAGACAATAAGAGTACAGGAGCAAAAGAAAAAGTATCACGGTAAAACATTTGATGTAGATCCAAGGTATTTGCTTCCAGAATCAATCGAAAAAAACTATGAAGTTTTAGATAAACTTCTCAAAGAGATAAAAGTTGTTGATCCGGCGGTGGGTTCGGGAGCTTTTCCAGTCGGTATGATGAATGAAATAGTCCGAGCCCGTTCAATTCTTTCAATATTTTATGTGGAAGAGAGAAAAGTCTATGATTTGAAAAGAGAAACAGTTGAAAATTGTCTGTATGGTGTTGATATCATGCCATCTGCAGTTGAGATCTGCAAACTAAGATTCTGGCTTTCTCTTATTGTAGATGAGACAGATATAACGAACATTAAACCGCTTCCTAATCTAGATCATAAGATAATGTGTGGAAACAGTTTGCTTGAAGAATTTGAAGGAATTAAGCTCTTTGATGACAAACTCCTTGGAATAACGGCAAAGGATAATCGTCCAGAATTAGATAGACTAAATTCAGAGATAAAAGATTTGAATATCAATATAGGTGAAGTAGTAACCGGAAAGAAAAATGATGATATCCAGAAGCTAAAAAAAGAGATATCAAAACTAGAGAAACAGAAGGCCAAGTTAATAGAAAAACCAACGGATACCGGTATAACATTGACCTTAAATGAAATAATCGAAAACAAAATCAAACAATCTCAAATTAAACTAACAAGAATTAAAAACCTACAAAAACAACTTTTCAACGAATTTGATAATGATAAAAAGAAGTCACTAAAATCAGAACTTGATAAATTAGAATGGGAATTGATAGAAGAGACACTTAAAGAGCAGGGAAACCAAGAAGCCATAAGTAAATTGGAACAATACAAAAAGAATAAATCAAAACCATTCTTTTTATGGAAGTTGCATTTCTTGGAGGTATTCCAACGGGAGAATCCGGGGTTTGATGTTGTTATTGCTAATCCACCATACGGTGAGATTATAAAGGATAACAAAGATGCTTTCAAAAATACATATGAATGTACTGAAGGAAAGTATGAAATTTATAAATACTTCATTGAAAAAGGGCTTTCACTGTTGAGGGATAAAGCTGTTCTAATCTATATTACCCCAGATACTTGGCTGACACTAGGATATTTTAAAAAATTAAGAAATATGGTCATTTGTAAAAATAATCTAAAACTACTTACAGCGCCATTATATAATGTTTTTGAAGCCGCTACTGTTGATACAATTGTGTCACTTATCCAAAAGGATGGCTCTGAAGACGACATTATAGTTTTTGATTTATATAACAAACAGACAGTTAAAAAAATAGTTAAGACTGCTTGTAAATCTGATTATGATAACGTTATTAATCTCAAACAAACCAATTTAGTTATAGAAAAATTAGATAATTCGAAAAATACTCTAAATGACATTAGTGAAATATGGCAAGGTCTAATTGCTTATGCTAGCAAAAGTCAACCACGAGAATTTACGAGTGAAAAAAGAGAAAGTCCACTCCATAGAAAGTTACTTTTTGGCGGCGATATTGGAAAATATTTTATCTCTTGGAAAAAAAGTCTATACCTAAAATATGGGGAATGGTTACACAGACCTCGTCCAGTATATATATTTGATAAACCTAAAATTCTTGTGCAGCGTATACGGAATCCAAAATTAAAAGATAGAATTATTGCCGCTATTGATAGGAACAAGTTTATTAATGGAACAGGATTATCAAACATTCTTATTCTAGAAGAATTTGAAAACAAATATTTGATAGATTCAATTTTAGGTATAATTAATTCCAGCTTAATAAATTACTGGTTTTCTTATTATTTTCATGATGTTAACATTAAACCAGAGCAGTTAAGGAAAATTCCGATTGAGTATGATCAAAAAATTTTCCAAGATATTAAGCTTATAGTTGACCAGATATTATCTATAACCAAAGATGACGATTATCTAAAAAATTCAGATAAACAGGAAAAAGTAAAACGATTGGAAAAAGAAATCGACAAGCTCGTTTACGAACTCTATGACTTAACTGAAGACGAAATAAAAATAGTTGAAGAATCCAATAAGAGTTAACTATATTAACCGGTGAAAAATGTGGAAGAACTTAATCGTATTGAAAAACTAAAAAATTCCCTAAATGAAACAGGATTCTTTCTCCAGAAAAAAATAGAAGAAATATTAAAAGATAGTAAAACTGCCGGTTGGGCATTGAAATATTGTGATCGTCCATTCGCATATCCCCCGAGAAATGGGCCAATAAAGGGATCTGAAGGGCGTGTTGACATAATTGCAGAAAAAATGTGCAGTGCTGGATTGGGGTATTCTTTTATAGAATGCAAAAGAGCAAACCCAGAATATTGTGATTGGGTATTTTTTCCAGCATATGAACAGCGTCAATTTTTTTATAGTTTGCATAATAAAAAAAGTGTCGGTTGTGGTTCAATACGCATTTCAGATTTTCATGATTCTGTTTTATGTGATATTGGAGTTGGGATAAAAGAAAAAGGAACGGATAGAGGAAATAGAAAAGTAGCTGATGCAAATGAAATTGAAAAAGTATGTGAGCAAACATGTCATGCATTGGTTGGTGTTGGCGTTACAGATTTATCACTTCGTTCTAATGATCACCTTCAATTCTTCCCATTGGTGATCACCACTGCAAATTTGTTTATTGCAGAGTACGACGCAGAGAATATCGACATTTCAAATGGAAAAATTGCTACCGTAAATTTGCA
>JAHJBM010000009.1 GCA_018813505.1 Microcaldota archaeon
CTCCATCTTTTTTCCCTACAAATTGTTTTGCGGTTATGCCATTTTCATTAAGCACTGTTTCTATTCTTGCAATCTGCGCACGGTATTGCACAAAGACAATCATCTTTTTTCCTTTCAGCTCTTTTACTATATTGATAAGTATTGGCATCTTTGGATGATCTTCGTCTTTTTCACAAAGTTGTTTTATCCTTCCAAATGCTGGTTCGCGTAATAGTAAAATTGCAGATTTGCTTTCTTTTCCTTCAAGTTTTTCAATATAACCTCTTAGCGGATATATGCCCTGAGTCTCTAAAAGTTCTGTCATATGTAATGTGTGAAGGAGAACAGAGTATTGGATCATTGCAGGATACTTGATCTGATGCGGGATATTGAGTATTCTCTGCCGTAGCTGCATGAATTTTCCCTTATGTTTCAATGGTGGCGGGAAGCCCATAGAAGAAAGCGTTCTGGCATATTTTGCTGTTATTCCATCAAGTTCATACTTTATGTTCTTGAAATGCTCTGAAAGGTCAACCGGGACCCATTTGATAGTGCTTTTTTGGACATACTGCGCTACATCTACGTCTTCATGACCTCGTATTTCGACATTTGAAATCATGAGCGCTTTTATGACCTCGTCTATTCGTTGTTTTCTTCCTCCTGGCGAGGCAGTAAGCCCGACAAAAAGCGCATCTTTGTTATGGGTTGCCTTGGCTATTTTTGTATAGGCATATTCGCCCACTGCCCTATGTGCTTCATCAAAAATTATAAGTGAGAATTCTGGTTTTAATATTCCGAGTTCGATATCATTTCGTATTGTCTGCGGGGTGCTTATTATGACATCTGTGATATACATGTCCTTACGTTTCTTTCTTGTTATTTCGCCGGTAATAAGTGCAACATTCTTTTCGCACAATCCGAGCGTATCTATTACCGAATCATAATGTTGTTTTGCCAATGGTTTGGTTGGGGTAAGAAAAAGACATCTGCCTTTTTTCATCCTTTCTTTTATGAGCATAAGTGCAATTAGTGTTTTTCCTAATCCAGTGGGTAGTACTACTAGCGTGTTTCCATTTTGCATTATGGAGTCATAGATCGTTTGCTGATACTGCCTTGGCGTTAGTTTCACATAAAGTTGTTGCTTATTTGTGTTTAAATAATAAGACGTGTTGGTATATTACTTCCGCATTCTTTCCAATGGTTCACCAACTAAGTATAATGAAAACGCATTGACGATCGACCCGGGAGTATGCAGTTCTGAACATTCCGAGTCCTGATTTGTACATCCTAAGAATTCGTATATATTGTCAGCATATGCTGATCTTACACTGGCGATCATATCAAGATTGAATATGAATGCAATGCGCTGTGTATCGTCCAGTTCATCAAGTATTCTCGTTATCGTTTCAGGTTCTAATTCGGATTCATATCCGAAAAGATATTCGACCAGTTGATCATACATTACTGGTCTTGTGTTTTCCGGTATGCTATCTATCATCAGTCCTATATGTTCATTTGCAGCTATTGATCTCAGTAATAGTTCCTTTAATGCAGTTACCAGAGCTACAGTTGCACTGGAAGATCTTTCCAAGCATACTGGATCATATGATGTCTCATTCCCTTCGCTTCGATTTGCTATGATTTTGTTTAGGTATTCATTTGGTCTTGCTATTGCAAGTCCATCATATACTTTGATTATTTCTATATTTGCCAGATGCTCTATAATTCTCATTAGGGTTGCAATATCTGTTGCCTTTATCTTATCTTCAAGTTGCCTATCCTCAATATTTTGGTATCTAATTGGCAATTCTCCTTTGAGCGGCGGATAGCGAAGATAATATGATGCATCATCTGCGTTATCTACTACTGTTCCTTTGACTTCCTGGCAGTCTATTGAACGTTTGGTGTAAGTACGTTTAATTAGCCCTATTAATTCAGTATCCGTGTTTGTTACAGTATCCGTGGTATTATTTATGCGGTTGTTCCTTATTCGTTTATTTCGTTTTGACCTCTCTTTGGTTGGTAATCGTGTCACATGTACTGTTGGTAGGTTATCTACGACTGGATCTTTTTCGCTAAAACTAGGACATGTTAGCATAGTTGCAATTACAAGTGTGGTGGCTACGGCTAAACCAGTAAATATATGTTTTCGCTGTATTGCCACCATACACCTACTTTTATAACTAATAATTTAAAAAGAAGATGTTTATACCCTTCTTGGTACAGTACGTTCGAGATCTAACTCTCCGCGTGGTCCTCTTACATCTACTATATAATCTAGCATACTTGCTGCCGATGCTCTCTCATCTGAACTATATGATTGTGCAACTCCATCTGGTATTCTGAGCGATCTAGCAGCTACTTCAAACAATTCATTTGGACTACGCGGTTCTCTTGAATATACATTTACAAACATCTGATATGCTTCTGCTATTGCTGCCCTTGCAGTTTCTATCGCCCTTGATCGTCCACCACTGCAAGTAATTCCTAAAGCACTATCACTCGAACTTAAATCCCTAACATTATCTAAAACAGCATTCGCCTGTCTTAATACTACATTCCCAACATCCTGCTTTGAACTTTCCGGTTGTTTCATTACCATAATCTCACGAAAAGATATCTCGCCTTAATTTTATTAAGTTTTGTTCTTGCATCCTATATTGTAAATATCGATTTTCAGGCTCTTCTTGTCTTCCAATTCTTCAATCATCTGTACCATCAACGATGACTTGATCTTATTATACTCGTTCTCATCATATTGTGCATTCCCTATGTTATGTCTCCTGTTTTTGACATTGAAACAGAACATTGATTCATGTACCTTCTCGCAATTATGGGAGAAATACGTGTCACTACAATATCCACAGCAGTGGATGTATTTGGAGATCGGGTTGTTACATTTGTTGGAGTATCCCCTGGCCAATTGGATGAAAATCCACTTCAATTTGTAATGACGAGCAGAAGACTTGCGGATGGATACAGGAAATTTTTTGAATTCATGTGGGATCATTGTAGGTAAGTTATTCTTTATCAGATTTTAAACTTGTTTTAAATAATGGTAGTATGTATATCTACTATATGGATTCAAAAATTATGACAGGCCGATCTGTTGCTGAACACACTAAAACGGAGCGTGCAATCATGTTATTTAAAAAGCAGCTTCTATTTCCTTCTGATAGTCTAGCCAAACGTCTAATTTCTAGTGATACTCAAGTGCATGGGATACAAAGATTGGGGATGTTGCTTCAGGAATTACTTATAGATTGCGGTCCTATTCCGGTTGGTGATGGGATGGGGTTTTCTTCTTTTCCCGATTACCAATCGTACGCCAAACATCCTGCATTTATTGTCCTACAACAACTTGAGGCTATTCTTCAGGGTGGGGATGCTCGGGCAGCATGTGTTCTTGGAGTTGCCCTACTTAATCTTGATGGCATTGACGATTCACAAAGACACTCTCTTGTGGGATGTGCTATGCATTCAGGACAAGTTGTTGCTGAAGAAAGTATTAGTTTGGGGCTGATCGGAAAAATTACTCGGTCTGTTATAAACAAACTTTTAAACTCTGCTGGAGTTTCAAGTACCTACGATGATTTTTTTCTAGATACACCATTTATCGATGAAATAACTACAATTTGTAATAACATTCCAATTAATGAAAGATGGGGGATTTTTCTGGATGTCTTATCTGAAGTTCTTGGTGATTCAAAAGAAAATGTCTCGTTAATGCTTGGAGGTTACATACAAGCGATACAACAACTATCAGATACCAGTCCTTAAGCATCTAATAAAATTCTTTGAGTTTATGTGGGATCATTGTGAATAGGAATTCCGTTTGTGTGTCAATATCTTATTTATTCAATATCAATCCATACCTTCTGCTTGTCTCTGGGGTGTATCCTTGCCTTCAGATTCTTGCCAATATTGGCTGCAAGTTGTTGTATTGATTCTGTTGACAATGCTTTCTTTCTTGTTATTTTGTAAGGTTTGATCTTGGATTCTGATGCGGGAATTATGTCATATTTTATTCTTACTATTGCCATGAAATTTTCGCTTTTTCCTGTATCTTCAACAGAACGTATCCTTGCAACCCCATCTATTCCCTGATTTTTTACATGTTCTCTGTCTTCATCGCTCCATTTCTCACCCACATCTATGGTGTTATCTTCGTCTGTTATTGTTCCATTTTCATCCAGCACTATTTTTTGTGGGTTTTTCGAATCTATTCTTACAGGAAATTTCATTCCTGGCTGGAATTGTGGAACTGCTGTGCGTGGGATGAGCATGTCTATACTTACTTCATACGGCTTGTTGTTTCCATTATCTACACTAAGAACAAGATTGACATATGGTTGGTCATTGATGGTTATTATTCCACCTTCGCTACTTTCACCTATTCTCAATATGGTTGCAGTTCCTGGCAGTCCTTCCTTTAGTATTCTTTCAGAATCTTTATCTCCGCCAAATATTCCGTTACTGCGTAAACCAAGAATCAAACCAAAAACTTTGATTAAAAACGGTGCTATTGCCAGAAATGGAATAAACATCACTATAAAAAAGAGTAAATCAGTAAGACCAGGACCGATATAATTATAGAGCGGCGATCCTTCTTCAGTTATTATTACGACTGCAATCAGCATTACTATCCATATCACGAAAATTAAGACATACCATTTCCAGTTTCCAAAAATTGCGCCCACATTTGGTGTTCGATGCTAAAATTTAATAAGTGGTAGCTCCTCAGAACAGCCAAGAAATCTTGCCTGAGGTCGGACTTATTCCAATTCCTTATATGCCATCGAAATATCGATCTTTTTCAAATCGTGCTTTACAAGCGGAACATCCTTTATTTGCGGGAGCTGTGACTCATAAGTTGGTTTCTCGACCTTATAGAACAAACCTATGGGCACTTTCTGATAATTGGTTTTCTCATCCTCATAAGCCTTTTGCATTGCAGCCCATTTATCTTTGACATCATGGGTTCCATCGAGCTTGTAAACCCTTTGCTGGAACCATGGATAAGTATTGATTTTATTGAACGTAACGCATGGCTGAAACACATCTACAAATGCAAATCCTTTATGCGCTATTGCACCTTTAATCAGTTCTTTTAGATGAACCGGATCACCAGCATATCCTCTTGCGACAAATGTCGCTCCGCTGTTTATTGCAGTTGCCAATGGCCTGAATGGTTCTTCTATTACTCCCCAAGGTGTTGTTTTTGTTTTCATGCCCATCATGCTTGTGGGTGATGCCTGACCTGTTGTAAGTCCGTAAATCTGGTTGTTATGGACAATGTATGTGAGATCATAATTTCGTCTCATAATGTGTACAAAATGCTGTACCCCTATACCATATCCGTCTCCATCCCCGCCCACTGAAATAACATTGAGATTATTGTTGGCGAGTTTTATTGCGGATGCCACTGGTAATCCACGTCCATGTATACTTTCAAATCCATATGTATCCAAGTAATGTGGGAGTTTGCTTGAACATCCTATTCCAGAACATATTACTGTTTCGTGTGGTGCAAGTCCAAGATCTGCAATTGCTCCTTTCAAAGCGCTTACAATTCCAAAATTTCCACATCCAGGACACCATTGCATTTTTTCCTTAACATCCAAATCTTTTATTGAAACGACCATATGATCACCAATCTATTTACAGTCCATACCTCTGCTGATTGTAATATTCCAAATCTTCCTTTTCACAAATCCGTATATCTTTATCTCCTTTGAATTTCTTTTTCACAAGCTTTCCGATTTCCTCTGCCATCTGCTCTGCAAAGAACTGCCTTCCATCATATTTCAAAACAAGGAAATCTGGTTCAACATCGCAATATTGTTTCAGCATTCCGGTAAATTGTCCTGTAGAATTGTTTTCGAACATCACTGTTTTTGTACATTGTTTCATTGCCTTCTCTATCTTGTTTTTATCAAGTGGGAACAGGTATGAAAAATGCAGAACATTAGCTTTTATTCCATTGTTCTCAAGTATCCCGAGCGCATCAAGTGCAGGGAGTTTATGCGAGCCCCAGCACACAATCGTTACTGGTGCTTTTTTTGGTCCATATACTTCTGGAGCCGGAATTTCTTTCAGCAGCCCGGCCAGTTTGGCATCTCTTTTATCCACCTGCTTTGTTCTCATAATAAAACTTTCAGAGCTAAAGCCAGTTTCGTCATGTTCATATGATGTTCCAACATGCATTCCATTTGGTGTTCCAGGAAATACCCTTGGTGAGACGCCGTCTTTTGTCAACTTATATCTTTTATATCTGGTGTTTGGTTCCAGTGCAGGTAAGTTATCAACTATTTTGCCTCTTTCTATTTTCATCTTTTTCTCATCAAATCTTTCAGTCGAGAAAACCGTTTCTGCAAGGAATTTATCAGAAATTATTATTACCGGGAGTTGGTATTTTTCCGCAAGATTGAATGCCTCAGCACCAAGGTAAAAACACTCATCTACATCTCCGGGTGCAAGTATCACTCTAAGGAAATCACCTTGGGATGCATGCAATGCAAATCTCAAATCAGCCTGTTCTGTCCAGGTTGGCATTCCTGTACTTGGTCCTACTCTTTGTACCAATGCAGTAACGATTGGTGTTTCAGCAAGCGCAGCCATTCCAAGCGCCTCTGTCATCAGTGCAAATCCACCTCCAGATGTTCCGGTCATTGATCTTACTCCTGCAAATGATGCGCCTATGGCATAATTCATTGCAGCTATTTCATCCTCTGTCTGTTTAACAACTATGTTGAAATTCCTCTCGTTTGCAAAAAGATAATGCAATATGGACGATGCGGGCGTCATTGGATATGCAGAATAGAATTTCATTCCTCCCTTCACTGCGCCAAGTGCAATTGCTTCGTTTCCTGCTATGAGCATCTTTCTGGCATTTGATGTCGGTTTTATCGTCTTCACGAGATTTACTACGTCTCCTTTGTTTTCTGTGACATAATTATATCCTTCTGTTGCAGCATCAATATTCTTTTTTACAATCTCTGCACCTTTTCTCCCAAATTCATCTTCAATGACTTTGGCGAGTATTTCAAATGGATATTCGACAAGAGCAAGTGCAGAAGCGAGCGCAACCACGTTTATCATATTGTTGTTGCCGCCTGCCTTTTCTATAAGTTTGATTAATGGTACTGGGAGCAGATGCACATCTTTAGGGATTTTAAACTGTTTTGTGTCGATGGGTTCATCATATATTATTACTCCGCCTTTTTTCACAAAATCCTTATGATAGAAAATCGCATCTTTGTTCAGGGCTATTACAACATCACATTTTTGCGTTGGGGAGTACATCTGTTTATCGCTTACTGCAACCTCGACAACATTATGCCCTCCACGTACAAGGGACGGGTACTCTGGGTATTCAACCACATGAAATCCTCCTCTTGTAAAGCATTTGGCCATCATCCTTCCTGTAACCATTACGCCTGCCCCAGCCTGGGCTCCGATCTTAAAACTGAACATCATACATAACACACTCTGTCACTATAATCGCAGGTTAATGGTTCAATGGGAAGTTTTTTAAGTCTAATTGTGCCTTTATCGTCGGTTGTCGGTTCGGTGGTTTACAGGAATTAAATATACCTTTTTATACCTTTTGTAACATAATATAATATGTGATACCATGAGTCTATTTCGTAAAACTAAACAAGATTATCCTTCTGCAGTAAGAGAAGTTCCAAGGCCTCGTGCTTATGCACAGGATATGGCTGGGCAGCCATTGCATGGTGCGCAGATGGCAATCGATGCATATGGTAGAGCTGATTCTTCTGTTCAAAAAAGCGCTGCGGTCAAATTATCTTTAGTAGAGATGGTTCCTTCAAACCAGCATGATGTTTTTACAAGAAAAGAAAAGGTTCCTGGCATCAAAACCGGTTGGACTGGACGTCCAAAAATGAACTCTGACGGAACTCCAAAAGTCGGTACGGTATCCATTGAGCAGGCAGATATGCTTATGTGTGGTAATCGTTTTGTTGAATTAACACTTCCATCTGAAGTTCTCGATGCAGTAAATCAGTATCGTGAAGCCAATCCAGTAATGGGTGATCAACATCCATGTACTCCTGGAGAAAGCATGAGAACTTTGGCATCTAACGTGTATGATGGTATCAATCTAGAGGTTGTTGCAGCACTCCCAACTGGTCACACTTCTCTTATGGATGCAGCACGTGGTCAACTCGCACCTCACACTGTTGTGGATATGGGTCCTGAGTTGGGTCAACAGGATATAACTGAGAGAACCTATCCTTCTCCTTATGGTGTTCCAAATCCGAGAATTCGTATGAATCCAATTTGGACTTCGCAAGGGTATGATGAGTCTTTACTTCCAACAGCAGAAGGCATTGCATCTGATCCGGGAAGAATGGTAGTAGATCAAACTACTGGTCGTACTGATATTATGGTAGACAGTCCATTCCAAGCATGTTTACTTATGGCAGCAGCAGCCAACGAAGTAATTCCACAAGTAAATGCATCTGTTGGCTTTGGTGTTATTGATGAGCATCATTTCGCTCCCTTGGTTTTGTTTACCAATCCACACACCGGAAATCTATGTTATACCGGTCCATTGCCAGACCTTCCTGCAATTGGTTCATTGGTAATTCCTTCTCCACAGGCTTTATTGGGTGAAGTTCATGTGCATGCAGCATATATGGCTACCAAAAAACTCGGTGCTCAAATTGTTGCTGATGCAATTTCAGGAACACAAACTACTAATGAGCATGTTCAGCAATACATCCGCACTACAATCGCTCCCTATATCGTAAATGCGCTTAAAGGTTGGGGGAGCCAGGTTGAAACAATCAATCACTTTGTGCAGGAATTCTATCACACGATAAACATGGCGTTGCTGTATGCAGTTGTAAGAAAGAATATGACTTTGCCTGGAGCACCTCTAGATACACATATGCCAGATCCATATCTTTACGGCAGGGGTGCAACAGACCGGGAAGACCTACCATTATACCCATTCCTCTATACTACTGGCGCTTTGCAACATTTACTAGAAGGCAGGCCCGATGTGTTTATGCA
>JAHJBM010000071.1 GCA_018813505.1 Microcaldota archaeon
ACCCTGACTATAGAAATGCTTGGCATCTGAATAATAGTTCTCTATGAATCCCATAACTTCTGAGTATTGACTGTCAAGGCCTTCATGTTTTAGAAATGCGATGATACGTTCAAGTTTTTCTATGTCCTTTTTTGCACGTTCTTCAGGTTCCATATAAATATCCTCGTCACCAGCTTACTTTAGTTAATCATACGTTTAAACTAAGAATATCAAACCTCTGAAAACAGATCTGTTCTCCTGCGCCTTTCTCTAGGTTCTTCGGCAGCATAACCAAATGGGATCATTGCAACTGGAAGCTGCTTAGAATCTGCATCAATCAGCCGTGAAACTTCCAATGGATCAAATGCACCAACCCACACTGAAGAAAGACCTTCGTTGGTAATTGCAAGTTGAGAATAGGCTGCAGCTATGGTTGCATCCTGAGTAGAATAAAGTTCCTCGCCACGCTCACCATATTTTGAGCCTGCAACGTCTTGATCTGCACAAAAAACAAACACAACTGCGGCAGAAGAAATAGATTCTTGATCCATTGCCGCAGCCATTAGCCCGTCTTTTACCTCCTGAGACATAACTATGTGAACTTTGTAGGATTGAAGATTTCCTGCTGACGGTGAACTTAATATGGCTTTGAGAATATTTGATATTTTTTCCTTTTCCACAGGCTTGTCAGTGAATTTGCGGATTGAATGCCGATTTTTCAAAACATCGTAAAATTCCATAAATTAAATTGACCATTTCTGATTTAAAGGATTGGCCCTGCAAGAACATACCTATTCTTTTGCATGAATAATGTACGATTTAAGAATCAAATTAAATAAAGGAAATAATTTCAAGAAAACAAAGAATAGAAAAATGAGTGTCAGCAGCAGTGAACTTTTCCACCAGGAAGGTAGTACTCGCAGCACCGTGAAGGGGCTTAACTTCTGAGTTCGGAATGGGATCAGGTGTTTCCCCCAACCTATGACCGCTGACAAACATAACTATGATGATAAGTGTTTATAAAGGTTCTTAGTTGGTAGAATAGTATGATTGGGAACCTCGATTATCTGAAGGAATCAATAACATCAGGGTATGGCTTCATAAAAAAGAATACCAAGGTGCTTTTCACAGAACTATTAAAGATTACAGTCTTAAGCGAAGTGATAGCATTTATTCCGGGATTATTACTTTTTATTCTTCTGAGCATATCCAATCCAGACAATGTCATGGGGATAATTAATGGTACTGAGGAGTTTTCTATTGTAGACGCAAATCCAACTTCATTGTTTTTAGGAGGTAGTATACTATTGATTGTATTTGTCGTATGCGTACTCCTAAGCAGTGTTGTTGAGTCAGTTGCATTGAATATAATAGATAATATGACAAAAAAGCAACACACAAATTTGAAAAAACAGATTGTGGAAAACGCCATCCCAATAATGAGATTAAAGATACTAGTAACAGTTGGTAGCTTGATATGTATTGCACCAGTCATCATTTCTGTTATGCTTGGACCAGATGCTGCACTATTATTGTGCGGTTCTATAATAATCGGTGCGATTGCATATGTAGCTTTGATGTTCTTTGTACAGTTTTCAACACTTGAGATTGTCATCAGAAAAACAGATTTTATAAGTGCCATAAAAAACTCTGCAAAACTTGTTAGGGCAAATATTCTAGTAACCTTGCTATTGAACATAATAATCATAATAATAATGATACTAGCTACCGGAATAGTCCAATTGGTAGGTATCGGATTTGATGCAGTAACCAAGACATCACAGAGTATTGCAGATAACATAGTGATTAATGTATTATTCTTCATAATGATATTAATAGTTTCAATGGTAATTTCAACGTTAACGAATCTTATCACGTTGCCAATACAGTATTACTTTTGGAAAGATTTGAAAAAATAGGTGATGAACAAATGGTCATAAAAAAGAAACAGAACGAAGTAGAGAAACGAGTTTCATGGAGTGAAAACCCCATTCGTATAGCTGTGACAAAAACGACAAGCAAAGGTACTGAAAAGGTCACCGCAGCAGAACAGAAACAGGTTCAGGATACTAAACTTAAAACCAACAAATCCACAAGTCAGATTGATGGTCCGATAAATCTTATTAGCCCAAGCTTTGATTTCATAAGACAGAATTTCAAAGAAATTTTCATAAGATTATTAAAAAATGGAATAATGAACTCGCTGTTGTCTTTAGGCTTGGTTGTGATTATCGGAGCACTTTGTTTTGGCATTGCAATGGCCATTGGAATCACCAGCATGGAAAATATTAGCACTACAATAAAGGGTAGTGCCACAGTATTGTGGATAGTTTTCGGATTGCTTATAGGCATAGGTATATTTGGTTTGGCATGGATCGGCAGGATATTCGAACTTGCCAGGATTGCCATAATAGAAGAACAACATATGAATAAACACAATAAAACGTTTGATTTAGTAAAACAATATGTTTTGAAAGGATTGAAACTGATGATAGGTAATCTCGGGATAATTGCGGTTATAGTCGGTATTCCGATAATCGTAATTATAGGACTTACATTCATGAATATATCATTACTCACGCTAATTTCAATGATTATACTCTTGCCCATTATGATAATATTACTAATCGGTTATCGGTATTTTGCCCAGTTTTGGGATATGGAACTTGCACTCACCAATAAAGGATTACGAGAATCTTTGAAAGCGTCGCTATCACTTGTAAGAAAGAATATTCTCGGAGTTCTTGCATATGATGTGATAATTGTTGTTGCGGCAATACTAATTGCAATGCCGTTCATGATTGTTTTGTTTATTGTAGAACTAGTCTACAGAGTGGCAATTGCAGGTACGATGTTAGCATTTGCAAACGATACGTGGATCTTATTAATTGTCGGTATAGGTGCGTATGTCATAATAAGAACAGTAATTAGTCTGCTATCAACAACAGCCTCAGATAGTTGCACAAAAGTATACAAATACAGATATTGGAAACAAATAAGAAACGGTGAATAAAGGATGACTGAAACAAAACACATGCATTGGTCAGAATGGCTTGCAGAGAAAGTTATTGAAGAAAAGAAAGAGCCATATGTTATAACCGCAGGAATGACCACATCAGGCCCATTGCATTATGGAACTTTATGTGAATTCCTTTTCCCATTTGCAATAAAAAAAGCACTGGAAAAACGCGGAAAAGAATGCAAATACTATTTTATAGCAGACATAATGGATGCATTTGATGCCGTACCTGCAAGCATGGAAAAATACAAAGAACAGCTTGAGCCCCACCTTGGAAAACCACTTTGCAATGTTCCTGATCCAACAGGCAAAAGCAGGAGTTTTGGAGACCATTATCTTGATGAGGCAAGAGAATTAACGAAAAAATTTCATATTACTACTGAGATAATACGCATAAACGAATATTATGAACAGGGTAAGTTCGACGAATATGCAAGATTCTTCCTAAAACACGAAGACGAGGCAAGAACTATTGTTGAGGAGACCAGTGGAAAACAAGAAAAGAAAGGTTGGTCTCCAATCATGCCAATATGCGAAAAATGCAGTAGGATAGCCACCACAAGAGTCACTAAACAAGACGGTGAGACATACGAATATGTATGCGACAAAGATGTAAAATACACGAAAGGCTGTGGCTATCAAGGCACTAATAAAATAAGCGATCACAAATACAAAATTGTCTGGAGATTACACTGGCCCACATGGAAACAAATATTCAAAACAAGCATAGAGGGTGCAGGCATAGATCATCATACTAAAGGAGGTTCCGAAGACACCTGCAAGGCCATAACACTAAATCTAATGAAAAAAGATTACCATATTCCATATAGATATGGATTCATCCTGTTCCAGGGAAAGAAATATTCAAAATCAAAAGGCACTGGAATGGGTGTGAGTGAAGTGATAAAACTTATGCCTCCTGAGATCATAAAATACATGCTACTTAAACCAGACCTTGAAGAAAATATAGACATCAATCCAACAAGCGAGATACTCCTTCGTACTATAGAGGATTTTGAAGGCGCTTCGCAAATAGACCCGAATAAAGAAGAGGTTTCACGTTCAGATCGCAAACGCGCAATAGCATTTGGCTTAAGCACTGATAAAAAGAACTGGAATGCATCTTTCCTTGATGTGGCGCTTTATCAGCAGTTATACCATGACTGGAATAAAGTTGCAGAACTCACTGGAGATAAGAATGGAGTAGCATACCTAAAACCATACATCGAGGAATGGGTGGCCAAAGGTTTTCTACCTGAGGAATACAGATCAGAATACAGACTAGGTACTTTGCCAGTAACTGATAATGTGAAAAAGCTGTTTAAAGTACTTGATTCAAATATTGATGGTGCCACAGTGCATAATAAGATATTCGAATTTTCAAAGGAAAACAACATAACTCCAAAAGAAATGTTTAAACAGATTTATGAGGCCCTTCTTGGAAAAGAAAAAGGACCAAGGGCAGGAAAACTTATAGCTGCCATAGGTATTGAAAGGATAAAGAAGGATTTGGGAACTTTATGACGACCATCATTAAGATAACTCCAGATGATTTTGAAAGCGCCGTGGACATAGCAAAAGAAACTCTAAAATCAGGTGGAATAATAGTTTATCCAACAGACACACTTTATGGAATAGGATGCGATGCCACGTCTGAAGAAGCAGTGAGAAAGGTCCATACCATAAAGGGCACATGGATGCACAAACCCCTATCTGTAATGGTTTCTGATTTTAGTATGATTGAGTATTATTGTGATACCTGGGCATGGGAGGATATGATAATAAGAAAGTATTTACCAGGGCCACATACATTTATCCTAAAGAAAAAAAGAGAGATAGCCGCGTCTGAAAGCGATAAACTCGGAGTGAGAATGCCAGATTTGGAATTTTGCCTTGAATTGTGCAAAAGATTTGGCAAACCAATAGTAACAACGAGCGCTAATGCCACCGATAAGGAATCACCATTCAAAATCGAGGACGTGAATAAGGAAATAATAGATAGCGTTTCTCTGGTTATAGACGGTGGTCCGACAAAATACCGAAAACCGTCAGGGATAATAGACCTCGTGGAAAAGAAGATAATACGAAAGGGCTTCGAGGACATAAACCTACTGGATATGGCCGATGAAACACAGAAGTGACATCCCCCAAGCCTTCAATCCAAAGAGATGAATTGTTACATAGTTTTATAAAAACTCACCTCGCCCATAGGACTAGTTAGTCTGACACAGGAAATAAGGTAGATTTATAAAGAGTTTTGCACTAATATACATATACAACCACATGGTAGAGGAATTACTAGGCTAAGATAAATCATAATAAAGGGGAAGAAATATGGGTGGAACTGCTGTAGCAAAAAGATACATATGTCAAGCAACAGGTCAGGCCTACCCAGAGAAAGTACAACAAGTTTTCAGAACATGGGCTCCAATTTATGAGAAAACAGGCGTTGGACCTGCATTTGAACATTCGGAAAGACTTGTAAGCGATCTTGTCAGATATGAAGTTCTCGAACCACATAAAATAGGCAGCGGACGTGAGCATAAGAAACTTGACCCAGAACAACTAAACCTCCAACTGGTCATGGTCGCAATGAGCCATGTTTTCGTGAACAACGGTGTCAAAGGCGAATTCCCTGCAGCGCATTTTGCAAAGTGGAAACATGTTCAGCGTGGATTCGAAACGCACCACAGATTGAAAGCACTTGATTTTGGTACCCAGGATGGAGAGGAGTATGCTAGAACACTTGAAACACCAGACCTTGGAGCCCTGGTACATACAGTAGACCTTTTAGGATTTGATGAAAGACGCACAACTGATGATGCAGTCAGACTTGCTGATCTTGATCCAAAGATATGTGCAGCAAGATATGATCCTGAAAGCGATGAACGCGAAAGAGTTCTTGTTTCAAAGGCAGTAATGAAGGTATGGTCACCATGGATGGACATGCTTGGATATTCTGACCTTGCAGGAGATCTGATGAGAATGGCTTATTATAATCTCAACAAGGAACTGCACGACCATGTTCAAATTGCACTGCGAAACTGTGCTTACAAGGTTTGCAATACAAAAACCATAAGACGCGAACTTATAGATGAACTGAAAGTAAGGCTTGCAAACGAAGGATATGAATTCGAGATACTGGAGAGAGAAGAGAAAAATTTCGGTAAAACTATCGGAAAAGTAGATAACGTGCTTAAGGAAAAAAGATGGCCCATTAGTGCGGGTGCAATTGAGACAGTAGTATCAGACTTGAGCGATCTTGTTGCATTCACAGTTGTACTTGACAGATATCACGATGGAAAAAAGGTCAAAACTATAAAACAGAAGAGCGAACACTACAAAAAAGTTGCAACAATGATCGAAAAGATATTGAAAGAAAAGATAATGATCTCTTCAATTTATAACAATGAATTCTATACTACACATACAGACAAGATCAGAAAACCAAAAGAAAGCGGATACCAGTCTTACCACGTAGATACAAAATTCAAATGCAAAGAACTATATGCTGGTCTTGAGGCAATAATCAGGAACAGACAGATGCACGAAAACTGTAAAGTCGGAAAAGCAGCCCACTGGATTTACAAAGGCGGAAAGATACTCAAAAGTATTGCAAGGGCATACAAAAACCTTATCGAGGCAATTAGACGAGGGAACGGGCATTCCAATGGATGTACAGAAAATGCCAGTACATACCATGAAGTTCAGCTAGTAACGGAACGACCACAAGGAAAAGATATCATAAAAGAAGTAATAGGACTGGTAGTGATGCGTTCTGAGGATCTTATTGCAGATGCACTGGTTGCAGCAGGAAAAGGACTCAAAGACCCGCCAATACTCAAAAACGGTCTTTCACTCCTTGATCGGGTTGGAGATACAACCGAGATAATAATCGAAAGAAACAGTGGCAAGACAATTTCAGGTGGTACACTTAAGATAATCCTTGAAAAATGTGCTACACCGGCAACAAGAGAACACATACAAAAACTGATGCAAGAACAGAATGGAAAACGAAAGTAGAGACAGCTTCCGATGAATTTGTGAGATTGTGACTTTTGCTGAAACTATTGCATCTTCTTCAGCACTTTGGCATTTAAACCAAATTCTTTGAATACTTCAAAATCCTTATTATATGTTAGCAACAAAGAATCTTCTGTTATAGCACATGCAGCAATAAAACAATCTTTTATTCCAGGCATTTTTCCATGTTGCTTCAGTAACGAATACATTTTTGCAGCAAAACCAAACATTTCGCAATTCATCGACAGGCATGGGATGTCCAGGATCTGTGCATCATCTTCGCTTCCGACCCCAAGCTCGAATCGGGTAACTCCGCAAATAAATATTTCAGTGGGTTTTTCTTTTTCGATCGTATGGAGAATCTGCTTGTCTTTTCGATTTAAAAGTTCTATAGCTGCAGATGTATCAAGTATCACTCTGTAGACCATTTCTTCCAGTCCCCTTTAAGTGATTTTATCTTAGATTCATCTATGTGGATTTTTCCTGAAAGATGATAAACCCATTTGACGCGATCTTCTGAAAGGATTTTTCGTAGAACTTCAGTAAAACTTCTTACACCTAGCGTGTGCTTTGCATCAAGAAGCTTTTTGTAGACCTCATCACCTATAGTGATTGTTTTCATGTATTATTTCGTGCATGAAAAGGTTAATAATATGATGGTATAAGATGTGCTAAAACCACTGATCCAACTTGCTTTGTGATGCCTGCTCTTTTGCCATCTTTTTTACCGATTCTATTGTTCTCTCAACCCTATCTTCTGAGAAATCGTGCTGTTCCACCAACATCTTTTTGAGACTGTCTGAATCGATACCTTCCCATTTCAATTTGTCTACTTCATTATAAGGAGGATTCAGGAAGAAATTGAAAACTTCTTCTATATCGACCTCGAATTCGTATTTGTATTTTTCCCTTACATATGAGATGACTTCTGCAAGGCTGTTGGTTTGCTTTACGATCTTTAACCCAGTCTTGGCCCCGACTCCTTTCACACCTTCATTGAAATCAGTACCACTAAGAATACCGATCATGATAAGTTTTTCCCTATTTATTTCAAGTGAAGAAAGTGTATGCTGAAGATCTATCTCTTCTGGCTCAACCAGGATAAAACGATTCTGACGGGGCACTTTTCGCCTGCCTGTAATGGAAATGTTACGAACCAATTTTGGCGAGCCAAACATTAGTGCATCGTAATCCTGAGAAGCAGTTGCATATGCAATGCCTTTCTGCACCATTGTTGATGCCTGGGATTCACCATCACTAGGAGCTTGCACCACAGGCACACCCATTGCCTTGAGAAGAAGCTTACTTTCCTCGATCATTTCGCTGGTAAGTCTTGAAGTCGCCTGGGCGAATTTTCTTGCATCCTCGTATTTTTCAAGCTCGAGTGCTTCTTTCCATTTTTTTTCTGCAATTTTTTTTGCATCTGAACGCTCTTTTTGAACGCGAGATTTGAAAGAATGCGCCTTGCCGTCAAAAACATAAACAGGCCGCATACCATTCTCAAGCAATTTGGACGTGCGATAGAATAATCCTGAGAGATGGGCAGTGACATTGCCCTTATAATCCATAAGAGGAGTACCATCTTCCTGCCTGATCGAGGCAAGGAATTGGTAGAGCATATTAAATGCATCAATTGCAACGATCTTGCCTGATAACGATTTTAATGAAATATTATTCCTAACCGCAAGATCGCCTAGGTCTACTCCCATTTACTTCTCCTTTTTCTTTTTTTCCGGAAGCATCTCACCAAGAGTAAGCTCGGAAAATCTCTTGGTAGTTACAGAATCAGATGCTGAAACAGATGAATCAACCTTTTCAATAAGTTTTATCTTAAGCTCTTTTTCAAGCTTTTTTGCTATGTCAGTGGTTGGCTTTAATCGCTCATTTTCCAGTGCATGTAGAAAGCTCTCTTTTTCATTTATTCTTTCTGCAATTACAGCAAGTGGCAACCCAGACTTTTCACGGGCTGATTTAATTACGTGCCCATATCCTTCGATAATGTCCTCATTCCCACCAAGACTTTTAGGAGTTTTGATAGTGACCGTAGGCGTTCCTTCCCCATCATCATAAAACTTATGGATTATCTTACCGCTTTTCATACAACGACTACAGGCAAGTATTTTCGCGCCTTCTATAAGTATTTGTGCCCGCACGGGTGAATTACCACAGATATCACAATAGAGCTCTCCCATGAGAAGATATTGTTTGTAAGCGCTTAAATATTTATCTAAGAAATCACAATAGTTATAAAAATACCTAACCCCTTATCTTTGTTATGATCCAGATTTTACTTATTGTAGCCATAGCGCTAATTGTGTTTTATCTCATACTTAACATTCAGGAAATACCTGGAATGTGGAAATTCTTTCTGGCAGTAATAGAAATGATAATTGTAAGCCAGATATTCATAAAGAAATACAAAATGCCAAGCGAGATGGGCCTGGTACTCGTAAAGAGCAAAAAGAGTCTTGCAGTAATAGACAAAATGGCAAACCACAACAAATTATTCAATTTCTTTGCCGATGTAGGGAATTCAATAGCTTATGGATTGCTCAGCCTTGTGATAATGAAGAAAAAAGCCACCATCAGTGCAATAATCTTAGGTTTGTTTATTCTTGGATTTGCATCATTTATTGTAGGTCCTTCTGCATTCATATTTTTGTTTGATATTCTAAACGTCGGGGATATGGAAAAATCAGTCTCAACAGTATCAGGCAATATTGAATTCGGGTTTTGGATTGTAAGTGCAATGCTCTTAATAGGCGGGCTTTTCCTTTTCATATTATTCGGCATACTTTACTACGGAGTTGTGATAATAGCCGATATAATAAACACAATAACATTTGGAACCCAGTTCACCACAGAACCTGGAGGCACGCTACTTTTGCCAGGAGTGAACTTACCATTCTTCGAAGGGATACTTGCTCTTGCAATTGTTTTGATCGTACATGAGGGTGCCCATGCAATACTAACACGCATAGCAAAAATACCTCTGCTTTCTTCAGGAATAGTACTTTTTGGAATAATACCTATGGGTGCATTTATCGAGCCAGATGAAAAAAAGCTTTCAAAACTCGATGATGAAAGGCAAACAAGGGTTTTGATTGCAGGATCGACTTCAAACCTAATAACAAGCTGTGTGATTTTCACAATATTCTTCCTATATGTAACCATCGGAAATTACATTGGGATTTTCCAGATTGCATATGATGGGATCTGGAATATAGCAGGATTTGAGTTTGCTGTTGCGTTTGCGCCGTTCAAATTTATCTACATAACACTGGGCCTGATGTTTGCACTGAATTTCATTGTTGGTGCGGTAAATCTGCTCCCATTGCCTCTTTTTGACGGTTATAGGATTATAGAGGTAAATGTAAAGCAGAGATACATAGTAAAGGCATTGATGTATGTAACCTTGGCATTCTTTATCCTGAACTTTGTACCTTGGTTCTTGAAATAGAATTAGCACGCCTTTTCGTGTCTTTTGTTTTTATTGTACTAGTACAATGAAATTTTTGAAATTCACAAAGAATTTCAATTGTTTTTATTATTTTTTCTGCGATTTGATGAATTAATACCAAGCATCTGTGCTTTGAAATAAGGATGTAGAGAAGTCGATTTCTTTTTGGCTTTTTTATTTTTGATTTCTTTTTGTCTGACTAGATGATCACGCTTTGCTTGTTTCACAGACCTATTTTCTGCGGCTTTTTTCCTTGATACTTTTTGTTCTTTAAGACACTGCCCAGAACTTGACAAACATTTGTTATAATTTGATTTTGCAGAAGTTGTTTTTAGTTCTCTTGAAGGTTTGATTGAACGTAATTTTGATTGGACATGCGCATGCGAATCATGCAATGGCGCTTTTCCAAATGCTGATTTCGCACGTTTACGAGAATTTGTATTTTCATTATTAGCCCTTAATCTCCCCAGGCTGTTGAAAAGACCGATATACGCATTTGTCATTGATTTCACTTTTTTGGATTTTTTTGGAACATGATTGGAAAGAAGTTCTTTTTTTGTCTTTGAAACAGATCTTTTTGCCTTTTTTCTTAAGTATTTTAGAATAGACAAGTTGGTTTTGGATTTTGATTTTTTTCTGGATTTCTTGTCATATTTTTTCTTTTTTTTCTGAAGAGTAATAAAAGAAGCTGCAAGAATTGGCATTGGCATGATAATTGATTTTCCACGAACAAGACGTTTTTGTCCTGCAAATGTTTTTCTGTTGGAATCATGAGATACGCTTGATGGTTTTGATATGGGTGCTGGATTGGTTTTTTGTATAGGAGATTTGGGGATAGAGGATTGGTTTGAGTTAGTAGTTAAATTGCTAGAATGAGTTAATCTACCATTAGAATTGCCCGCGCTGGCAATTGTAACATTAAAATACAACTGCCTTTGATTGAATCGTTTGGATGCCATCATAGCACCACCACGTGTTGATGATGCACGAGATTGTAGAGAGGCCATATTTGCACGACTGGCACTGATTACGCCTATTGGCCGGGTTATAGTTATCATATCCTCTGCCCGTCCATCAAAAAGCTGGACATGGATATAACCACCGCGCCCCTGGAAAGCATCGAATGAACCGGCAAATGGTATTCCGGGCTGGCCTGCAGATGGTTGAAATGTCGAGACAACTGGGAAATGAGATGGAGGCATCTGCTGCTGGAAACAGGAAACCGGAAGCCCGAAACCCAAGACAGATGACCGTGAACTGGCTGCTGGCTGCCAAAGCTGGAATGACACCCTACCTGCAGCCATGAAATCAAACAGCGAAGAGGCTTGATCGGCACCAATGGCACCGAATTTCTCTGAAGCAGCCATCACTTCATTTGTCCTATGATCAAGAAGAACCACGTCAGTATTTGTAAGCATTAGTTTTTCGCTGCGGGCTCCGCCATGAGCACTTTCGATATCTGTCTTGGCCAGTTTGCTTTCATCAGATTTTGACTTGAGCAGTTGCAGAGCACCATCACTCAAACGCACATGTTGTTTTTCTGGAGTGATTTTTGAGAAATCATCAATGTATTTTGGATCAAACTTATATTTGACAGATGCCACAGTTATGACTAAATCATTTGCCATCAACCTTAATTCATCCGCATTCGGAAACTGAAGCGAACCGTTTTCCCCAAATGCCATAGGTATGTTGCTTTCGCCAACAAAAAAGTGTATATCATTTGATAGTATGTTATTACCGATTCGTATGTAGGTGATCCAATATGCATTTTCTTTTGGAACAAATTCACGTTTGACTTCGCCACCATTCTCTTTAGCGATTTGTGTGATTATTTCCGTCGGCGTGGCACCATCGCGGATAAGCGTGTGAAACGTCTGATTGTTTATTGTCAAACCACGCCGTACAAGCATTTGTCCATTTAGACGAGGTGCTAATATGGCAGAAGGTCTGTTGGCTTCGGAAAAACGAACATTCTGATGCTGAACAAGCCCTCCTCCCATTATATCAACCTAAAACTAAAAACAAAATAAAACTAAAAAATGTGAAATAATTACATTATCGGCCTTTTTGAAAGCTCTTTCGGAAGAGAAAGCTTCATGAAAGGTTTGTCACCAATTTGGTTTTCCACAAGTTCAGCAAGAGTATCGGCAGGCATATCTTCTTTCGTATCTGTTGCACGAATAGTAACATTAAGCTTTCCAGATTCCATTTCCTTGTCTCCTATGACAACAATGTACGGAATCCATTCTTTTTGTGCATCGCGAATCTTCTTTCCCAATGGCTCATCACGCTCATCAAGATCAACACGCACATTCCTTGCATCAAGCTGCTCAAGTACCTTTTTTGCATAGTCCTTGTGCTTTTCACCGATTGGAACAACACGGATTTGGGTTGGTGAAAGCCACAACGGGAATATTGCTTTTTCTCCCTTGGCCATTCTCATGGCTTCTTTTTCAAGAATCGCATAAATGACACGCTCAAGACTGCCGCTAATGGAAGCATGTTGGATATACGGACGTTTCTTGCTTCCGTCTGCATCCACGTATGTGATATCGTAGGTTTCTGCATTTTCCACATCGATCTGATCCGTAGTTAATGCACTTGCCTTATCCATGGAATCAACAAAATTAAATTCGAATTTTGTAATGAAATAGGCATATCTTTCCTTGAACATCTCAAGAAGCATTGGCTTGCCATTCATCTTCATAAGATCGATATACCATTGCTTGTTTTCATTGAAGAAATCTTCCTGTGCCCTGAAACCAAGTTCTGCATCAAGCCCAAGGTCTTCCAGCCATTTCATACCAAGCTTGAAATGCTTTTTCAACTCAGTTTTTGCCTGGTCAAGATTTGCAGAAAATGTGTGCATATCAGGCATGGTAAATGCCCTCAAACGTTTTAATCCAGCAAGCTCACCGCTCTGTTCCCTCCTGAATGAATATCTTGTAAGCTCATACATTTTCAGTGGCAGCTGCTTGTAGGTCATCACCATATCGTGTGCTATAAGGAACTGGCCGAAACATGCGGCAAATCTAAGGAACAGTTTTTTATCCTCGCTAAGAACAACATATTGCCTTGCAGGGAACCGGTTAAGATATTTTTTCAAAGATGGATGCTCATAATCATACATGATAGGAGTTTCGACTTCCATCCCGCCAGCTTTGGTACATATATCGGTTATCGCACGCTCAAGTAATGCTTTCATAAGCCGGCCTTTTGGCAGGAACCGAAAATTTCCAGGATCAGAACCAGGCTCATAATTTATCAGGGCGTGTTCTTTCATTATCTTTATGTGTGGCGGCTCTTTTTCGTATGCCCGCACCTTCTTTGTTTCATAGGTGGCAAATTTCTTCAGGTTTTCATAACCCTTGTAATTGAACTTGTCAACATCGTGTAGATTACCGTCAAAATCCATGATATAGAATTTTGTTTTTAGTGTGTCTTCTTGTTTTAGACTTGCTGAGATTTCTTGATCACCACTTTCTAATTCTTGAGAAACTTCTATAGAATATTTAATTTTCAGATTTTCTCCTTCTTGTCTTATGTCTTCAAGTTTAATTGACTTGATTAGATCGATGTTAGGAATATGTTTGTTCTTGCATGGTTCTGGAGGAAGATCGCCAATAGACACTATACGGATATGATCTGCTTTTTGCGGTAATGCAGCATTATAAAATTGACCACATACCTTAAGTGCCCCATCTCTATTGGTAAATGTGACTCTTATCAATTCTCCTTTTTTTATTAAGTCATTAGCGTTGGCTACTGCTTTTTTTACATCATCATGACTAAGTGATTTCATGTTCCACCAGTTCAAATAGCCAAATCCGGATTCTGCTGTTGATATACTTATAAATTCTTTTTTCAGCAGTTTTCTCGCATTTTCATAGATTAAGTGGGCCGTAGTTTCAAACGCAGCTTTTTTGGTTTTTTCAAGCCCTAGATCTTCTTGGCTCACTGCACTACTGATCTCTCTTGATAATTCGCTCAATGGGTGCCCCTTGCATTTGAGGGTATACCCTTTGTACCAACCGAACGGAGAATGTGATGCGTGGTATCCATCTTTTTTCAGAAGTTCCTCTCCCTTCAGGAGAACTTTATAAGCTACTCTTGGAGCAGAGGGTTTTGATGTCAGATGAACTAATGGATATAGAAGAATGGTTTTTGTTTTTACCTGCTCTGCGATTGCTGCTGCTTCTTTTGCAAGGCTGGATGCAACCGCCTGGACGTCCTTGTCACCTTCTTCTACGGCAGTGAATACTACTAATACTTCCTCGTAGCGCTCCTTGGCTTTGGATTGATCTACCTCTTCAGCATCTTTTATTGCTTTTTTCATTTGTTCGACTTCGATGAAATCGGCATGGACGGCAAGTATTCTCATAAGTAAAACCTCATTAATACATAAAATAGACTAGATAGGATTAGATTGAAAAGATATTAAAGGATGAGTAACAACAAATTGGAATTATAATTACTCAATATTCTTTGATACGCCATATGCAATTAGATCGTGATCGATTCTTTCTTTTTTGCATTTATATTTGGAATCTCGCTCTTTGGCGTTTTTGATCATATCTTCCCAAGATGTCGGTTTATCGCACATGTGTATAGATTTTATAATAATATTTGTAAATCAGCGCCTTGTCCTTCTTTTTCGCCCAGGACCATGCCGTTTACCGGCATCAGCAAGTTCTTTGAGTTCTCTTTCAAGCCTAGCCGTACGATCATCAACAACATCACGTAATCCGAACTGATCAACCCCCAAACAAGTGGCGTTAGGCGAAATTGAATCAGACGGTGTAGCTTTTGATGCGGACTGTTTAGACCCGCCATTCCGCTTTCTTACCGCTGCCAATGCTTTGGATTTTGGTTTTCCAGCACATGATGACTTTTCGATAGGTTGAATAGAACTCGCATTACCCACAACCGCCAGCGTATCAACAATTGCCCTTTGAACACTGGGTGCGCCATGCCAGGTTTGTAATGCAACATGCAATGCAGGAAGCAAAAGAGATGAATTACCAATACCTTTTTCTCGTATAGTTTTTGCCGCTCCAACAACAGCATCCGAATCCCGTGGGTTCTCAAGAATACTCAATAAACGACGTTCATTCGAATTTTGTTGTGGACACGAAGAGGATGGGGGTTCAGACACGCGGGCAGTTTGAGAGACAAGAAATTGAGATGTTTGTACTGCTTGAACAAACCTCGCACGCGATGCGTAGTTTGGACCACGCGCCCTACGTGCTGCCGAGCTTAGATTAGCATCCAGAGAGTTTATAGCATTGTTCAATGTTCTTTCGATGATGGGACACTTACTAAAATCATAGTCAGGAAAGTGTTTGCCGATCATATTTATTGCGACGATACGAAGTGCAGATGGTAACCTTTCAAAACCAATTATATCCGCAAAACGGGACACCAAAGGATCAGATCTTGAATCGCAATGTGAATCAAGAACTTGCAGAAAACGTATTCTGCACCTTATTGATAGATTTGGATCATTTATTCCAGCAATAGCAGCCACAATAACTTTTTCTTGATCAGTACATATGCCTAAAAGCCGCATTGCCCTGTCTTGAACATTTTCAGAACCACATCTGATGAACTCAGAAAGAGTATTTGCATCAAGATTAACATCCCCTGATTCCATTTTATCCAGAATAGATGCCTGTTGAACCTCTAACTTATGTGCATCGAGAATACCATTTATCTTTTCAACAAAAAATTCTTTCAGACAATATCTAGGTTCCAAAAGTGTTGGAAGTGCTAATAAGATTTGTGCTTTTATCGCTCCATCAACATCAGCATCCCGATCAAAATGATCTCTTTCAGCAAGGCTCACCAAAACAGGTGCACCCGAACCACGTCTTAGTATTATGTTTTCTCTTAATTTATCCACTGCAAGAACTCGGACTTCCTGACCTAGATGTGGATTTAACACGATGGCATTGAGGATAAGTGGACTTCTTTCATTATCAGTAGTTCCAAGCAGCCCTACAATGCTTTTTTGAATGTCTGGCTCATTTTTGTTTTCCATCAGTTTGTTCAATAATACCGGAATGCCATCATTAGATACCGTTGTTGGAAGGGCAGATAAAATACGATCCTGATCAGTGAGATCCAAATTTCTAAATATAGATTGAATATGCCAAAACAACGTATCACGCAAATCAGCATTCCTGCATTTTGCAAAATCAAGCAGCATAAGTGCAGTATTTACATCTTTACTGAAACTTTTTCTTGCCAGGAGTGTTTGTGCTCTGTCCGCCATATTGCGACTGCATAATGCAAATCCACAAAGTGCAGCCAATGAGGCTGCCGGATCTTCGCTTTCAGCATGTGCTAACAGCTCAGCAGGATCTCTCTTTTCCGGCTTCTCGATAAAGCATCCCGTTCTTTTCTTGTACGCAGAACCAATAAGTTCTGCTGCAGTTAACCGATCCGTATTTTTATCTGCATGGATCATGATTTGCTCAAGTTTGTGCAATGTATCTTGTTCTGGAAATCCTCCGCTACCGATAGCCACACTTGCAGCTGCGAATGTCTTCTCAATATTATCTGGCGTGAGAAATTCTGGATTTGAGGATTCTGATGGATCAACTTTGTATGCTGAAATAAGCACCTGACGTGCAGCTTCTTTTATCTCATTGGATTCAGATGGTGAATGATAAACATGAAGTAATGCTTCTGAATAAACATCGGAAGTATATGCTCTCCCAACCACTTCGATGGCCGCGAGACGGATGGAGGTCGGTAGTTCGGTATTACGTACCACAATGGCAAAATAGGCCATCCCATATTGTTGTGTGTGATCAGCACAATTCAGATAATATGCTTGCACGAACCTGAGTCGCGCAGCTTCGGGCAAACCAGCATTTAGTATGCCATCTTGAAGCGGTCCCATAAAACCATCAGAATGGCATTTTGCACTTACCTCAATGGCCCGAGCCTGTACTGCCTCGGTACCATGTATCAGAAAATGTATCAATTTGATCTGGTCAAATTTACGAGATTTGAGCATCTCATCCAAAGCCATTAGTTTTGCAGCATCAGGATTTGCAACAGATTCATCAGAAGTTTTTGTTTTGGATTTTTGAACTGAAGCACTTTGTTCGATTTTGGATATATGATATTTTGCAAAATCAGAAATAAGCGAATAGTTGGCATCACGGATTCTTATTAGTGCAGGTAATGCCAGCTCTTGATCGCATTTTGCCAACTGATCTAGAATTTGTTCGTGAACTTCTGAAGATTTCTTTTCAAGAGCAGTATCTTTTTTGAAAGAAGCATGAACCGCAGCTTCCAATAATGCAACTGAATCTGCATCATTGAAATTCGCAAGTCTTTCTGCTGCAAACACGATAGTATGCGAATTACTGCACAAAAGCGCCTGCCTAAGAATCGCCATTCTTACAGGAGTATTTTTACTTTCTGCAAGCCATGCAGAATTACGCATGACCATAGTCTGATCATCAGAGGAAAGGAGATTAAATTCAACTATAAATTCTCCTTCATCACGAACACGGAGCGGATCATCCACTGAAGATCTTATTGTACTTAATAATGACTCACGTGCTTCAGTGACTCTGTCTTGTCTTAATCTAGAAAAATTATAGTTAGTTTCCAGTTCTCTTAGTGCTCCAACTCGCTCGCTCACAGGAGTTTCAAGATTTGTGCAACATGCCACTAACGCTTCAATTGTCCTTTTTTTTGGCTGCGAAGCAGAAACAAGCTCTTCCGATGATCCTGAGGATCGCCTTGGTGGTTCTACAACTGATTGAATATGTGTATCATCCGAAGATGTTTCAGAAAGAACTTTGGTTAGATGATCTGCCACACCTGAAAACATATCAGCATTAAGACCAATATTCGTGGGATTGATAAGACTATTATATGCACCATAAAAACTCTTTGCATCGGATTGTGTTTCAACCGCGAGTGCCAATTCAACAAACAAGTCTTTGGCACGATCAAAAACATCATTACGATCACCTGAACTTAATATTTCAACCAACACTCGCAAAGTAATTGGTGATCTTTTGGTTTTAGCGATCATATCCAATGCAAAGATACGATCATCAGGGTGATGGGTAATGCGAACTGCAACCCTACGCAAAAACACAAATACTTGACCTTTATCTTCACTGGCTGTGATTTGCTGCAGAAGTCCAACACGCTTTTCTGGCGAACTTTCATGATCAAAGGAAGAAATAAGAGCACCCAAACCACCTGATTTAAGCTGGGATTCGTGTTCCTTGAGACGGTCAAGTTTACTCTGGAAATCAAGTTGGATTTTCCACCTTGTGTATTGATCAATGAGTGAATTGCCCCCTGACACACGGCCATTGTCCATAGCATATATAAGATCTGAGAAAAGATCTTTCGGAACACCGCATTGTTCTAACGGAAGTTCACGAATTTTACCTAGAACAACGCGGGGATTTGTATCTGAACGAGAGGCCCGCTCCAAAGCAACACCCATAATTGCTGTCAATGCATGGTCACGTACTTGAGTAGGCAATGGAGTCGATTTCAATAAAATCGACATAAATTCTAGTGCTTCCATAGGCCGGTAGTTAAAAAATTCAGTGATAGCTGCCTTGCGAAGTACGGGCGTATTGAGTCCCGAAACATCTAACTCACCACATGCAAGTTTATATAAAAAATAGGTATGTGTATCTCTAACAAAAAAAGCAGTCGATTCAGTTTCTGATATTCCCCCAATCCGCTTAAGAAAGTTCAATTTATCTAATTGTGAACCCGAATCACCAAGTTGATTTGTAAGACTAGCAACAGAGGTTGAAAGATCATCACTCATAAAATCATCTCCAATATAAAAATCCAGAAAACAAAGAACCAGACCTTAGTCCCCTAATCTTAGTTTCCTGATTATTCGTGTATTACATAAAGAAAGATATTTAAACATACATAAAAATAGATAAATGTTAACCAATACTACTTTTTATTCAGGTATTGAAACGCTTTATTATCTTTTTTCAGTTTCACATAATTTCGTATGAAAGCCAGGAAAACCAATGGCCGTTCTATCACCAGTCGATCTTTTCTTCTTCTGGATTGGAATCCAAGCCTAAGTAACATTATTTCATCCTGCTTGGTTGCATTAGTTAGGAAGACAATGCCTTTTTCATCTATGTCACCGGCAGCATCAAACATACCTGCAATGTAACTTGCAGCATACTCGTTAAGATATTTGAAACGCTCAAGCTGGTCTTTTTCAACTTCCTGGAAAAATTTCCGGTATGCAGTATGGTAGAAATAGACTTTCCCCTCTTCGCTCAGAAGTTTGTTAGAAGTAGTGAGCTGTTTGTCAAGTACTTCTTTTGAAAAAATACCCAGAAGATCATCATTACCAATAACCCCAACGCCGTCAGAACAACGGTTTTTTCTCCACAGACCGATTAGGTAGGACAGTTCAGGAGTTAGTTTGACCTTCATGAAACCACTTGAGGCGTTTTATTGAAACCATTTAATCACTGGTTTCTGTTTATAATTTTATCTTTTTTCTTTTTTCAGCTTTATATTGTTCTGGTTCGGTTTCAAACTTGACAGTTTTCCTTGAAGGAACGCCAAGATCAACTCTGCTCTTACCACCGATGAACTCGTTTATTTCCTCAGCAAGCAACTCATCGATCTGGTTTGAGAACCATTTCGAAACCTTTGTTGAAAGATAGGCCCTCTGGAATATCTGGTTCAGCCTTTCCAGTTCTTCGGTTGTAAACGGATTCTTGTCCTGGGAAATTCTCGTTTCTGCCTTTTGAAGAAGCCTGCCAAAATCCGCAACATCCTGTTTGCTTGCCCCACCTGCACTTAAAGCAGATAGAATACCTCTGGCCATTATGGTGTTTCTCTTGCCCGTACGTGTCAAAAGATTATCAAGCTTCTTCAGATCAAGGATTGATAGGCCGCCTTTTTTTGCAGATACGATTACTCGCCCAGCAAACTGAAAGAATGAACCAATGAACTTCATATGATCTCGAATGGAATAAACGCATAAAGTTAATAAATCAATGCCAAGGAAGGAACAAAGATCGAAGAGTAATGAATTTAAACACCATTAAACTAATATTTTTCATGAAATATGATATAGATGTGGACCACATTAAAAAAATCCAGAGATCGATCTGGGATCAGATAAAATCAACTTACTCATTCAGAAAGGGATATGGTGAACCAATACCTGTTTTCGGACATTATGGCGGATTGTTCAAATGCGGAGAACAGACACTCACCATGCACACCGACGGAGTTGGAACAAAAATACTTGTTGCACAGGCACTTGACAAATACGATACCATAGGTATAGATGCAATAGCCATGTCAGTAAATGACATATTATGCGTTGGAGCAGAACCACTAGTAGGTGTTGATTATATTGCACTTGCAAAGGAAGATGATAAGCTTGTAGAAGATATAATGAAAGGGCTTGTAAAAGGAGCAGAAGATAGTGGATGTGCGATTATAGGGGGAGAAACAGCAATAATCCCTGATATTATAAAAGGAGAGAAGAAACCATTTGACCTTACTTTCACAGTCGTTGGTAAGGTAAGGAAACTTATTTTAGGCGATGAGATAGTGAAGGGCGATGTTATTGTAGGACTTGAAAGCTCAGGCCTGCATTCCAATGGATTTACGCTCGCAAGAAAAGTCCTAGATATAGAAAAATGGGGAAGCGAAATGCTTGCACCTACGCGAATATATGTAAGCGAAGTTATTGAAGCCATAGATACATGCGATATACATGGCATAGCCCACATAACCGGAGGCGGTTTCTCAAAACTCACAAGGCTCAATAATGGTGTTGGATATGTGCTTGATGCGTTGCCAAAACCAGCTCCAATATTTAAGGCACTTGCAAAGGAAGTTGATGATGATAGACATATGCATAGGACTTTCAATATGGGAGTTGGAATGACACTTATATTGCCCGAAGACAGGGCAGACACTGTAATCAACATCGCCAAAAAGCATGGTGTTGAAGCAAGCGTGATTGGTAGGATTACAGAAAAGAAAGGCGTTTGGATAAAGGATGGGAAAAAGGAGATAGATATAAGTTAGATTTTTTGCCAAGGAAAAACGAACTTGGAACTCAGATTACAACAAGCTCCGCGTTCTCTATCTCAGCTACTCCGCGAATTCCATCCCAGGTTTTTTTCCATTTTTTGATCTTGATTCTTTTTTTGAAAAATGGAGCATAGGTAACAAAAGTTTCACCCTCACCACCTTCAAGCAATGGATGGATATTCTTGATATTTGCATTAACAAGTTTACTGAACGGCTCACCAAGAAATTCAGGACCAAGTCCTTCTGCAGAAACAGCAGTAACGTATATTTCAAAATTTTCAAGCATTTCATTCATGAGATCCTGTTTATTCTTGTGCCATAATGGCGCATATGTCGGAACGCCAAGTTCATCCCCTATTGAATCAATTCTTCTTTTCTGGTATTCGCTTTCGATTGCACCAGTAACTATTCCATCGACTTTCAGACCCTTTAGCGCACCAAGCAACTTGTCGCGCCAGTTCTCTTCTGTTGTTTCTACAAAAACTTGCTCGAGTCCGATTGCCTCTGCTTGCATTTTAGTCGCATCAACATTCGGATGATGGAACATCATAGAATATTCTGGAGGTTTAACGGTTACTAAAACTATTTCAAACCCTTGTGTGATAGCCCAAAAGGTAGCAAAAACACTGTCTTTACCTCCTGAAAAAAGTATTGCAACCCGCATAGAGATTAGAATATTGCCAATCATATAAAAACAGGTAGATCGGATGAAGATAGAATTGCAGCATATCAAAGCAGTTGTATTTGACCTTGACGGCACTCTTTTTGTCGGTAAAACCCCGATAGATGGTGCAAAGGAAAAACTTGAGGAGCTTCGCAGAAAAGGAAAGCAGATAATTTTTCTCACAAACGCAGGTACACGAAGCAGAAAAGGAGTTGCAGAAAAACTCAATGCAATGGGTTTTGAGGCAAATGAAAAAGAGGTATACACATCTTCTTATCTTCTTGCGAAATATGTGACGACCAAATACAAGAAAAAGAAAGTTTTTGTTGTTGGCGAACAAGGTATTATTGATGAACTTAAACTAGTTGGAGTAGAATTTTCTGAAGAGGATGCAGATATCGTTGTCGGTGGACTTGACCGCAAATTTACTTATGAAAAACTGGCAAAGGCACTCATATTGCTTGATGGAGGAGCGGAATTAATAGGTACGAATGGCGATTCCACATATCCGACAGAGCATGGACTTATGCCAGGGGCAGGATCGGTAATAGCAGCAATTGAATGCGCTTCAGGAAAAAAAGCACACCTAATTGGGAAACCAAATATATGTGCTATAGAAATTATAGAAAAAGAACACGGAGTCAATAGAAACGAAATACTTGTTGTTGGGGATAGACTTAACACAGACATAAAATTTGCAAAAGCATGTGAGGTAAAATCAGCACTTGTACTTACCGGGGTATCAAGAAAAAAAGATATAAAAGAAATAAAACCAGATTATATCCTCAAATCAATTGTAGAACTTTGTGTCTCTTAAACACTAATCTTCCATGATATCCTTCAGGGTATCGCTTGGCATTTCCTGACCAAAGATACTCTCGTCAAGATTTACCAGACTGTCTGAGGACGAAGATGATTGTGATGAACTGTCAACTGATGATGAAGACGCAGAAGACAGCTTATGGACAAGGTTGTAGTTGATTTGTATGGAACTGCCACAACTATTACACTTACCTGCCAATACCAACTCATTCATCTCAAGATCACTTGCAATATGGATACTGGATTCCACACCACAATTTGAACATCTTAGGGTTCTTTTAATTTCGGTCAAACTGATCACCTGATGATATTCGCATATCATATTATAATTCTTTTTTCTGTGACAATCAGGTCCATCCTCTGATCATTTTCATGCTTTGGTAGTTTTTCAATTAGTTGGAAATCATAACATATGCCAATACGGTATCCTGGGGATGTGCCTAGATATTGATCATAATATCCTTTACCATACCCGATACGGTGCATACAAAGACCAAATGTAATTCCAGGTACGACAATGATATCAGGATTATCAGTAAGTTTTATTTTTGTTTTGGGTTCCAGGATATCATATTTGCCTTTTTGCAGATCTTCAAATGATATGAATTTATAGAACTCGATGTGGCGATCAACAGTCACAGGAACAACGACTTGCTTACCGAGTTTGAGCGCTTTCTTGATCATATTTTCTGTGTGGACTTCACTTCCCTTATGAAGATAAAATGCGATGACTTTGGCCTCTTTCACGCGCTCAATTGAGAAAAGTTTTTTTTCAATTGATTTGCCCATTGCTGTGTGATCATCCTCTGAAAGTGCATCACGTTGTTTGAGGATTTTTTCACGAATCGTCTTTTTTGCTTGTGCAACCATAATCAAACCCAGTTATTTTTTTCTGAAAACAAAACTTAAAACGCCTAACCCCAAGACCCCGAGACTCAAGATCACACCTACAGGACAGAATTCCGGTGGCTGTGCAATAGAAGCACATGCACCAGCAACGCATGTGTGTCCACCGATCGAATTTTCGCAATCTGCATCAACCACACAAAGATAACTTCCCGTTGCAATGCATTCGCTATTTTGACACACGAATAATTGCCCGGGAATTTCATGTGGACATTCTGAATCGACCTGGCATATCATTGGCTCGATTGCATTGCCGCAGATGCCATTCATGCATGTGTTTCCTTTATTTGCATCCATACAATCTTGATCAACAACACAAAGATATGCACCGGTTGGTTCGCACTGGTCATTATCGCAAATGTAGTCCGGGCCAACTGACTCCGGCCTGCAATCCGAATCTTCATCGCATCCAGGCATTAGAACATCAGTGAAACATTTCCCTGAAATACACAACTCCCCTTCACCCGCATCAACACATTGCATGTCATTTTCACAAAGATAGAATTCCGAGGGCATACAAAGGCCAGCGTCACATATGAATTCATATCCAGGAATTGTTGAAAAACAATCCGAATCATTAAAGCATTCGGCAGGTTCCACAAATCCGCAATATCCCGCCATGCAAATGTTACCTTGCTCTTCATCAATACATTGCTCGTCGTTGCTGCACAGATATGCACCGGTTTCCATACACTCACCTTCATCACAAATCATTTCCTGACCCGGAACCGAGAGTGTGCAGTCAATATCATATGTACAAGAAATTGTAAATGATAAACCTATGAAAAGAAGCCCCATAAAAATTATACGAGAAGACATGAGCTAGTAACGAACGCATTCTTTATAACTTTTTCATCTGGCAAGAGAAAGATAAAATTGCAGATTCTGGATGTAAACTAAAAGTTGACAAGCGTAAACTTTTTAAAGTTTACAACTGTAAACTAATACATGAGGATATCCCGTGAATCCATAGCAAGGCAGGTATTCGGATCAAGAGTAAAACGCAGGATACTTGAATTTTTATTTTCAAACCAGGAACCAGTTAGTGAACGAGAGATGTCAAGAATATTCGGAGTAAGCCATACTGCGGTGAACAAAGCCATGCAGCAACTGCTTGACCTGAACATAGTAACCGGAAGGATAATAGGAACTGCACTCATCTGGAAACTGAATGAAAAATCTTTTGCCTATCCTTATGTGAAGGCATTTATTGAAGCATCTGAAATAAGCCCTCTTGAATATGTTAAGAGAACTGTGCAAAGCGGGATAAACACAATAAGTGTAATGAACGATAAGTTGCGTAACCAGAACCTGATAAAAGAAGCATATGTTATTGGTTCGGTAGCCGAACAAACTGCAAAACCTGAAAGCGACATAGACGTACTAGTGATAATAACTGAAGCCAAGCAACAAGACAAATTAAAACAAATTCTCCAAGAAACCATAGGAATGGAGATTTTAGAGAAAACAGGCAATAATGTGTCTTTTCACATTTATACCGAGAAAAATATTAAAAACAACAAACCAACATGGCTAAAGGATGCAATAAACAGAGGGATAAAGGTGTATTCCAATGGCTATGGAAAAGAATGTTTCCAGAGAGAGATATTTGATATTTAAGAAAAAAGCAGATGAATATTATGCTGGAATGGAAAAGGAATATGGCAACGGAAGATACAACAATTGTGTTACCATGGGCGTCCATTGTACGATCTCATATGTAGATGCATTCACAGTCTACAAACTCGGAACTAAATCATCTGCACAAAATCATGCTCAGGCAATAAACCTGTTAAAGGATGCCAAGGCATTGGACGAGAAAGAAAAAGCACGAGTATGTAATTTATTAAGCCAGATAATAGAAATGAAAACACCTGCAGAATATGAAGATAGGAAGATAAGCAAGGCCGAAGCCCAAAAAACAAAACATTTATGCGAATCGATACAAAAGTTCTTTGAAAAAGAATTTGAAAAAATCGAAAGACAGTAGGTTTATTTGTTTAAGAATAATGCTAGACAATGACGTTTCCACGCAGCAAACTACGAATGATTCGGGCATTAAAACAAACAGATACTTCTTTTAAGATGGAGAAAACAAGCTTTTGAAAATACTGGCAACTAAGAATCCGGGAGTTGACAGAGAAAGACGCCAACTTATTACACGACTCAGATAGCCTTTTGTACTTATCCTTATCCATACATAGCAGGCTAATAATATGGGAGTCCAAGAAAGGATAAAAGAAATTGAAGAAGAGATGGCCCGCACCCAGGTGAACAAAGCTACTGAATATCACCTTGGAGTTTTGAAAGCAAAACTAGCGAAGCTGAGACGCGAACTTATTGCACCAAGGGGAACTGGAGGAGGTAGCGGATTTGAAATAAAGAGATCCGGAGATGCTTCAATAGTACTAATCGGCCTTCCCAGCGTTGGAAAAAGTACTCTTCTTGGAAAACTCACAAACAGAGAATCAAAAATCGCAGCTTATGCATTTACAACACTCACATGCATCCCAGGCGTAATGGAATATAAAGGTGCCAGGATACAGATACTTGATCTTCCTGGAATCCTAGAAGGTGCAAAGGACGGTAAGGGAAGAGGACGCGAGGTAATCGCAGTTGCTAGAAATTCAGATCTGATATTCGTACTAGTTGAAGCAATGCACCCAAAACAGAAAACGGTAATTGAAAACGAACTTTATGGTTTTGGAATACGAACCAACAGAAACAGGCCCCAGGTCATCATAGACAAGAATGCCAAGGGCGGCATAGTAATAAACACAACAGTAAAACTCACAAAAATAAGCAAGAATGAGATTATTGCAGCACTCAATGAGTACCGGATATTCAATGCCAACGTGGTTTTGCGGAATGATATAGATATAGACGAGTTTATCGATGTGCTTGAAGGGAACAGGGAATATATCCCAACGATTCACATTCTGACAAAGTCTGATCTAATCACAAAAAAAGATCTTGTCAAAGTCAGCAAGGAATATGATATCGCCATAGCTGCTGAAAAAGGCGAGGGAATAGAAAAACTCAAGGAAATCGCATACCAGAAACTTAACCTGATCAACATATTCACAAAAAGAAAGGGGGAAGAAACAGACCTTGAAGAGCCGCTGGTTGTACGAAGGGGAATCAAGATAAGCGAGGTTTGCGACAGGCTGCACCGAGACCTTAGGAAGGAATTTAGATATGCAATGGTTTGGGGCAAAAGCGTGAAACACCAACCACAGAAAGTCGGGCTTGCTCATATTCTTGCAGATGGGGATATTATCCAGATCATCAAAAGATAGTATTTTAGATATATACCAGGAATTTAAAACATGAAAATTGCAATATTATTTCTCGGACTCATGATGATAATTCTCGCAGGATGCACAACACCAGGGAAATCAGTAGAAGGAGGCGAATACACACCATCTGAAAGCACGCTTACGTGTGGTGACCTGTGTTCTGCACTGCCAACTGAAGCTTGTGTAGGTAACTGGATCGTTGCAGGAGTTTATCCAGATTGCAATTGTACGTTCCAATGTAATGAAACACAAACATCCTGAACACTTGCAATCTTGTAGAAAACATGGAATACAAACGTAGGCAGATTTCACGCCCTGCGTCTAAATTATGCCATGTTTAAGAAACAAATATAAAAAGGAATTACGAGTTTTTATTATGGTCAGTCAAGAAGAAGTAAACAAAGTCATCGAATGGTGCGAAAAAGTAAAAAAAGAGCGCAATCGAATTTATGTTATAGAAAGGAATCCATTCAAGGACGATGTAGACTGGATGAGAAGATTCCCATTGATAGAAATAGACAGACCAAGGAATATTGCCTCAAAGAACAACCTTGTCTATGATTCTACAGTAAAACAACTTTGGCAGTTCATGAACGGAGACTGGAGAAAGATCGAACCAGATATGAGGATAGAATAGTTGATCAACTGTTAAAAGATACTGTTAAAAAGCTGAGAAGAGATAAAATATTGGTGAATATTATATGTACAAAATTTCAGCTGTAGTGGAAAAGGAAGGCAAATGGTACGTTGCCCACTGCATTGAATTGTAGGTAACCAGCCAGGGTAATACAATAGAGGAATCATTAAAGAACCTAAAAGAAGCGCTTGAACTTTATATCAAACATGCCGATGCAGATGAACTGGAGCATTTAAGGAATGCCCATGCTGAAGCCCAGATTATTGCTACTGTAAGCGTGGGTTAATGAAACTCCCGATTCTCTCAGGGCTGGAAGTCATAAAGATACTGGGAACGTTGGGATCCAGAAAACTGGATCAGCAAGTAGCCACTTCATTCTGATTAAGGAGATAGATGGTAGAAAACTGAAACCGATCGTACCCCTTCATAAAGAACTTGCCCTGGAACCTTATTGAACATAATAAAACAGGCAGGTTTGACCAGGAATGCATTTATCAAACTTTACTATGGAAAATAAAACATGGATTCCGATGAAATGGCCAATCAACTTGTTTGGTTCAGCATCATAATGGTGAAATAAACGGATGGCAGGAATAGGACAGATTTTTATCAGGGCAAATGCTGGCGCACAGCAGATTCAGAAACCGAACAGGCAGAACGACGGTCCGATGAAAGCCCTGGCACACCAGTTGAAAACTGGACTCGAAAACAGGAATCCGTTAGTAGTGCAAAAAACAGAAAGAACAATCAGAAAGTTTATGGATGATCCAAATGTATTGCCAGAAGATAAAATGGATTTTGTAAGAGCAGCGATGGAACTCAAAAGCGAGAAAATGATTGGGATATTCATTGAATATCTTGAAAAGAAACCCGCAGGCATAAAGTGCGGAAATTTCATGAAATTCCAGACTGTCAAAGCGCTTGGATGGTTGAGCGAAGGCAGGATAAGGACAGACCTTGATGCAGAATTACAAAAAACAAGCGTTAGCATGCCTGAAAAAACAAGAGGGAATCTGTTTGAATTCATTGGAGAGAAACGGCAGGAGTATAAAGAATATTTGCAAACACAGCAACCAGGCCAGCAACCAATAACAATAGATAATATGAGAGTTCCTGTTTCTGAAAGGATTATCACGACTGCACCGATTCGAACTTACGAAAACAGAACTACATTCAGACCGAATGATCACGGTTTTATGACCCATCATATTGCAGTCAGAGAAACAGAATTCAAAAAAGGCAATTTTGCAGTTGAAGATCCAACATATATGTCAGACACGATTAGTCAGAGAAATTACGGAACCCAACAAACATTGCAACAGCAACCATTGAACATTAATTTGGAAGCTGATGTAACGATAGAACAGGGATTTACGGAAAAAATAGCAATGCGTGAGAATGTGCCTCCTGAGATAACATATTTGAATATAATGATGCCAATGAATTGCCATGATAACAAAAGGCAGTCCGCAGTTCCAACGACCAAACTTCCAACAGCAAAAAACAGCGATGAATGCAGCGACAGGCCAAATAATGATTGTTCCACCCAAACCACCAGAATTTCAGTACCAGAAAACACAGAAAGAACCAGCAACCAGATCGTAATCACTAGAACAAAACCAATTTTGAAAAATGATAATGAATACAAACCACCTCCCAAAACAGGAGGTTCTGCAAGTGCAATTAGAAAACCACCAAAAAAGAAAAAGACCAGAAGGTATACGACAGTAAAACCAATACTCAAGGATACGTTGAAATTACACGAAATCGAAAAACGCAAGAAAAGAAAGAAAGCAAAAACAGGCAAACCTAAAGCAACAGAAATCTTGTCAATGACAAAGAAGAAAACGATTGCAAAAAAAGTAAATGCGAAAATAATAAAGAAAAAGAGAACAAAGAAGAGAGTGCAAAAAGTCAAACGTCCTATGGAATTGCAAAGATCATATAAAACAAAAAAAGATCAGAGAAAAAAGAACATACTCACAAAAGGATTGAAGAATGAGAAGACAGTAAACAAAAAAGCAAGAGATAGAAAGGAAACAATAGCAAAAACACCCGAGAAAAAAATCCGAAAGGATAAATCGTCAGAAGCAAAACTGCATACAACTAAGAAAAAGAAACATCAGAAGAATAATGCAAAACAAAGGCGCAAAAAACATAATGTCGTAAGAGCCATTATAGAAAAAACAAATAGGAAAAAAAGGAAAAAACGCGGCAAGGAAATTAGAAAGAACAGGAGATAAAGGAAATGATAATACTATTTGATTAATATAGATTCTGCAAAATCAAGTTCCCTTAATTTCTTTATGACATTTGCATTGAGTTTTCCATCTATTATGATAGTAAGTACAGGATCGGGAAACAGATCAGGATCATCGCTTATCACCTGCCTTATCACGATATTATTATCTGCAAGTACTTTTGTCACGCCTGCAACAATTCCTTTTTTCTTTGGATCTGCACGCAGCTCAATTACATCAAAACCAAACTCCCTTGCAGCATTTCCCATAAATGCACGGGGTTCGAGCTTATAGAAGATATGGAATAGTTTGTCGTCTTTTGTAATTGCCTTCGCAGTATCTATCACAACGCGCCTATCAACGCCAAGTGCCCTTGCAATTTTTGCAGGAGGTAGCTCGATATTACCAACGTAGATTTTTGCTTTTTGATCTACTTTGAGCCCAATCCTAAGAAACTCAGTGGCAACCTGCTTCCTTCCACGTGCATTCTGAAAAAATTTTTCCAATAGATCATGCATATGTATATTTTTATACAGAAATGTTTAAATATATACAATATCATAATTATTTTCGATTGAAATGATAACTAAAGAACTAAAACTAGCCCTGAATCCATATCAGATATATTCATTAGTACAACGGGAGTATGAGAACTCATTCCTGCTTGAATCGCTTGAAGGCAAGGAAAAACTTGCAAGGTTTTCATTTATTGGATTTGAACCGAAAGATAAGATTATAGCAAAGGGAACTGTCATTGCCATAGGAGATGAGGAAACTGAAACAGACAAACCACTTGCCATGATGGCAGAGAATATGCCAAAATCAAAGCTAGAGAAACAGGGATTTGTAGGCGGGGCCGTAGGATACTTTTCTTATGATTATGTCAGGCAGCTTGAGAATATTTCGACAAAACAAAAAGGCAGAGAGGAATTTCCGGATTTTGAATTCGGACTTTTTGATGACGGTCTGATTTATGATCATAGAGACAAAACAATACAATATTTCTCCCATTCAGAAGACAGGTCTGCTGAGATATTGAAGCTTGCCAAAGAAGACACATTTCTTGGTCCGTTTGAAACAGGAAGAATAAAGGAGAATGTAAACAAAGATGAATATGAAAAGATGGTCGCCATAGCAAAAGAAAGGATAACAGATGGCGAGATATTTCAGGTTGTGCTTTCAAGACGCTATGAAATCCCTTTTGAAGGTAATCCGCTCAGGTTTTATAATTTCCTGAAACAGACTAATCCCTCACCGTACATGTATTATCTGAGTTTTGGCGATAGGAAAATAATAGGTTCCAGCCCAGAGAACCTTGTCCGCATTGAAGGAAGGAAAATAGATAGCTATGCAACATTGGCAGGAACTATGCCACGTGGGAAAACCCCTGTTGAAGACATGGAACTGGAACAAAAACTATTGAATAGTGAAAAAGAAAAAGCAGAACATTTGATGCTTGTGGACCTTACGCGAAATGATATTGGCAAGGTAGCAGAATTTGGAACCGTAAAAGTACCTGAATTGATGGAGGTTCACAAATACAAGGATGTGCAGCATATGTGTTCGCACGTCACAGGGACCCTCATGGAAGGCAAAACATGTTTTGATGCATTCAATGCAATGTTTCCTGCAGGAACTGTGACAGGTGCACCAAAAGTAAGGGCTATGGAGATTATTGAAGAACTCGAACCAGATAAGCGTGGCCCGTATTCAGGTGCAGTTGGATATTTTTCATACAATGGGAACTGTGATTTTGCAATCGCAATACGAACTCTGATAGCACAAAGACAGAAGGCATATGTACAGGCAGGTGCCGGAATTGTATATGATTCGGTTCCTGAAAACGAGTACAATGAAACAGAAAACAAGATGCGATCCCTGCTTAGGGCGCTTGAGGTGAGATTTTGAACACCTCGCAAAAACTGCTGATAATAGATAATTACGATTCATTTGTTCATAATATATATCAGTATTTCGGAGAGCTTAGTGCAACACCGACAGTGTACAGAAATGATATGATAACCATAAACGAAATCAAAACAATTGCACCAACACACATCGTTCTTTCTCCAGGACCAGGCCACCCTGCCAATAAAAAAGATTTTGGTATCTGTAGCGGGATTTTATCTGAAATTGATGATATTCCAATACTTGGAATTTGCCTTGGACATCAAGGTATAATCCATCACTTCGGAGGAAGAATAATCAAAAATATGCCGACACATGGCAAGACAAGTACAATAGAACATGATGGCCACGGATTATTTAAAGGAGTAAAGAACCCACTGCAGGTGATGAGGTATCATTCTCTTGTTGGCATTGACATTCCTAATTGTCTTATGGTAACAGCAAAAACAAGCGATGGCATTGTTATGGCAGTAAGACATAAAGAACTGCCGATATACGGACTCCAGTTCCACCCTGAAAGCATAATGACAGAAGAGGGGAAAAAGATTCTGGAAAACTTTCTGAAGGTGTAGGAATGGATAGTATAATGAAAAAACTCGCAAACAAAGAGGATCTCACAACTGAAGAAGCAGAAATAATTATGCAAAAAATAATTTCAGGAGAATCAAAAGATAATTACATAAGCGAATTTCTGACTACCCTCAAAACAAAAGGCGAAACAATTGATGAAATATATGGTTTTGCAAAAATAATGAGAAAGAATGCAATACAGATTCATCCAAAATCAGATATGCTTGTGGATACCTGCGGAACAGGAGGAGACAATTCTAATACTTTCAATATCTCCACTGCTGCCGCAGTTGTAGCAGCCGGAGCGGGAATTCCAATTGCAAAACATGGAAACAGATCAGTTTCCAGCAATTGCGGATCGGTAGATGTACTTGAAGAATTAGGTGCGAAAATGCTTCGGCCTGAGATGGTGAAAGAATGCATTGATAAAATTGGGATAGGATTCATGTTTGCACCTTTTTTCCATCCTGCAATGAAAAACGTTGCCAGCGTACGCAAGAAACTGGGATTCAGGACTGTTTTCAATATTCTTGGACCACTCACAAACCCAGCAGGTGCAAAAGCACAAGTGCTTGGCGTCTATGACCCCGCACTCATTGAAACAATGGCAACAATCCTTGGCATGCTTGGCACAAGGCATGCGCTCGTAGTTCATTCAGATGGAATGGATGAGGTAGGACTTGGTAGAACAAAAATTTCTGAGTTGAAAAATAATCAGATTGAAACATATGATTTCGATGCTGATGATCTAGGTATCAAAAAGGCTGAAATTCCGAGGATATGTACAAAAAAGGAAAGTGCGGAAATAATCCGCAGGGTTTTGAATGGAGAGCAAGGAATCGGACGTGAGATAGTTGCCCTGAATGCAGCAGCTGCTATTTATGCCAATGGAAAAGCAAAGAGCATCGCAAATGGATTGGAACACGCTTACAAGTCAATGGATTCTGGTGCTGCAAACCGGAAACTGCAGAAATTAATTGAATTTACAGTAGAACAAGGGTGAATAAATGGGAGACATACTCGATAAATTCATTGAAAATGCAAAACAGAGTGTTGCAGATGGATATTATTCAACAACAGATCAGATAGGCAAACAAGCCACGAAGATATCACTAGCAGAAAAACTAAGAAAACAGGAATTTAGTTTGATTTCTGAGATAAAACACGCATCACCAGCCGGTGAATATTCTTTTGACAATATTGATGCAAAGAAAACTGCGCAACTATTCAAAGATGCTGGCGCAGATGCAATATCCGTGGTTGTGGAACCAAAAATATTCAAAGGAAAATTAGACAACATTCCAGATGCTAAATGTGCTGGTTTGCCAGTACTTTTCAAGGATTTTGTTTTGGATAACCAACAAATTAAGGCTGCAGCATCTCTTGGTGCAGATGTGATATTACTTGTGGTGAAGGTTGCAGATAGAGTAGGCTTTGATATGAATGATATGATCAAAAAGGCGCATTCCCATGGTCTTGAAGTGCTTCTTGAATGTTATAATGCAAATGAAATGAAGAGAGCGCTTGAGACAAATGCAGACATCCTTGGGATAAATAATCGGGATTTGCGAACGCTTACGGTCGATATAAACGTGACAAAGAGAATCATTGATGAGGTTGGTAAGATTGACAGGCCACTTGTCAGTGAAAGCGGAATCCGAACAAGAGGGGATGCCGAATTCGTAAAATATGCAGGCGCAAAAGGAATATTGGTTGGTACATCGATCTGGAAAGCGAAAAATATGCAGACAAAAATACATGAATTGCGATTGGTGAACAACAGATGAAAGGAAGATTTGGAGAATTTGGAGGACAGTATGTTCCTGAATTGTTAGTTCCTGTACTGGAAGAACTGGATAATGAATTTGAAAAACTGAAAAAAGATAACGAATTCAGAAAAGAACTCGACTATTACTTAGGACAATATGCCGGAAGACCAACACCACTTTATTTTGCTGAAAGATTGAGTAAAAAACTAGGTGGAAATGCAAAAATATATTTAAAGCGCGAGGACCTTCTCCATACTGGAGCACATAAGATAAATAATACAATCGGCCAGGTGCTTTTGGCAAAAAAAATGGGCAAGAAAAGAGTGATTGCTGAAACTGGAGCTGGCCAACATGGAGTTGCTACCGCAACTGCCGCTGCGCTGTTCGGACTTAATTGTGAGGTTTATATGGGCGCTAATGATGCCAAAAGACAGGTTCTGAATGTTTACAGAATGAAGTTACTTGGTGCTGATGTTAGGATAGTTGATATCGGTTCCAAAACACTAAAGGATGCAATAAATGAAGCATTGCGTGATTATGCATCAAATTCCAAAGAAACACATTACGTAATCGGATCAGCATTAGGACCACATCCATATCCGAACATTGTAAAATATTTTCAGTCTGTCATTGGCAAAGAAGCACATGCGCAGATTATGGATGCTGAAGCAAAGATGCCGGATTATTTAGTTGCATGTGTGGGTGGTGGAAGTAATGCAATAGGCCTATTCTCAGGTTTTTTGAAAGAAGATACGGTTAGAATGATAGGTGTTGAGGCAGGAGGAAAAGGAATTGCCAGTGGAAAACACGCTGCACGCATAAGCGGGGATGGAAAGAAAGGGGTATTGCATGGAAACTTGAGCTATGTGCTTCAAGATAACTATGGCCAGATACGTGAAACGCACTCTGTTTCTGCTGGTTTGGATTATCCATCTATCGGACCCGAGCATGCCTATTTGTATGAACTTGGAAATGCTAAATATGTCAATATTACAGATAGTGAAGCATTGGAAGGATTCCATTTGCTTTCTGAAACCGAAGGAATAATTCCTGCATTGGAATCTGCACATGCAATTGCGTACCTCAAGAAACTAGTGCTAAAATGTAAACAAGAAGATGTTATAATAGTCAACCTATCTGGAAGAGGAGACAAGGACGTCGCGCATGTCGCTGAGCTTGAGGGTGTGAAAATATGATGTTTGTCCCTTACGTTTGCTGTGGTGACCCGAACCTTGAATTTAGTGCCAAATTAATTAGAGCACTTGCCAGACACGCAGATATTGTTGAGTTGGGAATCCCATTTTCAGATCCAATTGCAGATGGAAAAACCATTCAAATGGCGACCAGTAGAGCGCTTGCGAATGGTGTGAATATTGAGAAGATATTTGGGATGGTGGCAATGCTTAGGCACGAAGGAATTGAAGTTCCTTTTGTGTTTATGACATACTACAATATTGTCTATGCATATGGTCGTGAGAAATTTTTGAAGATGATGAAAGAAGTTGGTGTGCAAGGATTGATCATTCCAGACCTTCCGTTTGGCGAGGATCCGGAATTCGAAAACATGGCTGAGAATGAAGGGATTTGTATCATTGGGTTGATAACTCAAAATACGAAGAAAGAAAGGGCAAAAAAGATCCTAGAGTCCTGTGGTTCCAGTATGTTCACATATTTGGTTTCTGTGAGTGGAGTTACCGGAGTACGAGATGATATTGATAAAGAGAGCATTGAATTCGTGAAAAGAATACGAAAACTCGCTGGAAACAAAAAGAAATTGTGCGTTGGTTTTGGAATTTCGAATAAGAAACAGGCTGAAGAATACCATAAAGCTGGAGCAGATGGAATTGTTATTGGGAGTCATATTATCAATATTTATTCGAAATATATCAACGGAGATAAAGTTGATGAAACTCGTTCGTTGAACGAAATCGAAACATTTTGTTCCATATGTTTATAAACATTACTTGCTAAATTATATGTAAGAAGATGTATTAATGTGGTTTTATATGAGCATACTTGAAGGGGCAATAAAAGTCTGGAACTATTTCTTCGGCTTCTTCAGCTTTAGCTATGCTTATTGAGAAATCACGCACTTTCGAATATAATTTTGTTGAGTGGTTTCTCATGAATGTTGGTAAAGGTAATGTTAAAAATATCAAAAAGGATGTGATGTTATGAAGGGATTGAAACTTGCTGGGTTGAACGGCAATCAAAAAACAATAGTGAATGTTGATGGAGTAAAGATCGGTACAGGATTTGTGGTTATTGCCGGACCGTGTTCTGTTGAGAGTGAAGAACAGACGCTTGAAACAGCCCACGCCGTAAAAAAGGCGGGTGCAGACATGCTTAGAGGAGGTGCGTTCAAACCAAGAAGCTCACCATATGCATTTCAAGGACTTGGACTAAAGGGATTGAAAATACTTGCAAAGGCAAAGGATGAAACAGGATTACCAATAGTCACAGAGGTGGTTGATCCGAGGGATGTATCTTGGGTATGTGAGTATACCGATATTATGCAGATAGGTACAAGAAATATGCAAAACTATTCATTGCTAAAAGAAGTCGGAAAATCAAACAAACCAGTACTCCTAAAACGAGGGATGTATTCAACGATCGAGGAATGGTTGAATTGTGCAGAATACATATTAAACGAAGGAAACTCGGATGTAATATTATGCGAACGTGGAATACGAACGCATGAAAAATACACTAGAAACACACTTGACCTAAGTGCAGTACCTGCAATAAAGGAGCTCACACATTTGCCAATAATAACCGATCCAAGCCATGGAACAGGGAGACTTAGCTTGATTCCACCCATGAGTCTTGCATCTGTTGCGTGTGGGGCTGATGGAATGATAGTCGAAGTGCACAGAAATCCAAAAGAAGCGTTAAGCGACGCAGATCAGACATTGACACCACAACAATTCGAAACGATGATGAAGGATATCCGGAAGCTCCAGAAGTTCGTGGGAAGTGAAATCAATGGAAAGTGACATGAGTAAAATAATTCTCGGACCGATGGACGGTGTTGCAAAATACCTTCCTTCAGACAGCGTAGTGATAATCACTGACAATAACGTGAGAAAATATTACGGAGAAAAATTTCCAAATGCAGAGATCATAGAGATAGAGGCAGGAGAAGAGATAAAAACCCTCAAGACAGTGGAATCCATTTATCAACAGCTTCTTAGTCTTGAAGCAGACAGATCCTGGTTTGTGCTTGGTATAGGAGGTGGAGTAGTAACAGACATTGCCGGCTTCGTAGCCTCGACATATATGAGAGGAATTGAATTTGGATTTATTCCCACAACATTTTTAGCGCAGGTTGATGCAAGCATAGGCGGAAAAAATGGAGTGAATCTCCGTGGCTACAAAAATATCATAGGAACAATAAGGCAACCAAAATTCATCCTATGTGATACCGGTCTTTTGAAAACATTGCCAAAAAACGAAATAAAAAATGGGTTTGTAGAGGTAATAAAGCATGCTGCAATAGGCAACGCAAAGCTTTTTTCATTACTGGAAAAGAACCATGAAACGGCATTGCTACTCGATGATAATATCATCAAAAAAATCGTACATGATTCGATAAAAGTCAAGACCACAATCGTAAAAAAAGACGAAACAGAGAAACTGGAGAGAATGAAACTGAACTTTGGCCATACGATAGGTCATGCAATAGAGAAGATAACGCATGTTCCCCATGGTGAAGCAATAGCCGTAGGAATGGTTGCAGAATGCAAATTATTTTCCTCAATGGGACTTGTAAAAAGCGAAGATACTGGAAGATTGGAGAACTTGATTAAACTGTACGGACTTCCCACAGCCATAAGATGTATGAAAAGCGACATTGCCGAGACAATAAGAAAGGACAAGAAAAGGAGAAACAATAACGTCATACTACCTGTGCTTAATGGTATAGGAAAATGCAGACTTGTAGATATTGAACTCAATAAATTGGAGGCTGCCATAAATGATATGTGTTAGCATTGCAAACAAGACATTTGAAGAATGTAAAGAGATATCGCACAGCATGGAATTTGCAGAGATACGGTTAGACACCATGCAACTCACTCCAGAAGAAATCAAAAAATTGTTCTTAGGTCATAAAAAATTGATAGCAACATGCAGACCAGGAAAACACAATGATGAACAAAGACTTATGATGCTTTCAACTGCAATAGATGCAGGTGCGGCATTTGTAGATATCGAACTTGAATCAGAAGACGATTACAGGAAGATGTTAGTAAAAAAAGCACATGAAAAAGAATGCGAAGTTATAATTTCATATCATGATTACGATGGCACATTACCGAAAGAAGAACTTGAAGAGATTGTTTCAGGATGTTTCAGATTAGGTGCAGATGTTGCAAAGATCGCATGCAAGGTAAAAACAGAAAAAGATAATGCACGATTATTTGGACTTCTAGACTCAGATAGAAAACTAGTTGTTATAGGCATTGGTGAACATGGCAAAATCACCAGAATAGTTGCGCCGATGCTTGGAAGTCAGTTCACTTTTGCCGTATTGAAAAAAGGAGAGGAAACAGCTGATGGGCAGATGACCATCGAAGAGATGGAAAAACTCAGTAGAATTTTAGGTGGTCATAATGATTGAGGTTTATGCCATTATAGGTGATCCGGTTTCACACAGCAAAAGTCCGCAGATACATAATGCAGCATTTGAAAAATCAGGAGTAAATGCTGTTTATGTCAGACTTGCAATAGATTCTGCAACAAGGGCACTCAACATTGCAAAAGAAATGAATATAAAGGGATTCAATATCACAGCTCCATTCAAAGAAGAAATGTGCAAGGCAGTAGATGAACTAGATGACAGTGCAAAGATAGGTGCAGTAAATACTGCGATAAAAAAGAACAAAAAATGGATCGGATATAACACAGATGTCCACGGAGTGAGAATGGCTTTTGAATCCAACGGAGTAAAACTTGAGGGTGCAAAGGCATGCGTGATTGGTGCAGGCGGCGCTGCGAAGGCAGCGGCATACACACTACGGTCCAAAGGTGCGTGGGTAACGATTGCCAACCGCACCATAGAAAAGGCGGAAATGATTGCAAAAGAACTTGGATGTGGATACTGCAGGCTTGATGAGGTAGGAAGCGTGATTGAAAGTTGCAATATAGTTGTTTCCTGCGTCAGCACTGGCAAGAGGATTGTTCCGGAAAAATCGCTAAGAAAAGAGATGGTAATACTTGATGCTAATTATAGTGAAAAGAGCATACTGGTAACAGATGCCGAACAGGCAGGTTGCAAGATCATTTCCGGAGAGGAATGGCTGCTGTTTCAGGGCGTCAAGGCTTTCGAATTGTTTACAGGAAAAACTATCCACGCGGATCTGATGAGAAGTGCAATAACAAATACCCCTAGCAAAAAACGCAATATTTCATTGATTGGCTTCATGCTGTCAGGCAAAACCACAATCTCAAAACAAATAGTAAATATGAATAGGATGCAGCTTTTTGCCATTGACAATGAGATAGAAAAATCCGCAGGAATGGAAGTGACCGAAATATTCAGGACAAAGGGAGAGAATGAATTTAGGAGGATAGAAAACAAAGCGCTGATGCAGATTACGAACATAGATGATAATGTCATTGATTGCGGTGGAGGCATCATACTCAATGATGAAAACATCAAAATATTGAAACAGAATAGTTTTATTGTGCTGCTCTGGGCAGATACAAAAACAGTTCTTCAAAGAGCAAGAAATGACAAATCACGGCCATTGCTCTGTGTTGAAGACAGAAAGGCAAGGATAACGGAGATGCTTGAACAACGATTCGACAGATATATGCGCGTGCCAGACATCATCATTAACACATCTGGAAAAACACCTGAACAGATAGCAGGGAGGATATTGGATGAAGCACATTGAACCAAGTGGAATCAACGGAAGTATTACAGCGCCAGTATCAAAAAGCATGATGCAACGTGCGATGATAATCGCAAGCCTTGCCATTGGTAAAACCAGATTGTGGCATCCGAGTATCAAAGATGGAGTGTGTGAAGACATATCAACTACAGATTGTGCAATTCAGGATATTGGCGCAAAGACACTTAGAAGTTATATTGATGGATACATTCAAATAATAGGAACAAGAGAACCAGATTATTTTCAGATGGACTGTGATGAATCAGGAACATGCATGCGCATGATTACCCCGGTAGTTTCACTATATCCGAACAAAGTTAGGTTAGATGCTGAAGGTAGTCTAAAGAAAAGACCAATGAAAATGATGGAAGTGCCATTGCGCGAATTAGGTGCAGAATGCAGTACAGACAATGGATTTCCTCCAATAATAGTTAAAGGACCGATTCATGGGGGGAAACTGAAGATAGACGGTTCTAAAACATCACAATTTTTGAGTGGTTTGCTTATCGCACTGCCACTTTGCAAAGAGAATTCAGAGATAAAAGTTTCCAATCTAAAGAGCAGAAGATATGTTGAGATAACTTTAGAGGTTATGAAAGAGTTTGGAGTTGAGATAGAACATAATGCAGAACTCGGTTTGTTCAAGATAAAAGGAGGACAAAAATACAAACCAAAAAAGAAATTAAAAATAAATGGAGATTGGTCTGGTGCAGCATTTATGCTTGTTGCTGGAGCGATAGCAGGTCGGGTTAATATCTCAGGGATCAAAAAAGATTCGCAACCAGACAGTGTAGTATTAGATATTTTAAAGAAAGTTGGTGCGAATGTGAACACCGGCAATGGGATTGTAGAAGTAACGAAGAAACAATTAAACGCATTTGAATTTGATGCAACAAACTGCCCAGATTTGTTTCCACCGCTTGCCGTTCTTGCATGCAATTGTAAAGGAAAGAGCGTAATTCATGGAACTGAAAGACTTAAACACAAAGAAAGTGACAGAGCTGCCGCGCTGATCAGTGAATTAGGAAATATGGGTGCAGATATAAAAGTAGTTGGAAATCGAATGGAGATCGTTGGCAAAAAACTTCAAGGTGGAGTAATCGTTGACCCACACAATGATCATAGGATAGCAATGGCTTGTGCGGTTGTTGCACTTACTTCGGAAAAAGGAGTGCAGATAAACGATGAAAAATGCGTATCAAAATCATATCCAAAATTCTTTGAGGATTTGGAAGGCTTAATGGTGAAAATATGAATACAATTGGAAGATTATTCAGAACAAGCATATTCGGAGAATCACATGGGAACGTGATAGGTATGCTAATAGATGGCTGCCCTGCAGGAATTAAAATTTCTGAAAACGAGTTTACTGTAGATCTCGATAGACGTAAAAGCGGTGCAAACGGCACTACTGCAAGAAAAGAAGCAGATGTTCCATTGGTAAAAAGCGGACTGTTCAAAGGCAAAACAACTGGTGCACCAATTTGCATAATGTTTGAGAACAAAAATGTGGATTCTGCACAATATGAAAGATTAAAAGACACCCCAAGACCAGGACATGCAGATATGGTTGCAATGCAAAAATTTTGTGGGAGTAATGATTATAGAGGCGGAGGACATTTTTCAGGTAGATTAACTGCGCCTCTCGTTGCCGCAGGAGTTGTTGCAAAAAAGATTATTACTCCGATAAAAATAGAAGCAAAACTAATTGAGATTCATGGATCGAAAAACGAGGATGGAATGGAGAAAGAGATAAACAACGCTATAAGAGATGGGGAGTCTGTTGGCGGAATTATCGAATGTAGAGTCAATGGCTTGCCAGTTGGATTAGGCGAACCGTTCTTTGATTCATTTGAATCATTATTAAGCCACGCAATATTCTCAATTCCCGGGATAAAAGGAATCGAATTCGGTGCAGGATTTGGATGTGCTGAAATGCTCGGAAGTGAATTTAATGACGAGATATTAACTGCTAATGGAAAAACAAAAACGAATAATGCTGGTGGGATAAACGGAGGCATAACAAATGGCAATGAATTAGTTTTCCGTGTTGCTATCAGACCTACGGCAAGCATAAGTAAAGAACAGAAAACGATCAATCTCAAAACAGGAAAGCAAACTGGCATAAAAATCGAAGGAAGACATGATGCATGCATTGCACTACGTACACCAGTTATTGTAGAAGCAGTTACTGCGATAGTATTGGCAGATTTGAAAATGTTGAATGATATTGCACTAATAGAACGGGTGAGAAAATGAAATTGGAAAAACTAAGAAAAGATATAGATAGGATAGATGCTGAAATACTTCAGCTTTTGAACAAGAGAATGGAAACCGCCCTAGTGACAAAAAAACTCAAGGAAACCCCAGAGGATAAAAAAAGAGAGAATGAGATCCTTGAAAGGATAAAGAAAAAGGCAAATGGAATAATTGATCAGAAATTTTCAGAAGATCTGTTTAGAAGAATAATAAACGAATCGAAGGAATTACAGAACAAGGATATGAAACTCATAGGATTCCAGGGCGAACATGGCGCATATAGTGAAGTTGCCGCAAAAGAATTTGACAAACATTCAGTACCAATAGCACAACAGGAATTTGCAAATGTTTTTCAAGCAGTCTCTGCAGGCGAACTTGACTTTGGAATAGTACCTGTTGAAAACTCGCTTATTGGTTCCATAGACCAGGTGAACAGCCTATTCATAGAAACCAACCTAATGGTTATCGGAGAAATAAAACTACCGATACATCATTGCCTACTTTCGCTCCCAGATACTGATTACAAGGACATAAAAGTAGTTTATTCCCATCCAGCGGCTCTTGGTCAGTGTAGAGGTATAATTGAAAGGAATAAACTTGAGGCAAAACCGTATTATGATACAGCAGGCGCTGCGCTCATGCTTACAAGGAACAGACCGGCAGGCGCAGCAGTGATAGCAAGCAAACTCTGTGCAGAACTCTATGATCTTGAAATAATAAAGGAAGATATAGAAGATAATAAGCAGAATACCACACGATTCCTTGTACTTGCAAAAAAGGGCGTTGATGGAGGAAATAAATGCTCCATGATATTCTCAACTTTGCACAAGGCAGGTGCATTGTTCAGAGTTCTGAGGGCATTTTCAGATGCAGGAATAAACCTTACAAGGATAGAATCAATGCCTATAATCGATGATCCGGGTAACTATGCATTTTTGCTTGATTTTCAGGGATCTGACAAGGACAAAAAAGTGATTGATACACTTGAAAAAGTAAAACAAGAAACGGAAATGTTCAAATTTCTGGGGTGTTACAAAGAGGCAAAAAAATGAAGATTGTAATAATCGGAATCGGAAAAATGGGTTCGTGGCTTGCTAAGGAATTGGTGAAAGATCACGAAGTGGTAGTATATGACAGGAACCAAGACAGGGCCAGTGCAATAAAAGACGCGAAAGCGATATCTGATTTATCCGATATAAGTGAATTCGCACCTGAGATGATGATTAATGCAGTCAGTTTACAAAGTACTGCCAACGCATTTGACGAAGTAATGTCATATTTGCCCAAAGACTGTATCATTTGTGATGTTGCATCGGTAAAAGGAGAACTTCCCACATATTACAAAAAATACGGAAAACGTTTTGTTTCCATACATCCGATGTTTGGACCGACACATGCAAATATGGAAAATCTGAAGCAGGAAAGCCTTGTAATAATAAGGGAATCCGATCAGAAGGCTACACAATTCTTCAGGGAATTTTTTGGAAAACTTGGACTAACAGTATTTGGGTATACATTTGCAGAACATGATCAGATAATGGCATACTCGCTTACTACTCCGTTTGCAGCATCGCTTGTTTTTGCCGCATGTGTAGACAAAAGTGCGATTCCAGGAACGAATTTTGCAAGGCATATGGAGCTTTCCAAAGGACTGCTTGCAGAAGATGATCATTTGCTTGCAGAGATATTGTTCAATCCATATTCAATAAGGCAAATCGAGAGTATAAACAACCGACTTGAGCTTCTTAAACACATAATAAAAGGCAGGGATTATGAAGAAGCAAAAAAATTCTTTGATAAATTAAGAGAGAATGTTGGTGAATGAATGGCAAATTTCTACGAATTTACAATTTTTGAAATCAAGAATTTAGAGGATGTTGAAAAATTTTAAGTTGATTAACCTGTATACAACCCAGTTTCACTATATCTTGAAATCCACTTATCAAATAACTGGATGGTCATATCACGTATTGACTTGCCTTTTCCGTTAATAGGGCGAAGTTCATCAGCAAGCTCAGGATACCCGTGTCTCATCATCCAATAGGAAAGATGATTATCTGATTCCCATTTTTCAATCATGCTTGGGTCCATTGATCTGATATGTTCGGCAATCTGTTTCAAAGAAAACGTACTTAAAAGAGTAGTTCCGCGTGAATCAGATATTACAAACGGATCATTAGAAATAGATTGGATTGTGATATCTAATTCATTTATAAGAAATCCTCTGAGAGTTTCACCTGTAGACAGATTAACCCTTATTCTGTCTCCAGCATCATGGAACCCGTGCATATAAAGCCAACTGGAAAAGAAATCATTTTCTGCATAATTATCAAGTACAGATACATCCGCATGGGATATCGCTTCCTTGAGTTCTATAACGCTTCTTGCATGCACAGTCGTATTACCAACTGGAATTATGAAATCACCAAGAGCAGCATAATCTAGCATGAATCTATGTAGTTCCTCTTTTGCAGATTCTGAATTTTTGTTAAGAAGAAGTGCTTTTCCACTCAGTGAATGGTCATCGATTCCCCCAGATGCAACGATTTTTGCAATTCTTCGGTATTTTAAATGTAGATGATTTATCAGTAAACTTCCTGCTTTAGGATCAACAATGCCAGCCCTTGGAAATGACATATCAGTTATTACACAAATTAAGTCATCAGCTCTTTCATCAATAAAAGATAGAGCATCATCAAAATTTCTTTTAGTCATGATGGCTGCCCTGCCCCCAAGGATTGAATAAAGATGAGGAATGAATTTGGCAAACCAACGAGGTTCATCATCAACAACAAGAACTATGAATCTTTTTGCAGCCGAACTTGTCGATATGTTTAATTTGTCCTCTGAGAGACGTATAAATGCTGGGATGATCTCGTTTGGATTTGAATCTGGAATACCAATGGTTGCAACAAAATCGATACCATTCAATTTTGGCAATAGATTACTTGAATGTTGGAATGGTTGCGAACACAGCGTTGGATTGGTTGAAAGCAAAACGATGCTTAAAAGTGGAATACTCTTTCTGAGATTGTCAAAATTAATATCATTTATAGTGTGATCATCAACAAAAAGAACTACTGGTTTATCCTCATCAATAGTTGATAAAGTAACAGGAGATTCTAAATGTCTGAATCCGATTCTTGGCATGTGTTTTACTACTGCATTTTTGATTTGTTCTGCAACAGTTGGATTGTACACATATGCAAGAACAGTCTTGATCCTGTGCGTATGAATAATGTCACTTGCAGGAAGTTGTACACTGGCAAAAAAAGAAGCCATCCTTTTTGGGGGTGAATATGAAGAGATATCTGTTCGATTTTTTGATTGGGTTCCAACATTTTCGGCCATCAATCCACCTCAAAAAATGCCTGTGCTGATCCACTCTCACCATCAAGCTCTACAACAACCTTATGATCAATCATAAAGACCCCTTCACTTAATTTACGAGCTTTTGTGAGCAGATCTTTAAGATGATGCACCTTGTCCTTAGGAACGACGATCATGCTCATCATAGCAACATTATTGAATGTATGAGTTCCAGGAGCAATCATAGACATACCACCAACAGTATAACTTACCACTGCACCAGGATTGTGAACTTCGCCATATACTCCACCTTTTCCAATATCAGCTGTGACGTTCGGACCAATAAGAAGATATTTACCTCCTATGGCCCTATCAACCTTTCCAATAACATTCTGAGCAGATGCCATATCTCCAACAGCATCGCCAGTTACTAATAGTATTGAATCAAACTCATGTCTGCCATGGCCAATACAATCATTAGTTTTGGCAATAACAAGATCATCAGGAACATCAGTTAAATTTATTGAACCAACACCACCGCCGAATGGTCTTAATTGCAATAATCCAACATCATAAACAGAATCACTTATAGAACCCCTGCGGACGACTGCAAGTTCCATGTCTATGTCAAACCCACACAGTTCTTTCATTTTCCTTGCAAGACGACCAAAAAACTCGATTAGCAGCTTTCCGTGTGGATTATTGATGAACCCGGTAAAGGGAGCACGTATTTTATTTTCTTTAACTCCTGGATCGAAATTGATAAGACTAATACCATTAAGGATTTCTGTTTGGGTTAGGATTGAAAACGCAAGACGATTATCAGTAAAAAATCCACAATTTTTTATATCAGAAAATAAAAATCTTTGTAGTTTCCCGCTTCCAAGATCCATCGCATCAAATCGATCCTGAGAACTTAGAAAATCAGTTGTTTGTCTTGCGGCAAAGTCTCCGCGCCCTTCAGAATAGGTAATACTTGTAGGCGTTCTGATGATGCCTGGTTTGTCAGGAAAGATTATTGTACAGGGTACGCAATCAACATCGTCACTGCCAACCACCAGAGTCCCCATTCCAAATCCAATTCGCATAAAAGGTGCATCTCGCTTTACCCCCTCAGGTCTGTTAATGCCAATTGAACGGGATGTCAAAACAATGCTGCAAAAAGGCAGGTGTGCATTGTGGATAGCACCATTGATTTCAAGTTGATGTGTTTGACCAACTACTTTTTGAATCAGTACTGGCATGCTGTGATCTTCAGGATGAATGCCAAGCGAATGCATCTTTTTTCTAACTGTGCTTTTGAAAAAACTTGAATAAACCATACGTACTGCTTCAAGCAAAGCATTAACTCGATCTGTAATTGGGATACTTATATCGCTTAATATGAATGTTGTATCAAAATCGCCAGCAAATGGAGAACGCTTGCTTCGATCTTCACAGCTCGCACTTGAACGTATTGCCAATGGTCCGCCAAATGTACTTAACAACCTAGTAACTGCATCTATCGTAACTTCATCGGTTATGGGAGTTCTTGCGATTGCATCAGCGATCTGATCACTGTCGCCACTTTCGATTGCATCTCGGACCGCGTCTTTTCTTGTATAGCTTTTGAAATGTCCTGAGGTCAGAACAGCTGTGTCAGGAACAACCGGGTTGATGGCTTGACCTGCAGATCTGAATTTACTTTGAGCAGACATACCAACCAGAATTTCAGCGAAAACCCCTTTTCTGTGAAAAGTAGTAAGAGTGTCAATTCCAGCAGCTTTGCCACCTATGCCATCTCCTTTAGGATGTGTGAACTTTTTCATCAGTTTCTACCATATATATATTGTTGTAAAGGGTTTAAAAATGTGAATATTTAGTATTACTGGACACCTTGTTAATTTGGACTACATGAATTTTATAAAAAGAATTGAAAGTCTGACGACTTTCAAAAATTTTATTGTACTTTTTATAGTACAATAAAAAGATTGAAAAATATTCGAGTTGCAAGAGAATAATAAATAGTTTGTACTAACTGAATAACACCGGAGTGGATTAGATATGTCATTCTACGATTTAGCAGAAAAAGCGCTTAAACTCGAAAGAGAAGGGAAAAAGATAATCAGACTCAATGTCGGAGATACAAATATGCCCACTCCGCAGTGCGTATTAGATGCGGCAATAGATAATTTGAACGAGAAAAAGACTGATTATGGATCATCGGCAGGTCTTCCCGAACTAAGGGAAAAGATCGCCAAACGTGAAGGATGTGGAATAGAAAATGTAGTTATCGGTCCAGGTTCAAAACATATATTGTATGGCCTTCTTACCGTGCTAGCTAAGAAAGGAGAGAAAGTAACCATTCCAACACCCGCATGGCCAGCATACGAGATGATATGCAAACAACTTGGACTTGAAACAGTAATGGTTAGAACTGAAATGGAAAACAACTGGCATTTTGAAACCCTTGATCTGAAAAATTCAAAGATGTGCATAATATGCAATCCTGCAAATCCCACTAGCAATGTTTACAGCCAGAAGTGCATAGATGATGTAATAAAGAATGCAAAGGAAAAAGAGTGCCACCTCATACTAGATGAGGCGTATAAGGCGATTGCATTTGAGAAAATACCGAGATATGAAGGAGCGATAAGAGTGAGATCGTTTTCAAAGGAATTTAACATCGCAAACTGGAGGCTTGGATATGCGATTGCACCTGCTGATGTGGCGAAAAAACTAATTGCATATAATCAGATCAATATCACCTGCGTTCCTCCATTCGTACAAATGGGCGGGATAGCATGTCTTGAAAATGAAAAGGAATTGATTACTGAAAACCTCAAGGTATGGAAAGCCAGGAGCAAAGCTGCGCAAAAGGCGCTGAAAAATGCAGGGTTTGAGTTTGTAACTCCAGATGCTGGGATTTATGTTTTTGCCACACATGAAAAGATAACACATGCTGGGGAGTATGCGCATAAGCTTTTGGATAATGGTGTTGCCATAGCTCCGGGCGGTGTTTTCGGCGGGTATGAAAGACATTTCAGGATCTGCATAAACCAAGACGAAGAAACCCTTGAAGATGCTGTTGGGATTATGACTGAAGAATTGTGATGATACTCAGAACTATATGCAGGAGAAGAACCCCAGATCAGTATGCAGAGGAACAAGCCTTGAACGGCAAACCGTTCAAGATTGTCGTAATTGTGCGCAATTACAACAACTGTTTCTCCGACGAGGTCTTGACGCGGGCAGACGTATATAAACCTTGCTCTAGGTCATGAAAAATTTCTGCGGAAATGGATACAACTGGTAAGGAAATTCAAATTTCCTCAATTATTTGTTCTTATAACCGAATTTCTTGTTGTACTCTTTATGATCAAATATATCCAACACAAAAGCAACAATCTCGATTTGGTTTTCACCTTCGGTTAGTGTATAAAGCATACGCCAATAATTTGGAAGCTCAACTCTGAAAAGATTATCCACACCATATTTTATTCTGTATTCAGAGGGTATACGCTTTTTCGCAATTGAATCGCCATAATGAACATTTGCTTTTATCAAATCAATTTTCTTATTGACTACGTTGAAAAATGTTCGTTCTCGCTTTGAATGTTCTGCATGCTCATTCAAATATTTGTAAACCTCTTCAGCTTCAGGGGAAAGAATTACTCTTACTGTTTTCATAACTCCATCCCAGTGGCAATGGCCTTTCTCAAATTTGGATTATAATTATGTATCCAGGTTATGCCTTTGATGGTTACTACAATCTTATTACTCTCTTCAAGGTAAGACAAAATGGTTATCAAAGTGTTGTGATTGACCTGTTTTGGAAGCAGTTTTTTCAGTTCTGCAATTGTCACTACGCTGTCTTTTGCATCTTGGAGAGCCTTTTCAACCATAATTACAGTATTAAGTGTTGGGGCATGTTTCATTATTTGAACATTATAAGTCATATTAATCACCAATAGTTATTAGTTGATAATAATTAGATACATACTCATATTTAAAGTGTTTGGTTTGTTAAAAATCAGATGGATGTGAGTAATAGTTTCTCCGACGAGGTCTTGACGCGGGCAGACGTATATAAACCTTGCTCTAGGTCATGAAAAATTTCTGCGGAAATGGATACAACTGGTAAGGAAATTCAAATTTCCGAGATCATTCGTTAAGTTTTCTGCATTAGGATTATCAGAGTGTATTCTTCCCCATATTCTTTAGAAGTCAAAATTTCCCGTTTTACGCATTTTATTTCCACGTCGTATTCACTAAAAATATCTTTTATTTCTTCTTCAGTATAAGGTCTGCTATAAATTTTCTGCCCCATAATTTCGGTATAATTGTCTTCTTCATTATGGCTTTTTTCTGGGTGCGGTTCATTCAAGCTCAATAAAAATAAACCATTTTTCTTAAGTGCCCTTGAGATTTTTTGAGCGGTTTTTCTGAAATTTTCTGGATCTAAACATAACATCGAAAAACTGGAAACAACACCATCAAATTCATCATGAAATTTTATCTCGGTCATTGACATTTGTAGATACTTTGCCTTAGGAGCTTTCTTTTTTGCCAGTTTGATCATTTTTCCTGCCAAATCAATCCCAATTACTTCAAATCCCCAGCATGTCAATTCCTTCGCTATTCTTCCTGGACCACACCCAAGATCAAGCACCCTTGCGTTCTTGGGGAGCTTGGTACAAAATAGCTCAAACATTTTTTTGTATTTATTTTCTTCAAGTCTTTGTGGAGTAGCTCTTGAACCTATATTTTCCCAAGCTTTTTTGTTCAATTCTAGTATGTCCATTTAATCACTATATCTCTTAATCACAGAATCCAGTTTCCTTAATAGTGGAGTTCTCCAATCATCTTCCAACTGAGTTTTTATGAATTCTACAAGTTCATAGTCATTTTTTGAAAGTTTTAATTTTTCTAATTTTTCGCATTTCTTGAGAATCTCGTAATCACGTTCTGTTGGAAGAATATAATTTTTTTCATGCATAATAAAACAATATTGCTATGATGTTAAATTCTTTTCCAAAACCATCTCAAAAATCTTTTTCATCACCATATCCTTGAATTCATTATCCGCATTAGAGTATTCATAAGATTGCCACAGTTCTTTATCTCATAGCCTACCTTGAAATTAAGATTTAATCCTTATGATTACAACACCGTATATAGTATGGGGAAATATCCAAAAGTATAATAAAAAAATTAAGAAAAAGAGATTTGCACGATATACATAAAATTATGAAATCTCAAGTTCATTAGAACAAACTTGATTTCCTTGGCCAAAGGAATCAACACCAACAACACAAGCACTCCAAACATCACCCAAATCAGTTTCCACACTGGAAATCATAGGCTGATTCTGGTATAGCATCATGACCTGCTCTTGCGATAATGCATGATCATAGATTTGCA
>JAHJBM010000072.1 GCA_018813505.1 Microcaldota archaeon
ATATTAATTATCTCTTCGGGCAGTTCTCTCAACAAATTGAAATTGTTTCTGATCATAAAAAGGATGGTATCGCGTTCATACTTTCGCATCATTTCAAGCAGTTTTGCAGGAGGTCCGGGATTGAAGATTGTTATTATATCAAATCTATCGGTACTGCATGCTTTTTTGAATTTTTCGACATCCGGACCATCAGACAACATAAAATTGTTGAATATAGCCAAAACAGAATTACATCTTTGGGAGTTGAACTGTACAATGCAATCTTCTTCTTGATTTTGGTCAGCATTAACTCCTATAATCGTCATGCCTAACGCATGGGAATACTCCAACAACATTCTGGTAAGCGCTACAGTACTGGTAGAATCGCCACAGCCAAAATCAAGTACTTTCAGAGTCTGTTTTCTCATCAGCCTGTCTGCCATTGGAGTCTGAAATAATTTTCTAGCTGTGTCAAGCATTTTTTGCATTCTGAGACATTTTACTGGTTGTTGGTTTTGCATATTTATAGTGGTGTTCCAAAAGGTATTTATGTGCTATCGATTCGCCAATTGTAACAAAATAACAAGATTCCGTTTTATAACGTAGGAATTCTGGGAAGGTTTAAATTACTTATTAGTTAAGGAATGTGAAAATCTAATTAATGAGGTGGAGAAAATGGTTTTTGAAAACGCACAAAAGCAGCTAGAAAAGGCAAAGAAACATACACACTTGGTTCAGGAAACTGAAGAGATGCTGAAATACCCTGTAGAATCATTTTCGTTCTCGATTCCGGTGCGAATGGATGATGGCAAACTAAAAGTATTTGAAGGTTTTAGGGTCAGATATAATGATGCCAGAGGTCCTACAAAAGGAGGAATAAGATATCATCCTGGAGTTACACTTGATGAAGTTAAGGCACTTGCATTTTGGATGACTATCAAATGTGCGGTCATTAACATTCCGTATGGTGGTGGAAAAGGTGGCATAACTGTTGATCCACACAAACTATCAAAAGCAGAACTAGAGAAATTATCAAGAGGGTGGATGAGAAAGGCATATCGAATTGTTGGTCCTGACAGAGACATTCCAGCCCCGGATGTCTATACAAATGGACAGATAATGGCCTGGATGGTGGATGAGTACTCTACTATCGTAGGGCAATATTCTCCAGCAGTAATTACAGGAAAACCAATTTCACTTGGTGGATCACTTGGGAGATCATACGCAACTGCGCTGGGCGGGTATTATTGTGTAAAAGAAGCAGTGCAAAAGGCAACCTATGGAAAGAAGGTTGTTATTCAGGGCTTTGGCAACGCAGGATCACATATGGCAAGGCTTTTGGCCGAAGATGGATATACGATCATTGCAGTATCTGATTCAAAAGGAGGCGCTCTTCTTGAAAACGGCTTTGACTATGGTAAATTAAGCGAAATCAAAGAGAATGAAGGCCGGGTGGACGCTTATCCAGGCTGCAAAAAATTAAGTCAGGAACAGCTTCTTGAACTTGATTGTGACATACTTGTTTTAGCTGCTTTGGAAAATGTCGTTACTGATAAAAATGCAGATAAGATAAATGGTAAAATGATAGTCGAGCTTGCAAATGGTCCAGTAACGCCAGAAGCTGATGATATTCTTTATAAGAATGGCAAATTCATGATTCCTGATATACTTGCCAATTCAGGTGGTGTTTGTGTTTCATATTTTGAATGGGTACAAAACAAACAAGGATATTATTGGGAAGAAGAGGAAGTAAATAAGAAACTACATGCAAAAATGGTAAAAGAATTCAATACAACCTTTGGGATCCATTCGAAGAAAAAAATCGACATGCGAACTGCAGCCTATGTTCTTGCTCTCGGAAGAATCGATGAAGCAACGAAAGATAGGGCAATTTATTGATTTTTTTTAGCAAACGTATATATTATTAAATGGAACTAATAGTATAACAGAACAGTATACATGGTGTAAACATGGTAGAAGGAACAGTAAAATTTTTTAACAATATGAAACAGTTCGGCTTTATTGCCGCTGATGATGGAAATGAATACTTTGTTCACTCGAGTGGACTTGTGCCAGGAACAACAATCCGCGAAGGAGACAAAGTCAAATTCGAGGTTGTACAGAGTGACAGAGGACCTAAAGCAGAGAAAGTAGAAAAACTCTAAATTTTTCTAATATGCTTACTAAATCCATTATTTGATTTTTTTTATTTTTTTATCTTAGTGTTAAACATACAAAGATAGTCTATTTTATTAATTCTATTTAACTTATCTAATCTATGGAAGAGGAAAAACCACAGCGTTCTAACAGGAGATACATCATAATTATAGCAATACTTTTGATACTGTTGATAGTTACCTCATTAGATGATATTCAAAACATCTCACTTATTGGAACTACTGGACGTGGCGATTGGGGTCAGATAACAACACAAACAGTAGAAAACAATTGTCTTGGTCAGGCAAGACAACTTGCAGTAAGCGAAGGCTATGATGGAATGGCGGTTTTGGGTTGTAGTTGTGTTGCTGTTGAATCTGACCTTATGAAAACATATGATTGCAGTATTAATACCATAGATATTACAAGCCCACCAAAGAAACTTTTGGTCCATTGTTATAAATCGACAAGTGAATGTACTGTTGCTTCGGAATTAGGATTAGATGTTTATACTTTTGATGAACTTAAAGGTTTGTCTGGTTGAAAGGTAATTTATTGAGGTAAATAATGACAAAAAATTCAAGAGAAATCCAGATCTGTCCGAATTGCGGTTGGAAGATTCAAGGACCAGAATATCTTCCAAGTGTGGCAATGATGGGACAACTGATTGGATTAGATTATGATCCTGTTGCAGGCAGGTTTCTTTGTCCGCAATGTAATTTTTCTGGACTCCCGATTATCGTCAAAGATGATGAGTATGACCAGATAACATTTGAAAATAAAACAATATATGTTCCATTGGCCAGGTCAAATCCATTGTATTGGCAGATGATTTTATTATCCTGTGCATTAGTATTTTTTGGATCTATCTTCCTTTTCATGATTGTTGGTCAAGCATCAATCATATTTGGCATGGCTTTGTTATTATATACTCTATTAAGAGTTCCAAAATACCGGAAAAAACCGAAATGAACAAATAATCATGGAAATTCCAAAACAAAAGAATAAAAAAGAAGAACTAGGTTGTTTGTTGTATGACCACGGAAGATGAAGAAACCGAAAAGGCAGTGAAACAAGTCGATGAATACGAAGATAAAGAAGCTGCTAAACGAGAAATGGAAAAAGAAGATGGCAAAGAAAAAAATGAAGAAATTGTAATCATATGCCCAAAATGCAACCATCTAGTCGGTGAACCAGATTTTGAAGAAGACAAACTTTCTGAGATCGGAGCAGATTCTATAGAGACTAGGATCGTCTGTTCCAATTGCGGATATACAGGCATGCCAATAGAAGTAAATAAGGAAATTTATCTGAAATCCGATAAAAAAAGCGAATAATTTGTTAATGTGTGTTGAGGGCAACTATTAAATAGTGATATGAACAATCTTTAAGTAGAATAAAATGGTGAATATATGGGATATGGAGATAATAGCGACAGAGAAATGTTTGATGCAACGTGCTCAAAATGTGGGCAAGCATGCCAGGTTCCTTTCAAACCAACTGAAGGAAAACCAGTGTATTGCAGAAACTGTTACAAACCAAAATCAAGATTCTAAGATTAATCGTCTGAGATTCTGAATTTGTATTTTTTATTCTATTTTTTTTCTATTTCTAAATGAAATTATCGTCGATTTTTTTCAAGAAAATTCATACTTGACCATGCAAATGCTACGCTGTGCAGGTTATAAATGTTAATCTGGATCTTATAAATGGTGGTTTTCTGAAGTTAACATTGATATTTTTGTCTATTGTGATTGTCCTTATGCTTGGTTGCACCCAGCAAACTCTTCCGGCAAACAATACTGCTTGCACTGAAGAGGCAAAAATATGTCCTGATGGAAGTGTAGTTGGAAGAACAGGTCCAAATTGTGAATTCGCTCCGTGTCCGCAGCTTGTTGGGAATGATTCTGATGCACATGGTTGCAAGGCTTCGGCTGGATACTCATGGTGTGAAACCTTACAAACGTGCGTGCGCGTATGGGAGACACCATGTCAATTGACTATTACCGATGCTCTTGATATCGCGAGAAATAGCGATTGCATAAACGAAGGGGATGTTACCGATGTTGATGCAGTATACAATAACAATTCAAAGACCTGGTGGTTCGATATCCAGGCGACTCGACTAGGATGTGATCCTGCGTGTGTAGTATATGAGAATCTTACTGCTGAAATAAACTGGAGATGTACTGGTTTGATAGTTTATACAGTGAAAACAGCAAACAGCAGCCTCGGCGAAATCCTGGTGGATAATGATGGGTACACACTATACACATTTACTTCAGATACTGAAGGCATAAGTACCTGCTATGATACTTGTCAGATCAACTGGACACCACTAATTGTTTTTGATACAATCTCTATTCCGAATGGATTGCCTGGCGAGATTGGGGCTTTTGTAAGAACCGATAACACAAATCAGGTTACCTACAACAATATGCCGCTATATACATATGTAGGGGATAACGAACCTGGAGACACCCATGGTCAGGGAATCGACGGGAACTGGTACGTTGTTCATCCTAGTGATTAATTTTTTTATTGTACTGTAAAAAGTATAATAAAATTTTTGAAATTCACAAAGAATTTCAATTCTTTTTATTTTTTTATGATGACATTTTTGAATTCCAAAAGATTTTATGAGATCAGGAAAGAGTTTTGGAAAGCCTAGGAACGTTTTAGGGTGAATAGAAAAATTAGATATTCTAAAGGAGGATCATAATGCGAATTTGGGATATATCACCATCAAAATTATGTCGTCAACATCTGTTAGGAGAACATCGGGAGTTACATGCAATTTGGTCAATTCTGATCAATGGAAAGAAAGGCTATTCCAAACACCCTGAAACATTAAGATGGAACGGGAAGCTCCTTGCACTTTATACTCGACATAAGAAATTAGTCAACGAGATGAAAAAACGAGGATATAACCATAATAGCGATCTTGAGTATTCTTTAGCTAGAGGTGGAGCTGTTCAGAAGGTTTTTATTGATAGTCCTGCAGATCAATTAAAGCTATTAAAAAGGAAGAGATGTAGGTGTACTGTTTGAAATTAAAGAATATTCTCTATTTGATTGGCTTCATAATACTTTGTGAACTGGCTGGTTTGATCGGTTCTTTTTTCACAATTCAGTCAGTTCAGGGATGGTATCTGACTCTTATCAAACCTGAATTCAATCCACCTAGTTGGATATTTGCTCCAGTATGGACTACACTTTATGCCCTTATGGGAATATCAGCTTATCTTGTTTTCACGTCAGGGAAAAAAGAATCAAAATCTGCACTTCTTATCTTCGGTGGTCAGTTAATACTAAACACATTATGGTCAATAATCTTTTTTGGTTTGCAGTCTCCGTTCTTAGCTTTCTTGACAATAATTGTGTTATGGGCAATGATCGTCTGGACAATATATGCCTTTTATCACATATCAAAAAAATCGGCAGTTCTGTTAATACCATACATATTGTGGGTTAGCTTTGCAGCTGTTTTGAATTATTTTATTATGGTTCTTAATTAGCTAAAGTTATCTCCTAGGCTAATGTTTAACATGTAAAACATTTATTTAAAAACTGTTTGTTTAACATGTTATACATGGCAGATATGTTTGCGATACGAAACGTCGATGATGGCACCAAGGAGTTCATTACAAAGTATGCAGAGGAACATAACATAACAATTGCCGAAGCTCTCAGAGAAATTATTCTATTGGTACAAGAACACATTAGCGAAAAGCCAAAGAAAAAGTACAAGAGTATATTTGAAATATATGAAAAAGTAAAATTCAGTAGTGGCGACCCGAATTTAAGTGAGAAAATAGACGAAATTGTTTATGGTGACTAAATGATTCTGGATACCTCAGTTTTTATTGCTTTTTTTCATGATACAGATGTTCACCACACCAAAGCAGTTGAAATATTTAAAATAGCAGAAGAAAGAAAGATAATTATCTCTGACTATCTTTTCAATGAAATAATAACTGTCTTACTTCGTAAGATCGGGTTGAAGAAAGTCAAACAGATTATTGATTTTTTACTTAATGATGAAGCTCTTATAATACGTCATACCTCACGGGATGAATTTTTTGAGGTAATTGATATTTTTAAGAAACAAAATGATCATTTAAGTTTTGTGGATTGTTCTATAATATGGCTTTCAAAGCAACATAACCTGGAAGTGGCCACATTTGATAAAAGTTTAAAACAGGAAATTTTGAAAATCTAAAATATTTTATGAAATTCGAAAAGAGTTTTGGAGAATGAACCCATATGGGTAAAAAAGCAGAATACAAATGTGAAAAATGCGGCAACACATTCGAATCACATAGCGGTGGCGGTTTTGTGTTTGATGAATACCGTTGCGTTAATTGCGACAAAATATTCAGAGTCAAATTAAAAGGTAAGAGTGATCGCGTGCCGATTGAAGAGATGAAAAACTGCGATTGTGGGGGTGAGTTACGAAAAGATCTCCTGCCAATGTGCGAGAAGTGTGGTTCACGAGATGTCGAAGAGATTAAGGTTATCATGTATTATGATTAAAGATTCAAAGAGAGTTTTGGATGGGATGGAAAAATGTCCATGTTTAAGATATACCAAAGGGTTAAATATAGTTAATATGTATATATTATGTAGTGATTATGATGATTTTAAATATGCGATTAGAAGGTTTACCTGAAGAGGTTGTAAATGAATTAGTCAATAAGGGAATTGCAAGTAACAAGAGCGAAGCGATAAGACTAGTAATTTTACATTATAATGAACATTTTGGAATAACGCCATTAAATCGCGAGAAAAAGATTGACGAAGACGAAAGGTTTTATCAAAAAATAAATGCCCATGCCAATAAAGATGTTTGGGACAATGACGCCGATGAAAAAATGTCTCAGTGGTATCTCAAAAGGGCGAAAAAATGAACTTCCGCAAAAAAGAGATATATCTAGGACTTGTGGATTTTGCAGATAAACCAAAAGCTAAAGATCGACCTGTCGTCATAGTATCTTCGAATAAATACAATGAAACCCATTCAGACGTTATAGTATGTTCAATGACTACCAATTCGACTCATGATTGTTTTGTTGCACTTGATCAGAACTGTCTTGAAAGAGGCGATTTTTATCCTGGTTCTGGGATAAGATATGATTGCATTCAACGGATGTCAAAAGAACGCTTGCATATGAATGTCGGTAAGGTAACCGATGGATTTCAGAAGAAATTATTTGATAAAATTTTTGAGTTGGTTAGATAATTCTGAATATATTTTGGAAATTCAAAGAGAGTTTAAGTACTGTAATAGTAAGATATAAATATATCTATACAATATATAGATATATAGGTATCTGCATGGGAAACGTGATGATCGTATTGGATGACGAACATGAAGCTCTTCTCCGTAGGCTTGCCCAAGAGAAATATCATGGAAAAAAGGGTTCGCTTAGTGATGTTGTAGAAGAAGCATTAGACAAGTTAAAATCAGATAAGGATGCGATTAAAGAACGACTGAAAAAACGCCTTACCGAAGGCATTGATTTTGAATATGAAATGTATAAGAAACGAAGTGAGATTTATGACTAAAGTCCTTGTCGACTCTAATATTCTCATATATGCACACCAAAAAAAAGAACATGACAAACATTCCAAATGCGCAAATCGTGTTAACGAATTAATAGCTTCTGACGATATGGTGTTAAGCATCCAAAATCTGGTTGAATTTTCACGTGTTTTAACCGAGAAGGCATCTATTGATAATGAATTGGTTCGCCAGTATGTTTTCGACTTATCTGAAACAGTTAGAATCATCTCCTATAATGAAAACACTGTAATGGACGCCCTGCTATTCTCCAAGCAGCACAAGATCCATTTTTTCGATGCACTTTTAGCAGCAACAATGCAAGAAAATGGTATTTCTAAAATACTCACAGAAAATCTAAAAGATTTCAAGAAAATCAAATGGCTTATGGCGGAGAGTCCGTTCGAGTGAATGTCATTATTGAAGGAATTGGCACGATGTTAGGTTAATGGTTCTGAAAACATAACTTTAAATAATTATACATGTATAATTATATCTATTAAATTGGTGTCAAATATGGAAAATGCTACTATTGAGGTTATAACAAAACGGGTTGGCAATTCAATTGCCCTGTTTATCCCGGCAGAGATATGCGAAGCCTTGCAGATAAAGGCAAATACTAAAATTATTGCCCATCTGCACAAGAAAAAGAAAAAAGATGTAAAAGAACTTCTCTCGCTTTTCGGAGCATTGAAAGGAAAAAATATTACATGGGATTGTAGAGAGGATCGATTGAATGCCTGGGGGGAATAATATCATATATGATACGTCGGCACTCTTGGAGTTTTTTCAAGGTTCTGCTTCGGGTTTTGAAGTCAAAAAATCTTTTGAAGACGAAGAGACTGAGAATAATATCCCGGCAGTTGTTTTATGCGAACTTATAAGCAAATTAAAGCGAGCAAAGGTAGATTTTTATGATTTTGTCTCGGCACTTGAGAAAAATGCAGTTATACTGGCACTCGATAAAGAAATCGCCAAAGAAGCCGGAACATTGCATGCTGAGTTGAAAGAGAAAGAGCCGCAGATATCGATGATCGATTGCGTTATCATGGCTCATGCGAATATGCTCGAAGCCACTATTATAAGCAAGGACAGGCATTTCAAACTTTACAAAAATGCCAAGATAATTTGAAATTCTGAAAGAGTTTTAGGGTGGATGGAAAATGAAAAACCAGGATAATGTGATAAAAGTTAATGTTCGTCGAAATGAAAAATCAGTTACAATCAAAATACCTCACGCCAGTTCAACTGAAAAGAAAAATTGGTGGGATATCATTAAAGAAAATTTTTTACCGGGTTTATGTTTGCTTATAATTGGAAGTATTATTCTCCAGTACATCATTGTTCCGGCCATTTTTCCACCGAAACTTGATTTTGTTATTTATCCACGTTATCAAGGACAATATGATCTTCTTCTTGATAAAGGTAAATTAGAGACTTCTACTGGTGAACAAATTGAATTGTGCATGGCCAATATTGGTGATATGGCTTCTGGTCATATAACTGTTCAAAGTACCAACCCGTATCTCAGTATCAATGTTATAAATTTCAACAATCTAGATCCGAAAGGAATGACAAGCAATTGCACTAGCGGAATAATAAAAAAGATCGACTGTGATCATAGACTAGGGGGTTGTGGTCTTACAGAATACAAAACAGGAAAACAACAGCTTGAACTAGAAATAAATTGCGAAGTATGCAAAGAACCAATAACTAAAGAGATAAACATTTGCATTTGGGAAAAAAGTGGTGCTGAGTGTGACTAGGATCATTTTGGAAATTCTGAAAAAATTTAGGGATGGATAATATGGCTCAGATTTGCGATCAAATTGAAAGTTATGTTGTTTACAAAGAAGGTGCATTAGAGGTCCCTTTCATGCATCTAAAGCAAAATCAAAATGGAATATTCATACGATTTGTTGAGCAAAGTCAAAGTGACATGAAAAGCAAAATGAAAATAACACAATTACATTATACGAGACACACTGATGGTAACTATTGGTTCAGGTGGGATGTTGATGGAAAAAGAGAAAAACATGGTGCAGAAAAACGCACTCCATTGCAAAAAGTTGATGGATTAGAAAGAATAGCCACATTGGTATTGACAGATAGCACAATGAAACGACCAATCGACGAAAAGAAAAAACTAAGAAAAACCCTAATAATAGATTCAACATTTTATTCAAAAGGAATGGTTGATATGGTTATTTATCTAAATCCTAATCGCCCGTTAAAAGAAGTTTTAGAAATTACAAAACCAGAACAATATGCCCAAGACTATTTATTTGCTCCACCAATTTTGATATTGTGCTTTAGACATCACCCCGATTTTTTAAAGCTAAAACCATCTATGTTTTAACACCTAAACAGTAAACCAAAATCCCCAGAACACCCAAGCAGTAAACCCAAACCCTAGCATTTCACCCCAATTCCATTCTTTTGCCCGGTTTCACCCGTGTAAGCGGTATGGTGTGATCAGACATTCCCAATACATATCGTACTAGTAAACCATAGCATGGAAAACACTTTTTTTGCTTATGGGGTGGTTTACTTATATGGTTTTTCTAAGTATAAATAGGTTTACTTATGTGCGGTTTTTTATGAATTTATTATAATATGAAAAATACAATAAAAATTTTGAAAAAAAGATTTTACTTTCTTGGTTTTTCAGCCATTGGAAAAAGTCCTTTGCACATTGTACATTCCAATCTGGTTGAACCATCGTTCAATTTCTTTACTCCGCCGTTGGTTGTATCGTTTCCGGTTTTGCATGTTGGACATGCAACAATTTTTCTGATTGGTTGATTTCTTCCATTTGTCATAGATAATTACCTCGTTAATTTCACTAAACCCAGAAAAGATTACAAACTTAGGCAGCCCACCACTTTCAGGTGGGCTGACCAGTGGTCTGATTAAGGGAATAGGAAATTAACTAGAATACTATATGACACCTAGGTTATTTAAACCTTCCCTTTTTACTATTTTTAGCCACAAAACAGACTTGCAATATTTTTTCCTGTTAGTAGGCCCCCAGAGTTAAAAAAGCACAAAAAAATGGATTTGGAGAAAATTATCGACGTGAATGTATATCTGTTTTTGTAATGAAAAACACAACTCTAAAACTATTTAAGAAATTCTAATAATTAATTGGAATTGGTTTTATAATTGATCAATGCTAAAACATAAATCTAAAAAAGATCTCTAAGATTATGTATTATGATCGATATTAAAAAAACATTTGAAATCACACGGATTCCATTAATAATTTTAATAGCTTTAACTGGCGTTGGTATTCTTCTCACCAATTTAAATATTTTGATTCTAACCGCAGGTTGGTGGATATTTGTATCCCTAGTATTGACAATTTCTGTTTTATGGGTTGGATATTCATCCGGTAAAAAAGACCTTAGTTTAATTGAAAGTGGACTAAACGGTGCGATCACCTGGATAGTACCAGGAACAATTGGTCTAACGATCGGAGGATTGCTCGCATTTATCAACGCTTTTTTATGGGGAAATATTGAAGGATACGAAATCATCGCTTTCTTTGGCGGTTTGTTAGTTATTGTGATTTTGCTAGGTGTAGGGTCGATTACCTCGTTTGTAATTGCTATTATCGGTAGATTTTTTGGATTAAAAAGAAAATAAAGAGTGTGATCTAAAACTCTTTAAGAAAGTCTAAGACTTTACTAGAATGACCTCTTTTTCAGGGAAATTGTCATCCCACACATTTTCTAGATCTCTTAGATTTATGAATTTTCCCCCTTCATCTTCAAGCAAAAGAAGATAAAGTTTATTTTTTGTCGTATTATGTTCAATAGTAAATCTTTTAGCATTTTTATATGTGCCTTCTGCCATACACTCAGTTAGTTCAAGAGTTTCAAGAATAGAAACTTCGATAATTGTAAATGTTTTATCTGTAATACTATCCCCAAATCCTTGCGCAAAAAAATTCATTTTGATTTGATCTCCAACTTTTAGCTTTTCTATTTCCTGAATCTCCATCACATCAACAATAAGTTCTAATAAAGAATAAATAAATATTTATCATCCAAAAATTTGATTTTATAATCCACTTCTACCAAGCAATCGATCTACTATCGCTGGGCCATCGATACCCAAAGTATATTCAATAACTCGGCCTTCAGAGGTTGTGAATGTTCCTCTGTAATCACTACCATTCGGAGCATCTCCATCAAATAGCTGCGTTCGTAAAACAGTAGCCCCCCTATGTTGACCATATAACCTAAGAACTTCATCAAATGAACGTGGACCGGTGCTAAATAAATCCCCATAATCAATAAGGTGAGTGGCATCAGGCGTCATAATAATGGTTATCACATGCGGACCTATAGGCGTATTAACAGATGCAGCAATTGCATGTACTCCTCTGAGACGAAGAAATTCTGCAGCAAATGAGTGTATCATTGGACAAATTCCTATCCCATTTGCAATCTCTGGTGGTAACCCTCTTAGAGTTCCATGTTGTTGGTAATATCTAAATGTTTCTCGAAAATAATATAATGCATCGTCATAACTCATGCTAGCAATTCTTCTTATCTCAGGATTAAAAAAATCAAGATCCATCATGGCTTCATTTGCTGCCTCTGTATAAAGCAAACCACCAATATATGACAAGTATCGTGCATATCTTACAAGATCTTCTGTAGAAGCACCATCATATCTATATGCAAGGTCCTCAATAGTCCTAACTGAAGGATCTAGGACATTACTTTCAAATTCATAGGCCCAGACAGGTCTATTGGTGCCATTAATATCAGGATCATCAATACTCATAGTTGCTTGTGAAACTCCACCGCCTCGTTCATGGCTGTATTGCATGATATTTGTTGAATTTAAACGTCGTCCGGGGATAAAAAGCCTCATTCCAATAGTTGCAACAAATTCCATACTGCTTTCAGCAAGTCGATCTGCCCATATACCAATTCCTACAGTTGCCTCAACATAACCAAAACTGGACCCACCGAAATTAAGTTCTCTTGCAAGTCTAACAAGTGCCCCACTATTTATTACGTCATAGGTGCCACTGAAATCGATAATCCATGATCTGATTCTTGCTTCTACACCCAATTCAATACTTTGAAGTCGCGCTCCATAATTCCCAACATACGCCGTTTCTGCTGCAGAATCAGCAGCAAAATAGAATATCATTGACCCGTATATCAGAAGTCGTTCATTCCATTCAAACGAAGTACCTAAACTTAATCTGGCAGAGATATAATCAAAATTTGGATATGCTAGGTTTCCATCTAATACCACTGCGCCACGCAATGCAAATTCCCCTGTTTTGCGTTCAAAACTAAAACTAAATGCTTGTGCAGCGAATAATTGAGAATTCAAACTAGTACCTAAAACTGAAGTGTATGAGCCGATCGTGAAATCATGGGCTGTATAACTCGGATGAAACAATAAAGCCCCGAATGGAGCAAAATTTATGTCAGCAGATGCATCTTGTGGAAACCACATCGTACCTGCACGAAGTAAAATCTCTATATTGTCTCGATATTGATATGTACCTTGTAAGAAAAGTGAGGCTGCCCCTGATTCAGTATTAAAACTTCGCATCCCAAGATCAAACATATTATTTGAAGGCCTTCGATTATCATTTTCTCGAGGTTCTTCAACAGCTTCTGTTTCTTGAGGTTCAACAACGGGTGGGCTAGCTGAAACTTCTGGGGTACTGCTTGCGGATCTGCCATCAGTTCTATCCTCTGACAATTCTGGAGTCCTGGAATCTTCAATTTGAACTGCTTGTGCATCTTCAGCCTTAGCAATATTTTCTGTTTTTGGACCCATAAAAGTGAAAAAAGCTGCTGCTACCGCACCAACCAAAAAACGAGAAACCCATCGTGATTTGGGTCTTGTTCTTTGTGTTCGTTCATTTGTTTGTTCATGTTTCATCCTTCTTAGTTCCATATCTACCAGAGATATAGTTGTTGCAAAGGTATTAAAGTGCTTTATTTTGTCCTGTGATGAAGATTAGCTGGCCAATATACGATTTATTTCAAGAATTTACCAATATTAGATGCCACATAAATTAACCGTTATCGAGTAAAAAATTTTGAAAAAAGATCCAGGTGCTTATCACTGATCATTTCCTTTGTTTTTTTGCTTTTTTCATTGGCTTCTTTTTAGCAGGTTTAATCTTTTTCTTCGTTGGCTTCATAATTTTTTTCACTGTCTTTTTCTTTACTATTTTTTTCACTGATTTGACCTTCTTAGTTGGCTTTGTTTTTTTCACTGTCTTTTTGGACTTGACCTTTTTTACTGGTTTCTTTGTTTTCTTAGACGGTTTAATTGGGGGTTTTACATAGGTAATGTTTACTGGTTTAGGTTTTGCAACACTAACCAATTTTGGAGATGGAACTCCGTATTCTGGAGGTACTTCAAATCCTAAATTAGTAGTCGACGGTTGTGGTTCGTCAACTGATTTTATCACTTTATTATGGAACTTGCTATCAAGATCAGTAACAACGCGCTCATAATCATCCGCAGTTACATTTATCGTCGCCCGACAACCACACCTAGAACATAAAAAATAGCCATTCATTCGGTCTAGAGGGCGGGGCATTTTTCCACAACCAGCACATATTTCTATTGTATCTTCCATGAGTATCAACAACAATCTATCAACTATATAATATATAAAATTAACTGCTAATTACTCCCGTGCAACCCCAGCGTCTACCATACTTTTAAACATAGTAATAGGAACAACGACACAAACATCCGAACCACAGTTAGTACATTTGAAATCATCAACTTTTTCTTTGTTGACTTTGCCACAATTTGCACATATTTCTACAACGTTTTTTGACAGATAAACACCCAATTAAACAAGAAACGAGAGTTTATATAAATAACCCTTATTATTTGTATCTTCAGAGGATGTAACTATGACATTATTAAAGGAATTCATGGAATTTTTAAAAGAGTATAAAATTGTTGGTCTGGCAGTTGCGTTTATTATGGGCGTAGCAGTAAATGACCTTGTTAAATCATTAGTGGCAGACATGATAATGCCTTTTGTTGGTATCATTATTCCACAAGGAGATTGGAAAACCGCAACATTTGCTCTCGGTCCGGCGAATATTGCCTGGGGGTCGTTTCTTGCTTCCACTATTAATTTTGTGATCTTGGCAGTAGTTGTATTCATGATTGTAAAAGCTATAATAAAAGAAGAAAAAGTAACTAAAAAATAATCTAAAACATTTTGCTGAATTGCCATTTTTTTCTGTTTTTCCAATTGCCCTTATGGTATGCATAGCTTGCAAGCAATGGGAGAACTGAAGTAGCTTCGGCATAAACCATTTGTTCATAGGTAGTATCCACTTTGCCCCAGGAACTTGCTTCTTTCAAGGTTGAGCTTGAACACGCACCATCACGAACATCTGCAACAGTAATCTGAACTGTATATGCGTGCATTGGAACTTCCTTTCCAAGTATTTCAGCACAAACGACAGTATCCTGTGCGAAATTCTTTGGAACCCCCCCACCAATCATAAGAAGCCCTGATGTTGGTACGCTCATTTTTATGCGCGTTAATTCGTAAAAATCCTTTACAGAATCAATTGACATATGTTTGTCAGGACGATTATGCTGATGAAGGACAAGACCAAATCCAGCACTTGAATCAGAAAATGCAGGGCAGAATATTGGTACGTCGTGTTCATAGGCAACCTGAACTAGAGAATCTTTTTTCTTAGAGTGTTTGGTAAGGTACTTGCCCATTTCTTTTATGAATTCTCTCGAAGAATAGGGTCTTGGTTCAAGTGAATCGGCAATTTTTGCGATTGTGCTATCGCAGGTCTGAAGCTCTTTTTCATCAATATATGTATCATATATTCTGTCAATATACAATTCTCTTAGTTTGTTGTCATCGACATAAGGAGTACCATGATAATGTTTGAACCCCAGTGCTTCAAAAAAATCCATGTCCACTATGGAAGCACCAGTTGCAACTACCACATCAATCATATTATTTTTGATCATGTCGGAATAAATTTTCATGCAACCACCGGCACTGGTACTTCCTGCAAGGGTCAGCATGATCGCACAATCTTTTTTCTTAATCATCATATCATATATCTCAGAAGCCCGACCAAGATCTCTCGAAGTAAAAGACATTTTTTTCATTGCTTCGATTATGTTCGTAGCATCTATTTTCGTCATGTCAAAATGTTCCACAGTTGTTTTTAGATAGTCTTCTTTTTTCATAGCATTTCAACTCCATATATTTAAACAATATTTAATTGGATATTTTTTGAAACATCTAGGCCCATAGAAATGTCCAAATTTGCAACAAGACGCCAATCAACTCTAGAACCTGATGCAGTCAGGACTTGTGCCGCTCCAATAGCTGCTCCGAGAATACCATCTTGAATTTTTGGTTGTGACATCACATCTGAAGGAATTTTTATACTAAAATCATACGAGTATTCACCTTTTGCATACTCTTTTTCTCCATCCAAAGGCTGTTTGAACTCAAATATTCGCATTGTTCTTGTTCTTCTATCTTTACCATAACCAGAAGTGACCTTTTTCTCTCCATAAACCTCTACAAAAACTCCTTTGGCATTTGTATTTTTATCTACTTTCAAAATAACCTTGCCCTGAATACTCTCTCCGGGAGAATAATTGTATTTTTGTATTTGTATATCAATTTTACCAGTTCCCAATCCAAACATTTTATCACCACTGGATTTAATATAAATACTTATATAAACTTCAATTCCAAGCGCTTTGCTTTCGGAAGCATGTTCTTTACGACGTTATTCTTTAAGAATCCACACCCTAATGAACTATTCGCATATTTCAAAATAACATAACCGTCAGTAACTGAAGCGTAATCATCAATTTTTAAGTCCATTCCAAATACATAATCCTCAGCCTGTTTTTTTGTTAGCATAATGATATTCTGATTTGCATATTTACCAAAAATTTGAAGGATATTTGTCGTTGGTTTGATAACCCTACTAATTCTTACGACTAAAAGACCAACAGAAACAAATTTCAGATTTCCTATGCTTGTTGGCCCGAGAAAAACCCTTCCTTTGGAAGCAAGATAAAATCCAAACCCTTCAAAATAAGATTTGTTAATGCCAAAACGACCCTCGAAATAATCAAGTATGTTTTGTTTTTCGCTGGTCATTTCGTCACCTTTGCAAGGAAAAATCCACCCGTATTATTGTGATGTGGCCAGATTCTTACTGTTTTTTCAATTTCTGGATCAAAATCAGTTCCATTCCAGGATGTAATTCCATTGGATATTTTTAATCCATCAATAGTTATTTTTTCCAGTTTGGCATCTTCAAACTTATCAAAAAGATGATTTACCACACATTCATTTTCCTCAGGAGCAAATGTACATGTTGAATAGATCATTGAACCACCTGGGCGAAGGAGTTGGAACGCTTTTACAATAAGCTGCTTTTGGATGTTGGAATGTGTATTGATTTGCTTAAATGACCAGATTTTTGACAACTCATTATTCTTTCTGACTGTACCCTCAGCAGAACAAGGTGCATCAAGAAGAACAATGTCAAATTGTAAATTGGGAAAATGTCTTAGATCATAATTTGTGATTGCAGTATTTAGAACACCTGTTTTTTCGAGATTAAACCGAAGTGCTCGTATTCGACTGTATGAAAGATCATTTGCAATAATGGTGTTCTTGTTTTCCATAAGTGCAGCTAACTGAGTTGTTTTTGAACCTGGCGCAGCACATGCATCCAAAACATAGGTGGCCTTTTGAAGTTCTTTTCTCACTAAAAGAGGCGGAAGCATTGAAACTAGTTCCTGCAAATATATGCCCCCATGAAAATGTTCAAGCGTAGCTCCAATATCAGGATTTTCAGATATAAATGCATCAGAATACCATGGAACAGACTTTGTCCCAATTCCATAATCATCAAACCTGGAGATTACCTCAGTAACACTACTTTTAATGGTGTTTACCCTGAATGATTTGGGTAAATGTTCATCCATGATCTCGAAAAATTTTTCAGGTTCATCCACAATTCTTGAATAACGTTCCTTAAATTGTTCCGGGATTAAAAAGGCCATGATTTCACAAGTTTTTTTTTATATTGTCTCCATTATTGATCGACAGTGTTTTAACCATATATTGAAAGATAGTATTTAATCTTTCTTTCTCTTTTTCAGGACCATTCCAAGATAATGAAAACACTGTGTTTTCAGTAAAAAATATTATTCCGCCACCAAAATAATCCATTTGTCCTGAGACATAAGAATACTCACGCGTATATGCTCGCATTTCATGAAATATTGATTTTTTAAGATCTGATCGAATTCCTGACTTTGGACCAGTGAATTCAGATGTAACTTGCTTGTCAAAATCAAAGTCATTGGAAATATTTGTATCAACTGCAATTACAAATGCTGATTTTCCAGATTCAAATGAAATAGTGTATGATCCATCGACCACTATGATATCCCGGTCAAAATACCATTGGCTTGGATAGGAAATACTAAAATTTCCAATCGGATCACAAAAATCAGAATACTTTTGTGGCCCGGCCCCAAAGATCTTGTGCAATCCGAATGTTTTCAATAGATCAATGAAGTGGTCAATGAAGTTATTTCTCTGCAATGAGTATTACCTCCTTACAATTTTCATCATACTGGGAATAATCAAAACCGCAATAGAATCGTATATTCTTGTAACCGCTATTTTTCAATAAGTCATATAAAGAATTTACAGAGATAAAATACAAATCCATATCATATTCATATTTAGCATTGGATTCAAAATTAAGAATTATTTTATAATGCCCAATGTTTGGTTTTGGTTCGTATTTTAGATGCCATTCGATATGATACTTTTGATTATCAACAGTTATTCGATCGTCAAAATCAAACAAATGAAATCTATCAAGCATCTGGCATTCATCGTCAGATGCATTGTATGAATGAATTATTAGTCTGCCTCCTTTATCCAACTGTCTGAAAAAATTCTGTAACGCCACGCATTTTTGTTCATTATTAAGATGAAGAAAAGACCTATATGGCAGGATAATCAGCTTGAATTGTTTATCTATATTAAAATTGCACATATCTGCCTTGATGACACTTGGTACAAGCCCTAGTGCCTCTGCTTTGTTTTTTAGAACCCGTAGCATGGGTTCGGACATATCCAGTCCGGTTATATCAAGACCAAGTTGTTGTAGGGTCAATAGTATTCGTCCAGTTCCACATGCAATCTCAAGAATTGACCCCCGCGTGTTCTGCGCCTCATTTACATAGAACGCTAGATCAGTGTCATCATCGTAGATAAGATCGTAGTACTCGGCCATTTTATCGTATATGTCCATGAAAGGATATTGATGCAAAACAAAATAAAGACAGTCGCACAAATTAGTTATGTGTATTTGCATATTGATATGGATTATTTTTATGCGCAATTGGAGGAAAAACGACATCCAGAATCACTAGGTAAAGTGATTGCTGTGTGTATGTTTAGTGGTCGTACTGAGATTTCTGGTGCCATAACCACAGTAAATTATCTTGGTCGAAAGATCGGAATAAAGGCTGGGATGCCAATAATTTCTGCAAAAAAACTGGCACCTGACGGGGTATTTATTCACGCAGATAGAGAGTATTATGCAGAAATGTCTGCTAGGATAGATATGATAATCCGCGCAAATTGCGAAAAAGTCGTCCAGGCCAGTATTGATGAATGGAATGCTTTCGATCCAAATGCGGCTGAAATAGGACCAAAAATCAAGCAAGTGATACAAAATGAAATGGATTTGATATGTACATTAGGTGTGGCTCCATCTGTTCTGGGGGCAAAAATGGCTGCTTCAAAGGCAAAACCAAATGGACTTCTTATTCTGGATACCGAACATGAAAGCAAAATGATCAATGAATCAATAGTTGAAGCTGTTCCGGGCATTGGAAAAAAGACGACTGAAGCACTTGGAATGATAGGTGTCAAAAAGGTTTCAGACCTGAAAAAAACAGATCCAATACTGCTTGTCGAGACTTTTGGCAAAAAAACAGGCACATGGCTTCATGATCTGGCCCTTGGCAGATATGGAGCAGAACTTGGAGAAGAAAAAGAACAGGAAGGAATTAGTCGTATTGGGACATTGAAGCAACAATCCAGGGATATTGAGTTCATAATGCAGAAAATATCAGAACTTGAAGATGACGCAAAAAAATGGCTATTTGAAACTAAAAAGTCCTACAAAACACTGGCGCTTATTTTTATCACTGATGATATGGCATTGCATACAAAGTCATTCACATTCAGGAATCCGTTGCCATGGAATGAAGATATAACAAAAGAAAAAAGGCAGCTACTTGAAGAATTTTTGAAACAAAACAGCCTTGAAATAAGGAGAATTGGAATCAAGTTTGGTAATTTTATGGATCTGAATGGCCAAACTACGCTTTTCTAATTACCTTTTACGGCTAGTTCTCCTTGACTTCTTTGCCTTTTTCTTTGATTCGGTCTTTTTACTAGATGAGCATGATTTGCCCAAGACCTTTCCAACCATTGCATAAAGTGTAGATAACATGTTACTACAAGTGGTTGAAAGGGTATAAAAAGCTATCGTTTTTGATGTTTTAGAGTGTAAAGTGCCAGAAATTCATCCTCGAGAGGATGGAGTTGCGCTGGAATGATAATACAGAACAAAGGCTTCCCAAGATCAGGTTCAGTTTCAAGAAGATCAATTATTTTCCCATAAGTGATCTTCTCATCCGGATATCCTAGCCTTGATAAAACAACAGCAGAATCAAATTCATTTAACATTTCTAATGCCGCTCTAGCCTCCATTGGTTCTGGTTCAGTATCCAAAAGAACAAGAGAATGCATGTTGTTTTCAAGGTTTTTACGAATTATATCGAGTGACGACGTTGGTTTGTAATTTGGCCTTGGATTCACAAGGCTGGCAGTTTTCCCAAAACGATAGATTTGAAGGCCAGATTTTCCAGGTGCTGCAGTATATACTGAAGAATTATGAATCACATTTACTTCTATTCCTGCTTTCTTTGCCTCGATTATGAGTACTGTATGAGTTGTAGCTATGAGCGGATCGCCTAGAGAGATAATGCATATGTTGCTTTGTGTAGCTTCTTTGATAAGAAAATTACTCTCGACTTTTTCCCTTGGAAGAAGGATGATTTCTTTGCCTGTGAGCTTTTCCAGGAATTCTATTATCTCCTTTTCAGCCTTGCCAGTGTATGTCTCGATATAAATTTTATCTGCTTTTTTGAGCGCGTCCACCGAGCTAAGAGTTAGGTCAAATGAGATTCCTGCGCCTATTAAAGTGAGTATCATAAAGGATGATTGATAGCAAAGAAGTAAAAAAGGCTTGCAGACACCAGATCATTACTGAATGGCCACGATATTTGTATGAAAATACATATACAAAATTATATTCCATTTCATGAGAAATATGTTACTTCCACCTTAATTTCCATAATATCACAACATTTAAAAACCAAATCCGCTATACTATACAACCACACACACTAATTTGTATCATCTAGTGGGTGGCATAAAAAATATCCTTATGAGAGCATAATCTACTGATGCATCCGACGACTCGAATGCATTGATCGACTTTGTTCTGATTAAGGTTAAAATTTATGTCAAACAGCATAGTCCTTTCTTTACGGGAAGGATACCGCTTGGGGTAATAACCATCCCCCTACCCCAAGCAACTTTCCTATTTATCAAATAAACTATTTGTGAATGTTAATATTGGTTGTTTAACTGACGGATCTACACTGTTCCTTATACAGAAACCTTGATTAACTTCAAGAACATATTTTGCATCTGCCTTGGGCTTATAAAAAAGAGGGCGTAACCCAGGATTCATTGGTAATATATCGACGATATTTCCATCATCTGAAAAAAAGATAGCTTCCAGCTTAATATATGTGAAAAGCATCCAAAAGCTAGGTCTGTACGGTTTGTCAAAAACAAAAAGCATACCTTCATTTTGGCCAAGAGATTTACGAAACATGAGCCCTTTGGCTTTTTTTATGAAGGTATTTGCGACTTCCACATTAACCTGAACTTCTGAACCATCTTTTGTAATCAGAGACAGGTTTTCTTTCTTTTTCACCTATATCTCCTTGAATCGATTTTCCAATTTTTTCATAACTGCAGGCAATGTGGTATATTCCATATCCTCTGAAGGAAGGCGATGTGGTTCAAAAGGTCCATGAGCACGCATGTAATCGGCAATTTTAATTGCTTTGTTCCTTGTTCTGTCATATGCCTTGTCCTTAAAGAAATCAAATGGCCTGCCAAGGGTTCCGTTTGCAATCTGGAAACCAAGTGCAACAACTCTTGGGGGACCATCAAATCTGGACGGAGTTGCGTCTTCCATACTACATGGCATGAGTGGACCGTTATGTGATCCCCTCATCCATCCTGAAACCAGATGCGGAAATGCCCATGGTTCAAGTGCTTCGCCAACTGCAGGCAAACCTGATTGGCATCGCACCATTGCAACAGGATCGTCCTTTCCAACATATGTACCAGCAATTTTAGATAATTTGTCAGTGCTAATACACGCAACTGCTTCGCTCTTTGGCACAGGGCTTCCTTCCCTAGGATAAATGCGCTTTATGACATACCTACTTTTTCCTCCGATTAATGCAAGTAGATCATATGTCTCTTCAGGAGTATTAAGCAGTACTTTTTTGTTTTCTACGATATCATAAATTTCAAAGGTAAACCCATGGTGCATGTTTGAATCGATTACAAGACCAGCACTATTGAACGGATCACCAAACATCTTGTAAATCGGAAGATTGAATGCTCCTGGCTCGGTTTTGTCCATAAGAAAACATAGGATGGGTTCGCTCTTGCGTTCTTCGAATTGCATTTCAGCAGAACCTGGGCCCAACCCCTTGACATTACCTGAAAAAGTATCTGAAAGAAGATCTTGTCCAGCACCATAAAGCTTGAGTTTTTTTGCGATTTCAGTGCATGATATGAATGTGTTCCATGCAAGTTCATGTATCTTCTTATCATCCACACCCTTGTCGTGTGTCATTATAAGATCAAGATCATCCCCGCAACGGGCAACAAAATAATCTTTTATTTCGCCAGATTTTTTTGCAGCATGCAGTTCTTCTTCTGCATTTTTTATTAAATCGGGATGCACTGTCGCATGACCTGGGAATCCCCCTACGTCTGCCTTGATTATACTTAATGTTGTCTTCATAAGTCGAACACCTTCTGAATTGTTATGTACATGAAGACCTATTTAATGATTTACTTTTTAATCAACATAAACAACCAAATTAAAAGAATTGAAATCATCTTTTGATATTTGATGTCAAATTTTGACATGAAGTATCATGTCAATCGGTTTCAAAAATTCAGATGTACTCTTTATAGTACAATCAAAAGATATTACTAACCAAGAAATTTTTGAATTTCTAAAGTTGTATTGATCTGGTAGTGAATTACGAATTTAAGTTCCACCCCACAGGGTGATTATTAATAAATAATATCATAATGAAGTTGCGTTGTGATTCTCCCAGATGTAATCTCCAATATACACTCTGTTGGAGGTTCTTCAAATTTCACATATAATGATTTGTTTCTTGTTGTATAATATCGATCAGTCCCAATTTCTAAAGCAACAAAATTATCAGGGCTGTACACCCCAAATCTATAAATATGATAAAGATGCGGATCTGCATCTACCTGCTGAATGGTTCCAGATCCAATTTTTTGCTGGCTTAAATCGCCACCAACAGATACTGATTCACATCCTTCAAACACTAAATTTGCACTGCATCCTTTTTGTAAATCTCCAAAATGAAGTTGAACCAACTTACCATCTAAATGCACAGAAGAAATTTTTATTGGAAACATGGATGATTTTATACCTAACGGATTAACTCGTTGTTTTATCTGATCTGATAAGGTAACTGAAGATTGAGAAGAAGCAGTCTCAGTTTTAATTGATGGACTCATAAACCACCTAAGAAAAATACGTGGTTTTGTTGTTGTTTGTGAACTTTTTAATCGCAAACCTACTTCAACTGCCCCATATCCACTTACTGTTGTAAAAGTTCGGTTCAAAGTCATATAGATATTTAGAATAAAACAATACATAAACATATTGTTTCACTAATTATCACAGTTATAATTATCTTAGTTAGCTATCCAACACGTCAGGTTCTTTCCCCAGGCTTTCAATCTTATCCTCTTCCACTGCCTTGGTTTTTGCTGTTTTACCTATGTGTAGAACCTGTTCGCTTCTTGAACTGTCACGGTAGATGGTAATGCCCTTGCACCCCCCTTTCCATGCAAGCATATATACATTTTCCACATCTTCCACAGTTGAATTTGCAGGCATATTTATTGTTTTGCTTACTGCAAGATCAACATTTCTCTGGAACACAGACTGCATTTTCACATGTGCTTCAGGAGGTATGTCATAGGCCACCCTAAACACATCTTTCAGATCTTGCGGTATCTCTTCCATCTCTTGAATAGAACCTATTTCCATGATTTTTTGCATTAATTCCTGGCTATAAAGACCACGCACTTTTAATACATGTTCAAATACTTCGTCGCAATAATAATATTGACCAGCACGAACTGTTTTAAGGAAAGAAAGTGCAAATACGGGTTCAATTCCGCTACTGGTATTCGAAATCATTGAGATTGTACCTGTTGGTGCTATTGAAGTACTGGTTGAATTTCTTAGTGCATCGTACTTTTTGGCAAGAGGAGTATCTTTAAAAACAGGAAATGAACCTCTGGCACGCCCTAATTCATGACTCATCTTTCTCGCCTCATCATTTATGAATTTCATTATATGTTCTCCAGCTTCATAACCAGAATCGGAATCATAACGAACGCCTATTTTATACAACATCCTTGCAAAACCCATCAAACCCAATCCGATCCGTCTGCATTTTTGGCTCTGTTCCTTGATTTGTGGAATTGGATATTTGTTCAAATCTATGACATTATCAAGAAATTGCACGGCTAATCGTACCACATACCTAAGCCGGTCCCAGTTTACTTTCTTTTTCCAGTCAGTTTTACTCCAGTCGATTTCAACAAATTTCGAAAGATTAATACTGCCAAGATTACATGATTCATAATCCGGCATGGGCACCTCACCACAAGGATTGGTAGCGTGAATTTCATATTGAGGGGTTGGATTTTTCCGGTTAATCTCGTCAATAAAAAGAATTCCGGGTTCTGCTGATTTCCACGCGCTATAAGAAATAAGTTTGAAAATACTTCTGGCATTAACAGATCTTATCTTTTCTTTGGTTCTCGGATTTATAAGATCATAATTCTCATTTTTTTCAACTGCATTCATAAAGCCATCATCAACCATGACACTTACGTTGAAATTTTCAAGAACACCTGGATTTTGCTTTGCAGTTATAAACTCCTCTATATCCGGATGCCAGACATGCATGGTAGCCATATTGGCCCCCCTTCTTTTGCCCCCCTGTTTAATGACATTGGTTGCATTGTCAAATGCACTCATAAACGACAGCGGACCTGAAGCAACACCAGCAGTACTTTTAACGAAATCTCCTTTTGGCCTGATATAAGAGAAACAAAAACCAGTACCACCGCCAGTCTTGTGGATTATGGCCTGGTGTTTTACTGAATCAAATATCTGTTCTATATTATCTTCGACAGGTAAAACAAAACATGCAGAAAGCTGACCTAATTCTGTTCCAGCATTCATAAGTGTTGGGGAATTTGGCAGAAACTCAAAACTGGTCATAATCTGATAAAACGCATTTTCATAATGGTGGGTCATCTCGGCATCAGCACCATAATTAGATTCGTTTGAAGCTAGATATTTTGCAACCCGCGAGAACAACTGGCTAGGAGTTTCAATAACTTTGCCAGTTTCGTTCTTGAGAAGGTATCTTCTTTCAAGAACCTGAACTGAATTCAACGGAAGCTTGAGATCATCCTTAACACCAAGCATTTTTTTCATTTCACGTTCTACGTTTTTCCTGTGCCTATAAATAATATATGATTTTGCAGTTGAAACATGATCAGTCTCGATAAGAGCCTTTTCTACAAGATCTTGAATTTCCTCCACAGTTGGAGTGTAGTCTTCCTTATACTTGCTTTCGAGGTATTCAATCACCTTGTCTGCAACCTGTTCTGCTTTTTTGATATCACTACCGCCAACTGACTGCGCTGCCTTAAAAATGGCATTTATAACTTTTTCCTTATTGAAATCGACAATAGAACCATCTCTTTTTCGTATCTTCTTAGCCACCATTTTATCACCGTATAGTCTCGATAGATTATGATCAATGTCACATGCCATGCATCTAAAACGCCCATCAAATTACATAAAACGATAATGATGCAACGCCGATGGAAACCAGACAAGGCAACCATAAACCAATTATAAGCCTCTATTTACTAAAAATTAACTCCCAGCCTAATTATCGCACAATAAATATAAACCATAAACACCAACGTCGATAAATTTTCAACACATTTTTATATGAATGCCAAAATGTTGACAATAAATCCATGAAATAATACAATTGAAACAAAATCAAATATTTGCGCTTGCTGATGATTTGTTCATTCGGCCACCGCGCGAGGAAACGAAGTTTCCTGCGCCCATGGAACGTAGTTCCATAGAACCGCTTGAAAGCCAGGTTTCGAGGCCGACCAAATGAACGTCCAATTGAAATCGATATTTCAATGGACTATAAATTGATACATCGATTTATCGGTCCGATGGAATTTGATTTCATGGACCATTGAAGCAAGTGTGCTTCAATCGATCCTCAGCTAGCTGAAGACAAGCCATATCCGCGCCGAATTGCACATAAGTAAGTTTTAAATATATACAAGATGATGCACTTAGCATGAAAACCAAGATATTATTGCTTCTGATGTTAGGAGTACTTTCGATTTCTTTTGCTCAAAGTACTTATCTGCTTGTAATTGATTCAAGTGGAAGTATGGGGGATGGTATCCCCCCAGATTATAGCGAGACTAAAATGGCCGCAGCAAAAATTGCTGCAAAAGACTTTGTTGATAGTGCAAACGGCGAAATCGCACTGATGGTTTTTGATGAATGTGATAGTGGAGGAAATCCAAGCTCGGGTGGGATAAGAGTTTTGCAGGGATTTACAACTAGCAAAACATCACTGAAAAACCAAATAGATTATCTGGAAGCATATGCAGATACTCCAATTGCAGATGCACTTACTGAGGCGAAAACATATCTCCAAGACACCAAAGGATACGGAACGATTATTCTGATAACCGATGGTGAAGAAACATGCGGTGGAGAACCAGTTTCAGTTGCAGGCCAAATATATAACCAAAACGTTGGTAAAGTACACGTCATTGGATATATGATTGGTGGAACTGCAGAAACCACAGCAGAACAAATCGCAGTGGCAGGCGGTGGAAAATATTATAGTGTTGACAATAGTCAGGAATTGGAACAGGCATTGCAAAATATACGGGATGAGGAAGAAGTAACATGTTGTCCTGGAATCGCATTATTGGGCCTTTTACCAGTAGCTGTATTTTTATCAAGAAGACAGTAGTTGATTGAATAACTTTTTCTTTTTTTTATTTAACTTTATAAAATAACTGATCCATTCAATAGAACAGAATGATTGTAGATAAATTGAAACTGGGATTCAATGGATTTTGACTTTGATTATGACAGTGCACGAGGATCTGTTTTATTGCGTTTGCTCGTATTCTTTTTTCCTGCAATCCTTTTGTGGCTTATATCGATGTTTGGTTTTGTAATATCATTCAAAAGTCTGGAAAACTGGATATATGTACTGATATACTGGTCTTTGATCGAGTTCTTTCTGATAGTATATTTTCTTCGTGGTATGAAAAACAAGATAGATATAATAAAACGGCTTTTTTTGAACTGGGGCATGATAAAACTTATTTCTGGTTGGGTAATACCATATCCATTCGGAGAATCCAGCAGATTAGAAAAAGGATTGGGTAAGGAAGATAGCTACAATATCCAATATGCTGGTATTGCATTCTTTTCTATGCTAATCCCTTTTGTAATTGCAATTCTTTGTTTTCTAGCATTGTATATACTCTTCAGCGGACTTTCATGAAGATTCTTGTGATACATTCTTATAGTTTCAGTCCTGAGAGTGCGAGTTAAGGTATATACTTGACTTCGCCACTTAACTTCTTCAGGTATTTCATCGTTTTTATTGTACTATAAAAAGTTAGCAGTTTTCATTGTACTATACAAAGTACGATGAAATTTTTGAAAGCTATCAAGCTTTCAATTCTTTTCACTGCAAACTC
>JAHJBM010000073.1 GCA_018813505.1 Microcaldota archaeon
AAAAGCATTACAAGCAGATGAAAGAACAGCTGATTTTGAAAGAGCAACAGAAGAATTAGTAGGGCTAACCGGAGATGCTGAAAAAGCTACTTGGATCCAGACAAGAGAAAGATGCATTAATGGCATTCAAAGGTTACTTGCCGATAAAAGAACAGGTATCCCTGGAATAGTAGAAATATTTGGAAGGGAAACAAAAGATGAACATGAAGAAAGAATGAAAAGTGCTGCTGGAGAAACTGAACAACAGGTTAATAGAGCAATAAATGTTCTAATTGGACTTTATAGAAAACAACCTTTGGATATGAGTGAACTTAGAACAAATGCTAAAGATGCACTTGTAGAAATAATGGAAATTGCACCACCAGAGTTGCGACTAAGAATAGACCAAGAGATTACAAGAATAGATAGAAACGCAGCTTAATTTTTCTTTTAATTTCTAATTATAGCAAACCACAGAAGTAATGCAACTCCTGAACGGGGTTATTTCTGAGGCGGTTTGCTAGTTGTGAACCGGAAAAGTTTCGCAACAAGCTTGTTGCATTGCAACAAGATGCCAATTGTTGCGTGAAGCAACAATTTGGAACTTTTCTGGATCGCTATATTTTTGGAAAGATCACCGAACCCCGAACATATCCCAGAGCAGTAGTTCGAACACACAACCCAAAACCGGAAACTCAAGACCCTAAACCAAAAAATAGAGCGCCGAGCCTGGAAACAAGTTTCCAGAACGTCGAAATTTTGAAAAAAAATTTCGCCGGGGGGGAGATTTGAACTCCCGAGTGCAGAGCACAACAGGTTAGCAACCTGCCGCCATACCGGACTAAGCGACCCCAGCAGCCGATGAATATAAAATTGATAAGAATGACCATAAGTTAAACTTATCGGTTTTGGGTTATCAGTCTCAGGATTTGATTGAATAATAGTACTTACGAAAAGAAATAAACACCTAGACTCGAGACACAAAAAGCTAGACTATTTTTCCCCAAGCAGATAATCTCCATCTCTGACCCATGCGCCTAGATATGGCAACATGCATGTCTGGATATATGACAGTTGATCGTTTGAGGTTTATTGTAGCTACACCTTTTGAAAGCTTTACTAAAAGACCAACACCTGTCGAGGTATGAACATTGATAACAACTGGCTCGTTTTCCCTTAATGGCATACTTTTAACATCTGCACGCTCAAGCAATTCGTATTTCACTTTGATTACATCTATAGGTTCAGGAACTTCCCCAGGCTTCCCAACCACTGAACCAACAAGAGCATCAGATTTTGCAAGAGAGGGATCTAGAAGGGTTTCCATGGCAACAAGACCACCAGATTTTGCAATCTCTAGCTTGTCTTTTTCTTCCATAAGGCTTTTGACAGTAAATAAAACAGGAATATATTTTGCACCCTCTTTTCTGACGATGCCAGGCCTAAGTTCTACCTTATCGCCAACAGACAATACACCTTGCACGATTGAACCGCCAAGAACACCACCAACAAGATCATTAAGGTCAGTGCCAGGTCGATTCACATCAAATGAACGTGAAACATACATACGAAGCTGTGCTTTTTCATCGTATTTTGGAGCTTTCATAGTATCGATGATTTCTTGCAAAAGCACGTGAATATTAACGTTGTTATTTGCAGATACTGGTATGATAGGTGCATTTTCAGCAGCACTTCCTTTGAGGAACTTCTTGATCTGATGGTAGTTTTCTATTGCCTTCTCTTTTGTTACAAGATCAACTTTTGTCTGCACAACTATAATATTTTTTATACCAGTAGAATTAAGAACCAGAAGATGCTCTAACGTCTGTGGTTGTGGACAGGGTTCATTTGCTGCAATAAGGAACATAACCCCATCAAGAATACTGGTTGCGGAAATTACCGTAGTCATAAGAGTCTCATGGCCAGGTGCATCTACGATTGAGATTTTTCTTACAAGTTTTACCTTACCACCGCATTTGCCACATTCTTCTTTAGATGAATACAGATCACATTTTTCACAATGATAGATGTATGCATCGGCATAACCCAACCTTATGGAAATTCCCCGCTTTACCTCTTCACTATGGGTATCAGTCCATTTTCCGGTAAGTGTACTTGTAAGCGTAGTTTTGCCATGATCTACGTGTCCAAGCATCCCTATATTCATATCAGCCTGCATTATTTACTCTCCGTTTTTTCTACTTTCGGGAATAACTGATCCAATGGGGTTGGTCCGGCCTGTTTTACCTTTACATTGACCTGCATTATCTCAGATGAATAAGTGTTTCCCCGAATGTGTTTTCGTCTCCGTTCACCTTTCCTTTTGGTATTGAATCCAACACCTTTAGTCATAAGGATAGATTTTTTCGAAGACCCATGCACTTCAACCTTCATCGGGAATCCGCTGGTATCACTCCCACCCGTAAGCTCGAGCATATAACCTGCAGCACCGACAAGGTTGCCATCAAGCTCTTCGCCCATCCGTTTACCTACAATAAGAGCCTCTTTATCCTTAGGAAGCTCTACTTGGTAGCTTTTTCCGCTAGCTGGTTCTGATATTACTATTCGCATTTGTCCACCTCATATATAGATAAATAAAAATAAAAGAGATTAAGAAGAATAAGTAACGGTTTGTTTAAAAAAGAATTGGAAATGTTAGGCATTCTTGAGTTTTGCCTTGTAGACACTTCCATCCTTGCCAACGTAATACATCCAGCCACTTTCTTTCTGGACTTTTTCTTTACCTACTTTTTTCTTTTTACCTTTTGTATTGTGTTTCATAGGTGCGGCCCAAACAAAACCATCCTTTCCGACATAATATAGATATCCATCTTCACGAGATATTTTTTCGCTTCCTATTTTTTGACCCATGTTGTCAGCCTCCAAAAATTACCCTCTCAACGAGAGCATATATACTTGACATGTAATACAACCAGCATAGATAAAAAGCCGATCGTATGACGTTATTTGTTCAAGTACGACGGTATATCCTCTGGACATTTTATAAACCTATCGCCGGATAACGACGGTAAAGATCGAAGATATGGTAATTGAACAACAAAACATTGCATTTAAACACTATTGTGGATATAACAAATATTATGTTCTCTTTATTTGGAAGACCGAAACCATGTGATATAATTACAACATTACGTGATAACGAAAGTAGTTGGTACCTCTCAAAAATAGCAAAGACTACGAAAACCACATATGTATATGTTACTAAGCTTATTGCAAAACTTGAGCAACGCGGAGTAGTCACAACCGTATTAGAAGGAAAAAAGAGAACAGTAAGATTAACAGAAAAAGGAATGACGATTGCTAATTCTATTCAGGAATTGAAAAATAATTTCGAAGAATGAAAAAATAATGACCAAAAAATTATACAACTCTCAAGCTCGTGCTTTTCTTCACATAGCTTAATACTTTGTCATATCCACGGTAATGAGAATATATAGTAACATCAATCTTGTGATTACCTAATTTTGACTGATTATTTGCCCAGATCGTAACCTGAATATCAGTACTCTCACCAGAACAAAGTTCGCCGCCTTTCTTCTCGACAGCCTTGTTTATGCAGGCCTCATCAAAACCAAGCATTGCCTCACGAGGTAAAAGCGCATCGATTGAAACAAGATGACTCTCTGGAGAAACATTTTTCACCCTAACGATAAGATTAACTGAATTTTTTTTATTTGCCGAAAGCCTCAGTGGCAAGAACGAGAGAGAAACACTGAACGGATTTACGAATTTTTTATCTACAGGCATGCCCTGCACCGAAGATGATTTATCATCTTTCCCACTTCCTTTTAAGAAATCCAAAAATCCCATTAATATCACCAGTATAATATGATAGTAATACATACTAACCATACTATTTAATCATTTACTATAGTAACAAAAATAAAAACAATGTTTAAAATTATTACCATTAGATAGACATCAACGGTGTTTAGATGGATTACCAGCAAAAGATATTAGTTGCAGTTACTGTTCTCCTTGTTGCACTTGCAATTTATTTTACTTGGGGCAATTACACAAGACCAGTAGCAGACAACACAACAGATTTGGATGAAGTTAACTCAATACTTATGAAGGGAGTAGAATTTGGAACGGGTTTTGCAAACTATACCTACTCATACAAAGAGGTATCCGACGGGTATGAAACAAGATATATGCTCGTTAAAAACGGTAATGGTAGTATGGTAGAAGTAAAAAATCCGCTTTCAACAAAAAAGATATATTTCCTTGAGAATGAGACCATATTTTGTATCAAATATTCGGCAGAAGAGAAATGTTCATCTGTTAGAACAGACACGAGAATGAACAACTATCTGAATTCCATACAGGTTAAGTTTTTCAGCGATGATCAGATAACAAAAAACTCAAATAACGTAAATTACCTGATCGGACATGGATATTTATTGCTACAACCAACCATTGAAGAAAAAACAGTGGATGGAAGCCCATGCAAACAGATTGAATATACACTAGATTACAATAATATAAGTCTTGCAGAAGCAGCGAGATTTGGTATTGGATCAAATTCACCAAAATTGTTTGCAATGACTATGTGCGTTGATGACAATACTGGACATCTCTACCAAAGCACGCTCACATATGAATTTGAAGGAAGGGTACACGCATCAACATCTGAACTGATATCGCTTCAAACTGACGGAACATATACCATAATTGCCCCTGAGAATATGACCAATGATGCTGTTGATAGTTTTTATGCTGAAAGAGAACAACACCAGAAAATGGCTGCGTGTTATACAACAAAGAGCGGTAATGAGCTGGATATTTGCATACAAAAAATTGCGCTCAATACCCATAGAACTGATTTATGCGAATATGCTGGCAGTATGAGAGATAGGTGCCTAGTATCAATTGTACCATTGACAAAGGATGAGGAAATATGCACTGCAATAAACGACCAATCTTTCAAAGATGATTGTTATACAGAACTTGCAGGTGCATACAAAAACAACACATACTGTGAAAGCATACAAAACATGACAAAGGTTGATTTCTGCAACCAGATATCCACACCAGTTGTACCCGTAGATACAACCGGAGGAAACCAGACAAACAACGTAACCAATAACAGCACAGACGTGGGAGATTTGTTAAACTGGATAGAAGAATATGACATTTTACACGGAGAGTAAAATTAAGATTGATTTGAAGGGTGATGGATGATGAAGATAGCAGTTTTTACTGACACGTATACTCCGCAGATGAATGGGGTTGTCTGCTATCTGTCTGATTCACTTGGATTGTTGAGTAGGAAAAATGAAATCGTACTTTTTGCACCAGGCGAAGGCCCGCAAAGAACAGAGAAGGTTTCTGAAAATTTCACAATACAGTGGATACCTTCCGCTCCTTTTCCGTTTTATCATGGATACCGCATAGCTTCCCTTAATTACAAAAGGATAAGCAATATGCTGGCAAAGGAAAACCCAGACATAGTACATGTACACGCTCCAGTTGTTCTTGGCCTGCAAGGGGTGATATCATCAAAAAGAAAAAAACTGCCAATAATCGTAACGTACCACACCCATTTTCCAGATTATCTCCCGCATCTGCTCAATGGGAAGATCCCCGGGTTTGTGAGCGGGATGGGCGTTATGACAGTGAAAAAACTCATAAAACATGTTTTCAAACGAGCAGATATTGTAACTGCACCAACAAATGAACTAGTAGAAGAACTTGAATCATATGGACTAAAAAATGTCGAGTATCTGCCGAATGGTGTGGATCTTGGAAAAATAAAAACAAATGAAACCCAAAAAGCAAGATTCATGAAAAAATATAATATTCCAAAAAACAAAAAAACAATAATATATCTTGGAAGAATAAGCTTTGAAAAAAAATTAGATATGTTATTGCACGCATTCAAAAGAATTGACAAAACCGACAGACTGCTCCTTATAGTTGGTGGTGGTCCTTACCTTGAAAGACTTAAAAAAATAGCAGCAGAACTTGAAATTAATTGTGTATTTACAGGATTTATAGACAAAAAAGATATTGGAACAGCATATGCATGTGCAGACATATTTGTATCTGCATCAGACACAGAAACATTTGGACTTACTTTTGTTGAAGCGATGCACATGGGCCTGCCATTGATAGGTGCAAGAAAATTCGGAGCAAAGGAACTGATAAATGATAACAAAAATGGAATTCTTATCGAGCCAGGCGATGAACTTGGACTTGCAGATGCTATGGACAGGTTGCTGAAAAACAAAAAACTCTGCGAGCGGCTTGGGAAAAATGCAGTGCAGGTAGCAAAAAGGTACACGTTGGAGAACAGCGTCAAAAAAACTGTTGGGATATACAAAAGACTAATAAATAATCGCAGAAAACAAAAATAAAATTTTCTTTTTCTAAAGAGGGTTTCAAGATACTGCAGATATATAGAAAATGATGTCATAGTATGTTTAAAAATACATAAATTTATAAATATCCCAAGAAGAGTTTTCTCATGCCGAAAAGATCTAAGAAAGGCAAAAAAAATACCTCAATGCGAAGTATGGATAGTGCAAAAAATATAAAAACGAAAAAAGAGAAGACAAAAGGAACAGTCAAATCAAAAGCTAATTCTACGCAACCAACATCCCGCAAGATGCCAGGAACAAAAATGAGTTTGACCAAAAACAACATAGATGATGTTGAAAAAGAAACTCTGGACAAGGTCGATAAAACGATTATGATTCTTGAAAATACACTTGCAACATGGAATGTGGAAAAACAAAAACCAGAAGAACACACACAAAAATTTATGAGATATAAAAAAATCCATGATGAACTGATGAGATGGAAACGGGAAGTAGTCAAATCAGATAAGGAAGATTTTGAAACACGGGCAAAACGACTTGAAAGTTTTGTTGATATCTGTTATACTTACATAAGGTGACGGTATGACCAACAAAACACGACCGATAAACCAACATACAGATTTGTGGTCCACAAAACAAACACATCGTTTTGTCGGAAACTGGAAACCCAAAACAGAAACCCTAAAACTGGAAACACGAAACCGGATACCATATACTGGAGGCATCGACTAGCTTATGGTACACCAAAGACCAGAACAACCTGATCAGCAACGCACCCCTACTCCTGAGAATCAAGCCGATGCAGAACGACAACTAAGCGAATTGTTGGGATATTCTGGCACAATACCAAGGAGAATCACCCCACAGCAAGAATCAGGATCTGCACTTGAACAAGCTGAAAGACAAGCCGATGAGGCAGTTGCAGAAGCACTCGGATATGCAAGAGAACTTCAGGAAATGTTACTTGGACCAGATACTATTGACCACGAAGTATTAGAACGAGAACTTGAAAGAATAATTCCTGCTGAACAAAGAGATAGGTATGAAGATGAGATTGAACTGATTGAAGAACTTGTTCAAAGAGCGGTACAAGCAAGAGAAAGCGGAGACATGCAAACAGCAGGAAGACTTGCAGAACTAGTTGTTATTGGAATAGAAGGCCTTGCAAGAATAAGAGAACTTGATGCAAGACTTTTGGATTCAGGATCACAAAACACAGGACAGATCAATGAAATAAGAGATGGACTACTCGCATCGTTCAGGGATGTAATATTTGAAGGACAAACCGATGCCGAAACGACATTGCATAGATCAAGAGCAAACCTAGTTTTACGTGCAGCACAAATGTATGCAAACAATGCACAGTTATTTCAGGGCGAGTTGTATGGTGAAATGGGTCGAACGCTCGGACAACTTATAATAGACGGAGGCAGCGCTGCAACACAAGGCATTGAGTTCAATGCAGAAACAGAAGAGAGAGTAACCCAAGGACTTGATGCAATAGAACATGAGTTAGAAGGAGCAGAATCAAATGCAAGGGCATTGGCAGCAGCACAATTGCAGCAATATGAAGACCGCTATCTTGAAATGAGTGATGGAGTAACTGACCCAGGACTTAGAAGAGCATTGGAAGAATTCAGAGGTAGATTGGAAAGATTTAGAGAACGGCTATTATCTGATGACCCGCATGTAGAAACAGAAGGCAGAACACTTGATGAAGAGTTAAGACAAATTGACATGCAAATAGATTATCTTGATTATTTGAGATTACGATTATTGAATGGAAGAACCGGTGCACAGGTTGCAGGACTTGAAGCAGTGTGTGGCCGCGGAATGCAGGCTCTTCTTGACGGCAATTTGGAACAAGCGCAACTCCAACTTTTCATAGCAACACAGTATAATGAAGCACACGGAGAACAAGGCAGAGAACTTAGAGTGCACCTTCTTGAACAAAGCCAGGGACTTGTAGAAGGAAGACTTCAATCATCAGAAGTTCTTTCATACCTTTCAGATTATTATTCAGAACAACTTGCACAACGAACCACTGGCCCAGGACGGATTCGGGATGAACAAGCACAGCAACAACTTGCAGATATTGTAGAAGGGCTGGATCATGAAATAACAATAGCTGATCTTGTTAGAGCCACCGCAGCATTGCGTATTGCTGATGAAATAAGATTGCAGGAACGAACGCTTTCTGGTGCAGGGAATGCTGAAGTAAGAGAAGGGACATTAAGAATAATGAGGCGTGGACTGACATTACTTAATTCAAATTTACCGGCAGTACTTGCAACAATGCAAGCAGAACTTGGAAGACAATATGCACATGCAAATACGAACGTGCGTGGTAGCATTGAAGCCATGTCATCACGCCTTGTTGCAACTGGCAATGGACAACCGGGAACCGAACACCAACAACCCGCAACCGATACCCCACAACCAGCATCCAGAACAGAACCCCCAGAACATGGAACAGATAACCAAGAACCAACAATAACACCAAATCAAGCACAGGATATCGAAACACTCGCACAGCAAGGAAATGAGTATATATTATTACTACAAAGAAGACAGCAACTTCTTAGATTAAGACAACGTGCAGGAACTGACAGAGCACTTCGCAGAGTTTACAATGATGCACTTCAATCGCTTGACAGTCTATTGGCAGATATTGGCGAGGGAAATGAAATAAGCTATGATCGTATGAGAGGAGCAAACGCACAACTTGCATTAATATTTGGCGATGAAGGTCAGATACGCGAAGCATTTGCAACAAGCAGAGACCCTGAAGAAAGAAGAGTGGAATATGAAAGCACGGCAGATTTCGTAAATCTTGGAGATGCGATAAGGGGAACTAGCAGACAAGTTAGAAATACAGTAATTGATTTGTATGGCCGTGCAATGCACGAACTTAATGAAGGCAATGTCAGACGAGGAAGGGCATTGATAGCCCTTGCACGGGCATATGCACTTAGCAGAAGTGCAGAAGACAGAACAGGAATATTACGACTTGCAGAAAGAGTAATGGAAGCACCTACCGGCATGGTAAGTATGGGTAGGGTATCAACACTGCCAGGCACAGCAGAAGCGGAAAATGCGGAAGGTCCAGTGTTGCGCGATCCAACAGTAATAGTTGGAGGAGAACAAGCCGCGGAACCTCAAGAGGAAGAACGCGAAAGACCGGAACAGCCAAGAGCAGATCTTTCAAACAGTCTTGCACGCGCATATCTTGATCGCGCTTTGATGCAAAGAAGAATTACTGATGATCAACTCAGAGAAACATACACTGCATACTCTGATTTGTATATTGAAGCTCATTGGGAGCGCGACATGGGAAGTGTAATGGCACTCGGACCGCTCGTAAGACTTTATGCAGATGCGGCCGTGGCAAGTAGTGAAGGAGCAGCTGATGATCCAGTTGTTCGTGATATACTCGCACTGGAAACAGGCACCCCACCATCAGCATCAGGTAATCAGGAACCTGAAACTGGAGACACGGAACACAGAACCACAAATCCAGGCCAAGGAATACCATCACTTGCTGAATTGCAGGCAGGACTTGCAGGTCCAAACGGACAACGCAGATTGTTGCCAGAAATTTTAGGTGCAGAAACTCCAGAACAGACACAGACAGTACTCCAGAATTTGGAATTGTCATTAACAAGTCTTAGAACAAGATTTATGCAAACCCAATTCAATAGATCGGCAAGCATAACTCCAACCAGCAGAATGGAGAGTGGATATGATGGTGTGCGGGCGCGTGCTGAAGCGCAACGTAGACGTGCAAGAACAGATGGAGATTCGCAAGAAGTTGCAAGGCTTGATGGGCAGGTTAGGGCAGTAAATCTTGAACTTACACAGGCAAGACTTGAAAGTGCGCGCAGATTCTTTGCACAGGGAACAGAATTCATGCTTAGGGCAACTGAACTCAGAGACCAAGCAAGAAGCACAGAAGATCAAACTGAAAGGGCAATAATACTTCAGCAAGCAGGTGATCTTGAAGCACGTGGATCGATGCTCATGATGCAAGCAGAAGGCTTGCGTGATAGTACACTTGGAGTACATAGAAGCGTGGTTTCTGTTCGTAGTAGAGCAGGAAGAGGAATGCGAAGAATTGAAGATGCACGGGATTCTTTTGATCGAGCTGCGGAATTGTATTTGCAAGCAGGAAGAGAACTTAGCGAACGTGATCTTGACACCCCAATAGGTGAAGGAGATCGCGCATATTTTGAATCTCAAAGAAGAGCCGCAAACAATGATTACCGAATGGGAAATGGAAGACTGCAACAACAACTTGGAGTGCAACGGGCAGTAAGAAGAGTTCTTGCTGATGCAGAAAGCGTAGAAGGTCAGAACCAGGCAAATGTAACCGAATTTCAGGGAATCGAAATCCCAAGAAGAGCGAGCGAGATGCCCGAGGACGAAAATGATTATGTTGCACCACAGGTAGAAGCAGCATATAATGGACGCCAAGTACAAAGGCAAATTGATGAAGCCAGAAGGCTTGCACGCGCAGAACGATTAGACGGCGCAGTACGTGGAATGAATAGTGCGAGGTCATACATGCAAAATTATAGGCAGCAGGCATATGTTGCAATGTTACATACTGGTTTAGTTCCGGGCGCAACCGATGAAGAATCAGAACATGGAATGGCTTACTTCAGAACTTTTGATATGCTTGCAAGTTTACGCGCAGGAAGACAAGCAATAGCAGATGGCAATCTTGATGGTGCTGGAGAAGTACTTAGAAAAGTAAATCGCGAAGCAACAGTTGGCGCACGTCAACAAAGACTGGAGAATCAGGCAAGGGTAGAGGATAGTATTGATGAAGAAGCGAGCGCAAGTGCATCCGGTTATGCAGGTTATCTTGCGCAGCGAAGAGCTCAGGCAAGTGGAGATGTTGCTGAAGAAGCACGTGCATCAGGAAGACCAGCAGACAATAATAGAGCAGAAGCACAGGAAGCAAACGCACAACTACTTGAAACTACCGGCGTATTGCCAGGTCTTGAGGCAGATGCAAGAATGGAGGCAGGACTTGCACGTGGACGGGCAAGAGATCTGCGAGCAGCCCGTGATGCAGTAGATACTACTGAGGACATCCCAAATAGCGACACAGCATTGGACCTTGTAAGCGCACTTGAAGAACTTGGAGAATCAAGAGGCACTTCAAGAAATCGTATGGTTCCAAGGCCCAGCACACTTAGTAGAGATCTAAGAGCACTTCGAAGATATGCGGAAGATGAAACCCTGACACCCGCAGAAAGAGATCAAAGAATTATGGGATATCTTTCAGAACACCCAGATACTTTGCGAAGCGCAGCTGCTGTCCTTAGACGAAATGGAGAAATGACAGAAGGAACAGAAATGGGACTTGTAGCCGAAGCGGAACATGGACTAGGAGTATTGCAATATCAGGATCATGCAGTTGGATGGAATCTTTCTATAAGTGCAGGCGAACGCGCAGTTGAATTGTTAGACCAGGCAGATGAGCAACACCGCAGTGGAGCAAGACCACACACAGTAAATAATCTCAGAAGCAATGCAGGAGATTTTCTTTCACTTGCAGTTACTGCAAGCCGCAGTCCAGGTGAGATACCAAGAGCGATTGCAGAAGGCAGATACGTACATCTTGCAAGAATAGAAGGAGCTGATGGGGGCCCATTACGGGTTAGGAGACGTATAAGTGGTGCGTATGAAGAGGTAAATATACGATTCACTCCAGCAGCAGCACGCATTCCGGATTTGTGGGAACGTGCAACAAGAAGATCCCTCACAGCATTGCAAAGCAGAGCGCAGGGAGCTAGTGTAGGATTATACCCCAGAAACGAAGTAGAAGAACTTACACAACTTGATTTGAATGCTACTTTTGCAGGACTTGGATATAGAAGATCACCAGGATATGATAGAACAATACCCGAATCACAACGTTGGGGAAGATTGGTTTTGACAAGGGGAGAGCATAGGCTATTACAAGATGCAGCAGGTGCAGTATCATTTGCAAGAGCAGAATACAGTCAAATAGGTTCCTTGCTCACTGGAACCGGAAGCCGAGATGAAAGGGATAGTGCAATACGAGAGGTTAGTGGACTTGTACAAAACGCACAAAACATAGTGGATACGATTATCAGGGAAGCTGAAGGAAGAACAGAAATTCCAATTGAAACAGATGAAAGAAGAGCTGAACTTGAAGAAAGAAGTACAGGACTAGGACGTCAATTTACATTGGCCGCTCACGGCGTAGAACTTGATATAGAACATGGAAGAGAAGATGAACTTGTAGTTGGACAGGTAAGGGCAGCTGGCATGCTGGCACTAGGAAGTATTCTTTGTGCTACTGGACTTGGAATGCCTGCAGGCGCACTTTTTCTTGAAGAGGCCATAAGAGGATTGGAAGAACAATCAAGAATGTCAGGCGGATACGAGCAAATGACAACACTGGAGCAGACACTTGCAATAAGTGGCATAGCAATGGCAGGAGTTGGATTTGTAGTTGGAGGACTATCAGGAGTCCTCATGCAATTCTCGGCAGAGGAAGTGGCACTCACACAAGGCCTCCGCACGTTAAGTGCACTCACAAGATATACCGGAATGGGCATGATGGCAGGAGGTGTTGTTACAGGAGGACTTGAACTTGCACAACACGGTCGCAATCCAGAAGCAGGCGTATTTGATTATAGTATGACACTCTTCAACATGTTGCAACCATTCATGCAAATGGGTGCCAGCAGAGTCATGTTCGAAAATCCCCACCTAATGTATGGCAGAAGTTTTGGCGCACGCACCGCAAGACTTGGAATGGCAGTAGTTTTTGGAGAATCAGTAACTGAAATGACCCATGGCACACATGTTGCGCAGGCAGAAGAAGCAGTGAGAATGAGAAACGAAAGAAGGGCAAATCAGACACCAGAACAAATAGAAGCAGAACAAAATGTACTTATTAGTGTTGAACTTAGACTTGGAAGATCGCTTTCACTGGAAGAAGAAATGATATTGTATCATATTTATGGTCAACAACCGGTTGATATGAATGGTGCACTTGCATTACTATCTGGAGAACCGATGGAAAGAATACAACCCGAAACCAGAACCCCACAGCCGGAAACAGGAACCCCAAGACCGGCAAGACCCCAATCCCCTGAATCACAAAATGCATACGCAAGAACAGGAAGGCCAGAACAAGAAGTTCCAGGACCAGAAACAGAACCTGGATCAGAAGCTCAGCAACCACTAGCAAGAGCATTAGCAAGAAGGATAATGGATCAATATGCAAATTCATTTGATTCACAGGCAATGGCCAGAAGAGGAGATTCAGGTGGACTAAGAATAATCAATGCTGAAACCCCATTGGCAAGAGCCATGGCAGATTACATGCTACAACAAGAACGTTCTGGTACTCCTGTAACACGTTCACAAGCAGCAAGACACATAGCAGAAGAAATACTGGCAGGAAGACGTGATGTAGATGGAAGACTAATAATACGTGAACCTTCAGCACCACAAAGAAGATCAGAGAGACCTCAATTAGCCCAACGCACTGCTGAAGAAGTACTTGCAGAATATGACAGAGGCAGGCAGGGGGATCAAAACTTCTCTCCTGAAGCAAGAAGACTTGAAGAACTAATATCAGAGCACAGAAGAGAACTAGAAGATGGAGAAACCGATGACGGTGTAGAAATTAGTGAGCTTACTTTGGCAGCACAGGTAGTTGAAGATGTACAGGTGGCAAGAGGCATAATAAGTGAGGCCAGGGCAGGTGCAAATAATGACAATGTATTTGCATTGAGAATGTATATGGAACGGCTGAACATAACTGAGGAACAGGCTGCAATGAGAGTTGCTGCAGATATTAGAAATGGTGAACTGCAAGAAACAGTTGCAGGCTTTAGACAAGGAGCTAGACCTGAAGAGGTAAGACCAGGAGAGGCAACTGCGCATGCCGAAACAAGTGGAAGAACAGGAATGGCACTTGCACAAGATCTTGAATTGAATGAACGATCAGGACTCGCAAATTTCGCACGGGCACTTGTAAGACACGAGTATGGAACAGAAACAAACTCAGAAGTGGAAGCACAGTTCAATGCTCTGCCACCAGAATTGCAAAGAGCAGTAAGACATCTTACAGGGCCTGATCCAAGACAGGAAACAAACAGGACATCAAATGACAGACAACAAATGTTTGTAATAAATGCAAGAGCAGACAGAAGAACATTCAATGATTATCGTACCAATCGCAGACGCGGAGCTCCGGTAATAGAAACTGCACGTGGAATGGTGATAGAAGCGATGCGTGCAGCAGGATCTGAAGCAGAAGCAAATGACCAACCAGTACAAATGCAAGCAACAGGAACTGATGATGTAGTCGGAACAGTGATAAGACCTGATCAGCCACAAAATCAAAACGCTGAACCAGGAAACAGAACACCGGAAACCGGACGCCCGCAACTAGTTAGAGCGCAAGGTGATACACCAGCGAGAGTAATTCCAATAGCAGGATTCGGAGAAAGGCGTCCAAATGCATCCGCAGGACGCGGAGGATCAGAACCACAATCTCATGCACCGCAGGATGCTAGATCAAGAACACCAGAACCACCAAGAGCAGTAAGGCAACCGGAACAAACAAATGCAACAGCAAGTGAAATGCAAGAACTGGTAGATGCAATGCTCAGTGGTAGCAGAACAGGAATAGCGATTCTAAATTTAAGAGAAATGGCACAACAAAGCCAACGTGGACAATTGATGAGGGATGCAGTATATTTTCTGACATCTGGTGCAATAGATATTGGTAGCCTGGCTCCTGAAACACGGGCAAGAATGATAGCACAAATGGCAGAAGTAATAGATGGTAATGCAATGATCCCGCTAACAGAAGAACAAACAGCCAATATTGCCAGATTGGTTTTTGGATCAGTTGTTGGTACAGCAGGCAGAACACCTGCAAGCTATGGGAATGAACTCGTATCTGCCAGAAGATTTTTTGGAGCAGCAGATATGCTTGCTTTTGGAAGAATGATGAGACTTATGAGAGAACAGGCACCTGGATCTGCTGATGAACTTGTAAGAACGTATGGTAATGACAGAACAGCAAATGCACAAGAACCCCCGCGAGTTGCACAACCCCAAACCGCAGATCATGAAGCCCATGCCAGAACACCTGCAAGAAGAGGAAGACAACCAGAAACACCAGTAGTAGAAAATGAACCAGCACATGTAATTCCACTACGTCCAGAACCAAGAGAAGCAAGACCGCCAGCAGAAACGTTTGACCAAAATGCAGCATTGGAACTTGATCCAGAACCGCAATCAGCAGCAGATAGGCTTGCATTGCGACCAGGATTCTTAAGAGACAATGGAATACGTGTTACTGAAGATATTGTTACTGATGCTCAAGGTAGAACATATCGTATATATCTAGTAAATAGCGGCGGTGAACAAGCCGAACTAAGAGTACCTGCAGAACTTAGAGGAGATGCACTTGCCCAACATCTTGAGACAGAAGTATTGACGATGCGATATATGGACTATACAACTGCAAGCCATGATCAAACAAAACTAGATGCATTAAATCAATATTCAGGAAATAATAGATTACTTAGATACAGGATACTTGCACTTGATGAATTACAACAAAATGGCATGCTATTTGAAGATGCGATAATGGCGGTGACAACTGATAATGGTCCAAGATTAACACCAGAAGTACAGAGAAGACTTGACCATATTTATCAAAGAACAGTTGAAGCTACACCGCACAGTGCAGCAGATCTTGAAGGCAGTGGAAGATATGTGTATGACGTCGCAGAAGCTAGAAATTCTCCGGATGAAGCACAACAACAATGGGCTCGTGATTCAGAGGCACATATGCAACAACAGGGAGAACCTGGATTGCGTGCAGAAGAATCAACAGTTGCATTGGCAGTACTAATAAGCAGTTGTAATGATGAAGGCGAAGTTCTTGCAACTGCAAGGATGCTTGGTCGCGATCTTGATACAGGAGAAGGCGAAGACGTTGCCCCACAACAACTTTGGACGCTAACAATTTTAGCACATAGAATCATAAATGGAGATGAGAACGTACGTGCTCAGGCATTGCAAGAACTCCAGGAAATATTCATAACACTTACTACTTCCGAGCTCCGTGCATTTGGAAGACTTTATCGCATGTCAGAAACGGCATTCAATGAACAACGATCTACAACATCACGACAAATTATGCAAGAATACGTTGCACATATGCAAAGAAGAAATGCGCCAACTCCGCAAGAAACCGGACCCCATGCACAACATGCAGAACCACAAATTGCAGGACACGAAACTCCAAACGCAGAACCCGAAACTGGACACAGAACACCTGAAACCCAACCCCCAGCAGCTGTACAACATCCAGTAGATTTTGCACCACTTGACGTTGCACTTTCACAACTTACAGGTCATGGTCCGGATATCACAAGATATGCAAGATATATATTCGAACTTGCAATGCGCAATGATGTAGAAATTCCTGAAGCATATCGTGATGCGGTAAATGCCGTGAGACAAGCTGCAGGAAATCAACAAGAAGGAACTCACCCACCAGCAACACTTGAAGCAATAGAACAAGCAAGAAGTATACTTGCCGCAAGGGATGAAGCGCATGCACCAGATGCTGTTTCATCAAGAATAAACATGGGCACTGTAAGAGATCTGATGGCACTTGCAGATGGAAGACTTGGAAGAGATGCAACAGCAACGGAAAGAGACTTTGCACAACGACTTGCATCAGATCCTGAATATATCCGTGCTTTGGAACAGGGAGACATGCAAAGGGCAATAGGACTTGCGATAAGATATGCACAAATGCTTGAAACTCATAACAGAATTTTGAGTGGAGATGCCGAACGTGCAGAAAGTGCACCACAATCGCAAAGGGAAATGGACTTCAGATCGTTAGGTGGTAGAAGCATAACACGTGGTGGAGAAACAATAAGATTCGCTGGTAGGAGAGGAGAGGCACCGCAAACATATTCAGTCGAAGAATATAATCGTGCAGTTGCAATCGCATCATATGCTGAAGATTTGATTAATGGAAGGGTAGAGCCAGGAAGTATTACTGAAGATATGAGAGCAGATGCAGAAGCATTGAGTTCAGATGTTGATTTTGCAGCAGCAAGTGCACCGAATAGAAGAGGAGTAGTAGATAGAAGAGAACAACTTGCAATTGCATTGAGAAGAGTAAGAGGAATAGATGAAACCGGACACAGAACACCGGAAACCTCTGAACCGCAAGACTCAGGACACGAAACTCCAAACGCAGAACCCGAAACTCATGAACCGCAGGCTGCTACACCACAGCATGCAGAAACACCGCAAGACTCAGGACACGAAACTCCAAACGCAGAACCCGAAACTGGACACAGAACACCTGAGCCTCAACTAGTAGCAGAACAAAAAGTAAGAGCAAACCCACAACAAATATTGGGAACGCAGGTAAGAGATTTCCTACAATCAATTACAGGACAAGTAGAAGGACTTGGTCCAAGAGATCTAAAATATGACGGGGCATTTGATAGAGGAAATGAAAGAGTCGTAAGATTCCGAATCGGAGATCGTGAAATAGACATACCTGCACCGGAAGGATATGCCGAAATGTCCCCCGATCAATTACGGGAGTACTATGAACAACAACTATTATCGCAATTAAGAGAACCAGAAGCACACACAGAAGGTCAAGAATTATGGAGACATAATATTCCAGAAGGGGCAGAGAGAGTTGGGGGAAGAGATGGGAGCCCGCAAAATGTTCTTGGAACAGAAGTACGTGATCTTAACCTGCCAAGAGAGTATAATTTTGGCGGAGCATATAGAATAGACGGAGAGATTTGGATAGCTTTCAATAGAGGAACTGGAGAGAACAGAGAAACTGTTTTGGTTAGACAAATGCAAAGACAAGGAAATGAAACTCCAGAACAAATAGGGGAATATTATAGAACACAAATAGAAGCCGCAGGAAGGCAAGAGGCTGTGCCCCAAGAACATACCCCAGATGTACCTCAAAGACAAGCACATGAGGAACAAGTCACGCAGACTTGGAGTGTAGAAGATTTAGCCAGGGCAAATGCTGGAGAACAAGGAAATATCGAAGATGTTATTTCTTGGGCAAGAGGATCTGCAGAATCAATATTACAATACAGCGAACAACATGGAGGACTGAACGATAGACTTTCAGGTACAATATATGGTGCTGCAATGCGAAGAGCAAATGAACATGGAAGAACCAGTCCAAATATAGACGATATGATATTTGGGGTTTTGCTAGTCAGAAATGTGCTTGGCAGATGCTCAGGTTCTAATGCAGATCATATTAGGGATGCATTACTGACAGGTCTTGGAACGATAATAAGAGAAACTTCTGGAGATATGTTGACTGAAACAATAGAAGCATATACAAGAACAATAATAGACGTATCAACAAGAATACCAACGGATATCGACAATAATCAAAGACTTGCAGTAATACAAATGGTAGATATGATTGCAACATTATATGCAAGAGGAGTGAATCCAAACAATATAATAACAAACCCAACCGGAACCGGACTATTGGATTTGTATACGATTGCAAGTCCAACTACATTACACCAAACAGTAGTGCACCTCCAACGTCTGGTAATGGGAATGCCTAGAAATACGCATGCCGAAGCAATAGACGCAACAATTACACTTATACTTGAAGACCTCAGCAGACTGGAACCGCACAATAGAATGCAATATTTGGAGGCAGTTACAAGATTTGATTTATCACCTGAGTCATTATCAAGGCTTACAGAGACTAACCAAAGAGGAAGAAACAATGAAGGACAGATAGAATTAACAGGAAGAGGAAGAATGCCGCCATCCAGATTAAAGAGGCTTCCAATATTGGCAGAAATGATATTAGCCCAAGGTGGTGATGCAGGACGTCTGCTATCAAATCTAGATAATAGCATAGTAAGGAGACAATTAAGCAACGGACCAAGTTTTGAGGAATTTACTAGATTCCTTATGAACCTTAGGCAGGCACAAACCGAACCTGAACAACAATTGCCATTACAAAGACAAGAAGCAATTAGGACAATGAGACGGGCATGGCTGGGACTAGTAAGAGAACAATTAGAATATCTGGGATTGGACCGAAATCAACGGAACCAGCAGGGCATTTCAGAAAATATTGATGGTGCAAGATTATCCTTTGTTAATGATAGGATGAGGCATTTGAATACACTTTATAGTTCTGCTGAAGATCGAAGAATAGATATAGTAACAATGGTAGATATAACACGCGATTTGGCAGGGCAAGTTGAAACATCTGATTTCATGGTAGCTATTGGCAGGGGATATGCAGAATTAGCACCGGAATTAAACATACCTCCTGAATGGGCAGCAGAAAACCTAGACCTGGTGGCAGAATTCGTCTCATACAGAAGAATCCTGGAGTTGCTAGCAATACATGCATCAAACTACCATGATTATACTGGCAATCCAGATGCATTTACAACTGCAAGATCGATGCTGGATGATGCATTCAGAGCACATATGGAAGGTAGATACAGTGAATTCAGATATAGAGAATTCAGAGAAGAACTCACTCAGTTCGCAACTAGGGCAGGACTGGATGGAGATGCATTATTCCAAAGATGGAGTACAGATGAAACATATGGTGTACATGCAAATGGGGAAACTTATGATGTACATGAAACAGGAAGTTTTGATGCTGCATTCTTTTCAGGAGTAGTTAGAGGGGACACTGCCTGCCAAAGCCCAAGAAATACCCACCCGGTAGTCGGAGGCATAGTCGGATCAGTAATGCAACCATGGATGCGCCAAATAGTTATTGGCCCACCCGGATCAGGAGATGCCACATACAGAAGATGGATTACAATGGTAAGAGGAGATGATGGGCAACCGATATTGCTTGTCCAGCCACGACATCAGATTCCAGGCCTATCTCAAGAAGTAGATGATGCAGTATTAAGCGCATTAAGACAGAGATATGAACCATTAGGTATTGAGGTACGGATTCCTGGATCTGGGGTATATGAGGTAAGAGATGCAAATGGAAGACCAATGAATAGAGGATATAGCACATTTGCATTCAGGGCACCATTTGCATATTTGGACAGCAATATGACTGGATTCTTTGATAGGCAGGGAGAAATAATAATGCAGCATGGATTGCATGTTGCACCAATAGGCGGTGTAAGGAGATTCCCGGTAGGAAGTGTATTGAGGATACGTACTAACTAATAATGGGTGATTATTTATGAATAATACACAAATACAAACAGAATATTTACTCGCATGCCGCGATCAAAGATTAGATGTTAGGAATAACGCTTTAGAAAAATTAAGGGATACAAAATATCCGGAATTAATCAAACTCGCTGATATCAGCATAGTGATTTTTAAGATACTGAATGGACTGGAAACAAAAACAGAAAAAGAAATTTTACAGATGTTTGACGGGTTTTCAATGACACAAAACTGGAATTCTTTGATAGCGATAACAGGAACGATGTTTTTAAACAAAGCAAATGAGATGGAAGATAAAAAAGAACAGGAAGGAATACTAAAAATAGGATTAAAATTATTATCAAGAGCACAGAATTCAGGAATTATGCTGACAGATGCAACGATTGAACGCGTGAAGAAACTACGGAATGGAACCGGAACAGAGACAAGCAAGATGGCAGAGAGGATAGTATCAGCACAGACTATTAACTTATTTGATTTTGATATGCCAAAAGAACCAAGAAAAACAATTAAAGAGCATACAAAATCAAAAAGGCAAAAAAATAGATAAAAGTTAAATGTTCAGATATTTAGCTCAACGCATTTACCAACACGCAAGCAATTGATAGAGTCAATCCACAATCAGATTATCAGTGCCTTACCAAACGCCGATCAGTATCACCATTATTTGGAGTGGCATTTGAATTCGATACTCGATTGAGTGCAGCAATCAAATTCTGATCAGATGAAGTTATCACTGTACTAATAGGAACGTCTGGATTGAAACGATTTCGATCGAATGTGATACGACCAACCTCATCCCCACTACGATTACGGACCACTGTTTGATCGCCACTTGCATCAATACGATAACCATCACGACGAATTTGGCGTTCAAACCTAAGGAAATCAGATTGTTCCATTTTGACTGTTACTGGCTGAGTGGTTGGAGTGGATCCGGCTTGAGCAACCCGTTGATCTTGATCAGCAGGTACACCAGCAGGTGTAACCTCTCTTCTTTCAACCATACCAAGTGCATCTACCCTTGCAAGTGCACCGTTAACTGGGGTTCCTTGTTCAAGCGTACGACCATCATTGAATGTAAGCACCACTTGGTCATCATTACCTTCGCTACCCTCATATCTAACCCCTCTTGCTAATAGATTACCCTGAGGATCTCGAAATACCAATTCCTGAGCCATCCCATGATCCAACCTTCTGCCCATAACCAATCTGTGTGGATGGGTATTGTTTTCTTCATCATCATCATATACCGCAGTAAGATCTCTGGTTAAATCATCGAATTGTCTACCGGTCAATGTAACACGTGCCTGATTACCAGTAAGAGATCGTGGCTCTGGTACAGTAGGAGTTCGTTGTGCTCTTACTCCAGGAATACCATCAAGTACTGCAACTGCCTCATTAAATGCTTCTGAAGATTCCGAATTACTAAGGCTGATTGTGATGGCACTGACAAGAGTGCCCCCCATTACAGGAGTTCCTGTAAAATCATGAGGGTTGTTGGGATTTGCATTAGGTCTGTTTCTGCTAGGAGGGATATAGGTTGGAGTACCATCACGGACAGTGTACCTGGGCCTGTTTGGATCTTCATTTACTCCAAGTATTACCCCATCATCTGCACCGGGATTATAATGCCTTCTAACCCTACCATTCGAATCACGCAAAGGACTTGTTACACCAATATTCCCTCTTTCAACTACGCTACCTATACGTGTACCGTCCAGATGCCTTAATCCAGTGCCATTCAGATCAGTATCAAGAGAGATATTATGCGCTGCAAGACGTTCTCTGGCAACCTGAACCTGTGCAGGTGTAAGTGTATATGTGCGTGCCTGCCCTCTGCTATTTTCCTGAAACGCTTCACGTGCACGAACAGCTGCATGAGGACGCGGTTGTGCGCGAGGTTGTGCAGGAGTTGGTTGATCAACAAGAGGAACAGTTGGGAATGTAGCACTGGCCACATTTCCAGCAGGTGTCAGTTCAGTAGCCATATTTAATCCATGAGCTTGCATAGCAGTGATCAATGCCCTACCAGTTGGAGTGGCATCATTCAATGTAATTAAATATGGCGGATTACGACCAGAATTATATGTTCCGCTACCTATATTCCTCCCGTGACTATCAGTAATTGTAATTTGATCGTTGTTGGCACCTCGACCTCTGTTACGACTTACTGTGATATGCCCAACATCATTTCTTGCACCATCAAAACTACCCATATATTGATCCCGATTCATTGCAAAAGTATGTCCAGTCATAATAATCACCAAATTACCATATTACTATATTTATTAGTACAAAATGAATTTAAATCTATTTAGAAAAATAGATCTCGCTCACCATCTTCGATTCGTTTTAAACGGATTTTTGTTTCCTGTTTTCTTTCATCAGTTTCAATGCGCTCTAGTTCGCGAGTGATAGTTGCTTCACCAGTTTTTTTTGTTTTTTCTGTTGCATAATCCTCAAGAAATTCCTTGAAGGTAAGAATTGCATTAGGATGGCAAAGATAATGGATATTCCCGGCTTTCGCGAGTTTCATAAATGTTTCGCCAGTGCGTTTGCTTCTGTAACAAGCAGTGCAGAAGCTCGGAAGCATATCCTGACTGCAAATATTTTCAACTATTTCATCAACCGAACGGTGATCAGATAATTCGAATTGTTTATTAGTTTGACCAATGTTGCCACCATTATCAAGAGGATTGGCACCGGAATATCCACAAGGAGACGTTTTCGATGCGGCAGATGTTTGCGAAATCCCGATTTCAAATGCTTTTTTTCGTATTTCAGGAGATTCACGAGTTGAAATAATCATTCCAGTATATGGTAATGACAAACGAATCACTGCAATTAATTTGAGAAACTCCACATCCGAAACAGGAAAATCAGAACTGTAAACTACTCCGGGTGCTGGCTGGAATCTTGGAACCGAAATTGTATGTGGCCCCACACCGTGCGTTTCCTCCATATACCTAGCATGCGAGAGAAGAGCAAGCACTTCGAATTTGTAATCATAAAGACCAAATAAAACCCCCATACCATAGTCATCTAATCCGGCTTCAAACGCGCGTTCGTGTGCTGTGATCTGACGAGAGTAATCTGCCTTTGGCCCTTTGTGCAACCGCTCATAAGTTGGTTTGTGATATGTTTCTTGGAATAGTTGATAAGTACCAATTCCAATGTCTTTCAGTTTGCGATAATTGTCGATGCTGGTTGCTGCAATATTAACATTTACTCTACGGATTTCACCGTTTCCAACTTTAGTAGAATAAATGGTTTTAATCGCATCACAAACATAATCAATTGAATTTTCAGGATGTTCCCCGCTTTCTAAAAGGATGCGCTTGTGACCCATGCGAATGATATGTCCTGTTTCGAGTCTTACCTGGTCTTGGGTGAGCCGCGTGCGCTTCATTTGTTGGTTCCTGCAATGAAAACCGCAATATTCACAATCGTTAACGCAATAGTCCGATATGTAAAGCGGTGCAAAAAGAACGAGGCGATTTCCATAAATATCACGCTTCAGCTTTCCGGCAGTCTGAAGAAGTTTTTCAAGTTGTGCGGGATTATTTTTGCCATCAATTGCAAGAAGCTTTGCAGATTCTTCCAAAGATAGGCCTTTCTTTTCCAGGGCTTTTAGCAGGAGTAAATCAAGATCAAACTCGCTTGCCAAAGGTGAGAGACCTGCAAGATTTGAAATCAAAGAAGTATCAAGAGTGAACATAATCCCATATAATATTTGAACAAAAGATATGAAAAAGGATTTTATCAGAATTTACCATTAAAAAGCACATTTAAAAAGTGTTTGAGATAGTAATAATATGTATGACTGCTTGGAAGAAAACGCAACCAACAACTTTATGCGGATCTGGAAAATACGATGCCATACTAAGTGCAAAAACAGGCAGAAAAGAGGTATTCGGAGACACCCCCAATGGAAATGCATTTGGAAAGGATAGACTCCTAGAAACAGATGAATCTTTGGGAATAGAAAGACGAACTCATTCTCCAAAAATTGAAAGAACAACGCAAGTTATGGAAGGATTAGAACGGATACTTCGAGAAGGACCAGAAGAAAAAAATCCGGAGAGACTGATGCAGATGCTTAAGACAGTAGCAACTGCAATTGCACGCAACTAACATTTATGAAATACCTCATACACCAAGATCAGTAGGCGCCCTCCCAAGGCTTTCTAACAGTTTTATTGTTTCCTGTATTTCTTTATTTGGTTTCCAGTTCTCTGTTTCCAGTCCAGTTTTTCCAGGATAAAGATCATAATGTTTCCGATATTTTTCAGGCGTAAGATTTATCATCAATGAATTCGCACCGGCCAAAAGCCCAGCTTTTTTTGCATCATGTGAAAATGTTTCAAGTGCAGTAGTCACTAATATTTTTGATTCCTGATCAACAAAACGCGATAATGCAATTACTTTCAATACTTCTGCAATCTGACTGCTTGGTGCTGCAAACAATGGAGTCTCTTGATGTGGAATAAACGGACCAAAAGAATACATGTCAGGTACGATTGATTTTGTCAAAAGAACATCGTTGACGATATCTTCTTTGGTTTGTCCTGGTAGACCGATTAGAAAACCAGTGGCAACAACAAACCCGTTTGATTTGAGCCATCGAATCAGTTCTAGACGATCATCGAGTTTTTTTCCGGGCCTCAAACGAGCGTATAGTTTTGAGTTTGATGTTTCGAAACGGATGAGCACGCCATATGCACCGGCTCCATACAATTTTATATAGCATTCTTTGCTTCTTTCACCAATGCTCATGAAAATCAGAATACCGTGTTTTTCACGAATTTTTTTTACAATGGAAATAAGCATTTCATCTGTGTAATATGAATCTTCACCCGATTGTAGAACCAATGCTTTGAACCCCAAGCGATCGACTGCGTAGTCTACTGCCTGTAAGATCTCTTCTTCGCTCATACGATAACGAGTAATTTTTTTATTATCGCATCTGATTCCACAATACAAACAATTCTGCATACAATAATTAGAAAACTCGATTATTCCATGAACACAACACGCATTATCCAATCTTTTTTTTCTGATGTGATTTGCTGTTTGATAAAGAGAATTTAATTCAGTTTCATCTTTGATATTAAGCACGTCACGCATTTCTTCTTTTGTAAGTGGTTCTTCATCTCCAGCTTCGGCTTTTTGCAATAGGGATGAGATATTTTCGGGTATTGATGCAAGTTCTTCATCAACTTTTTTTAATTCCAAAAATTTCGTTTTCCATAATTTGAGAATTGGAAGCGCTTCTGTTTCTGATATTTTTCCGACGACAATTCCACCTTGAGCATAGACATAATCACCAATGCTGACCGCAGCACCAATAATATGTGCATTCCTTAATTCACCAAAATACTGAATAGTAGCAGTCTTGCCATCTTTTGAAATGGAAATTATTTTTCCAGGAATTGCATAACACATGCATGTATATAAGAAAGAAAGGAAATAAAAATAAAATATCAATAAAGCATGCAAAACAAAGCCAAAGGAATAACCTTTTTATCAAAAATTAGCTCATCCTTAACATAGAAATCCGTTTCATGCTTGTGTTTGTGTGGGCCAAGTTCGAAATTCAAATTATTAATTCTGTAATCTGGCGTTTTCCTTTCCCGATCTGTTTTGATATATTTTGGATTGAACATGTACGTATTGGAGATGAAAATATCCTCACGTATTCCACCTTTTATTTTCTGGAAATCGAAACCTAAAGATTTGGAAATCGTGAACCTGAATGGGGGAGAGATAAGAAATTTGTATTCTTTTCTTATGATAGTACTTCCTGTCTTGAAAGGAGAAATTGCATTCAAAAAACCGAGATTTTTCAGATTGGTCAGAATTTCCTCGATAGTACGCATGTTTCTATTGACATCCCTTGTAAGAGAATTGTAACTGATTTCATTAGGTGATGATATAACAAGAATATTTATTATTTTATATACAGTTTCAACATAGCTAACATCTATCTTCTGCAAGGCTGCAAGATCAACACGAACAATCCGTTCCAAAATTCTTTGATATAATTTATATGAATCATCTTTATGTTCAAGATAAAATGGAAACGTACCAAAGCGAAGATATTCATCAAAATAGTTGATAACCGGAGATAACTGCTTGATTAGTTCTTTTCTTTTATCGAAATCAATTATATCGTCAAAAGAAACTTTCTGGAGAAGAATATTATATCTAAAATCAAGGAATTCCCTAAATGAAAAAGGAGGCAAATAAAAAAGTATGGCACGCCTTGATAAATCAGCTGCTTTTTCCTGTATTTTTAGTCCGGAAGAACCGCTAAAATATATATTTTTATAGCCTCGATCATATAGAAGTTTTAATTCAGTTGACCATGAATGGATAGAATGGATCTCATCAATAAACAATGATTTGAAATCTTTTTTAATGGTAAATTCAACAAATTCGATAATAGAGATTCCACGAAACGCAAGTTCTTCGGCATTTACATATATGGAATCTTTTTTTTCTAATGCGAGTTGGAGCAAAATGGTTGTTTTGCCTGTTCCACGAAGACCATGAAACCCAATGAGCATGTTTCTTGGTTTTCGTAGTTCTTCAAATAAAAATCTTTTTTTAGTGAGACTGGAAACGTTTTTCTTTAAACGCTCGCTCTCGTTAAACAACTCTGAGAATATAACATCATTTATCATACTGAGTATATGGAGTATAGAATTTAAATAATTTGCGGTTTGTGTAGAAAATGAGCTAAATAGCACGTAGTTTGTGTAGAAAATGGGTTAAACTGCAAAAAAACAAGCTGGAGGTTGTGGTTTGTGTAGAAAATGAGTTAAATAGCATGTGGTTTGTGTAAAGGGTGGGACAAACTGCAGAATAATATAGATTTCTTTAATACGCTCGATTATAAAGACTAAGAAAATAAAAATAAAGAAAAAAATCATTTGCCCATTCGCCTATACAGCGGAAAAGCAAACGCTTTGACAGCTCTTTGAACTGTCAAATCAAATAATGCTTAGGCTTTGAGCAACAAGCACCGCAGCAAACACGAGCGAAATCGTATTAACTACTTTTATCAGCGCATTCAGTGCAGGACCAGCCGTATCCTTCAAAGGATCTCCAACCGTATCTCCGACGACCGCTGCTTTGTGTGCATCGCTTCCCTTGCCTCCAAAGTGGCCACTCTCAATGTATTTCTTGGCATTGTCCCATGTGGCACCGGCAACAGTCATGGTAAGAGCAAGCATAAGTCCACTCGCAATTACTCCACCAAGAAGACCGCCAAGGGCTTCTACACCGAACAGATAACCAACAAGCAATGGTGTCAGGACAGCGATTGCACCTGGAAGTGCGAGTTCTTTTAATGCAGTTTTGGTTGAGATATCAACGCACTTTGCATAATCTGCCCGACCTCTTCCAGACATCAAACCGGGAATCTCCCTGAATTGACGCCTTACTTCTTCAACAATCTGGAATGCTGCCCTTCCAACTGCAAGCATAAGCAAACTTGAGAACAGGAATGGAAGCATTGCACCAATAAACAGACCGATAACAACTGGTGTTGAAAGAAGATTTATTGATTCAAGACCAGTCTCTTCGGCATATACAACAAACAATGCAAGCGCACCGAGCGCAGCACCACCGATTGCATAACCTTTTGTAGTGGCCTTTGTAGTGTTTCCAACTGCATCAAGCGCATCTGTAACTTCTCTGACTTTTGGAGATAGTTTTGCCATTTCTGCAATTCCACCGGCATTGTCAGTAATTGGACCGTATGCATCTATGGCAATCACGATTCCACTCAATGCAAGCATTGCCGTTGCCGCAAGCCCAACTCCGTAGAGCCCCGCGGACATGAAAGACAACGCAATTGCAGCGACAATCACCAATACTGGAAGCAGCGTTGATTGCATACCAATTGCAAGACCATGGATAAGGTTTGTTCCTGCACCGGTTCTTGCAGCATTTGCCACATCCTGAACTGGACGATATTCTGTTGATGTATAATATTCACTTATCCAGAATAGCATAAGTGTTGTTACAACCCCCATAATTATTGGAGTGAAAAGCGCATTTGAACTGATTGTAAGTTCTGGCAAGCCCATCAAATAAACATAGGTCAGAACAAGCATGAGAATCGCGCTTACTAGAAGACCATTGTAAAATGCAGGCATGATTTTTTTGTATGAACCTAGGCCAACAACAAGAGACCCGATAATAGTCGAGAAAACACCTATTGCAGCGATTGCAAGTGGCAAATAAACAAATGCAGCTGTATCCACAAATGTCAGGCCTATGAGCATACCTGCGATCACAGTAACCACAAACGATTCGAAAACATCTGCAGCCATACCAGCACAATCACCAACATTGTCTCCGACATTGTCAGCAATTACTGCAGGATTTCTTGGATCATCCTCTGGAATGCCTTTTTCGATCTTACCCACAAGATCTGCACCAACATCTGCTGCTTTGGTATATATACCGCCACCAACACGGGCGAACAGAGATATTAATGAGGCACCGAAACCATAACCGATCAATGGTGCGAGGTTACCTGCATTCAGGATGTAAAGAAGTGCTACCCCTAATAATCCCAAACCTGCCAAGGCCATACCAGTAACAGCACCACCTTTGAATGCGATTCCAAGCGCTGGCTTGAGGCCAGATTTGGCAGCTTCTGCCACACGAACATTACTACGAACTGAGACCTGCATCCCAATATATCCTGCAAGTGCAGAAGAAATAACACCAAAAAGGAATGCGACAGCAGTTGAAAAATCAACTGCATAGCCTATAAGTACCAATAGTACTAACACGATTGGGGCAAGCGTCTTGTATTGTCTAAAAAGGAATGCATTAGCACCCTCCTCTATAGCCTTGGATATCTCACGCATTTTCTGATCCCCAGATGGGGATTTTAAAACCCGAAAAGCGAGGTACGCGGCATAGAGCAGAGTAATAACACCCACACCCAATGCTAATGAGATTGCATCAAACATATCTCCACCTTATTACATTATATTTAACTTGAAATTTCAATTTTATTAGAAACTTTGGATCTTTTTAAGTTGATCAGATTTGAGATCTTATAGATCCGATCAGGAAGTAATGATGTAAATGTTTAAAAACCAAGTGGCAAAAGCGGGTTTATGCCCAAAGATATTTAAAAACTCGTTGAGTAAGAGGGAACAACAACAAAGGTGATCAGATGGGACTATTTGACAAAGTATTTGGCTCTGAAAAAAATGAAGAATCCGCGATTCCCGACCTCGAGGAATTGATGCAGGCAGATGGAGATGTAGTAAGCCCTCCGGCAGATTTCTACGTCAAGAGACTTGATATTAGAAACGAAGGAGATGGAGATCTTGCTGTAAGTGAACTAGCGTCAAAGAATATAATTATTCTTAATGTGCGGCCACTTTCAAAACAGCCAAACAGGCTAAAAACAATAATCAGCAAATTGAAACTACACTCTGGAAGAATTAACGGCGATATCGCGCTGCTTTCAAACGATACGATCATAATAACGCCAGCGAACGTAAAGATCGTTAAATCAAAACCAAAGAAAGGCGGACATGTAATCGGAGAGTAGGTTTATCATAACCTACTCGAGATTCTTTTTCTTTTCCATTAAATGAATAAAAATTTCACCGAATATCTCATCTTGTCTGATATCTATGACTCCTGCTTGCACCATATGTAAAAGACAAAGAAGCGTATATACGATATCTCTGAAATCCGCACCCGCGGTTATTTTTGAAAAAAGAGACCAGCCTTCAGAATCAGTACTTGCAACCACTTTTTTGAGAGTAGTTTCCATATCTTTCTCGATATCTCTTTGATAGAGTTCAAGATCCACAGTCTCGACTATTGACCCACGTGGGATTATCACCCGGTCAATATTATCAAACTTTATGAGTTTTTCCATTTCCTGGATAAGTTCGTCGGCAGTTATCTGTCTTTTTGGCGGAATTCTTGAAGAAAATGTAAGTTCAGGCAATTCTTCTATAGCCACCCCACTTTCATCAGGAACAAATTCAGCGGAATCAAAATCAGAAAGATCAGATTGGTATCTTAATAACTTAAGATAATTGCTCTTGTATTTGAGCAGGATTGAAGCTGCAAGAATAACATTTGCCTGTAATGCAAAATCCATTGCTTCGATTTCGCGGACTTTTTTTATGAACGCATCTGCCAGTTCTGAGATATCTATGTTCCATGGATCTATCTTCTCAGAAGACATGAGTTCCAGAAGGATGTCTTTCCAGGTGGGCTTGGATACCATATTCTCTAGATGTGAGAATGACTGAAGTTGCATCTGGATCGCCATAATTATTTATATACCTTTTATTTTATAAAGTTATTAGAATCAATAGACCACGACGGTAAATCAGACACCGGCAAATGGGTTTATAATGTGCAACAGCTAAAGGTATAGAGAGTAAAATAGAAAAAATAATTATTACACAAAATGTGGTTGGTTGAGAATATGGAAATAAAAACGACATTAATTCTTGATAGTGGGGAACCTTTGTCAAAAGCAATCTCGCACCTTAATGAGATGCCTGCAGTTATTGTAACAAAGAAAGGAAAATATTATGGCATAATAGATCATAGAAGCATAGGCAATGGTGCACGGGACCCAAATAGTACCAAATGCGAATCATGCATTGTAAAACCCCCGGTACTTTCAACGGATACTGGAGTTCTCGAACTTGTCAATGCTTTCCTGCTAGGTCATTTCAAGGCACTGCCAGTAGTTGATTCACATGAAACCCCCCTCGGAGTTACCACAAGAGTTGAACTACTGAGCGAGATGATAAACAGTAAGATGATGCCGAATGCACAGGTTTCTGAACTGATGAACAGTCCGGTTTATGCTGTCAACGAGAATGATACCATAGGCAGTGCAAGAACAACGATGAAAGACAAAAATGCAAGAAGATTGATAGTTACAAAAAATGGGAATCCCATAGGAATAGTTTCAACATTTGATATCGGGATGTGGACAGGAAAATCGAATCTTTCTGGTGGCAGGATGGATATTTATTCGGACAAGAATGATATTGATAAAATGGAATTGCGCAGTTTCTTGAGACCAGATGTAACTGTTGTTGAAGGAGAAATGACTGTGGAAAGTGCAGCAAAGAAAATGGTGCAGAAACATGTGTCAGGAGTGGTTGTCACTTCGGATGGTAAAGCAGTTGGGGTATTATCTGCAATAGACATATTCAAAACAATCCAGGATCTTGTAAATGAAGGAACGGAAATGCAAATATCAGGACTGGGTGATGATAACGCCGGATATTATGAACAAATAAAGACAAAAATTAGCCATGTCACTGATAAATTCGCAAAGACATTCAACATAAGAAACTGCCACGTACATGTTAATGAAGAAAAATCAGTTTTTACCGTCAGTATAAACTTTGAAACAGATACTGAGGGTCATATATCCTTGAAAACCCAGCGCACCAATTTAAAAGAGACTTTGGATGAGCTTGCTGATGAACTTGATACTGTACTAAGAAAAATGAAAGATAAGAAAAAAGCAAAGCCACGGGCAACTTCTTACCCAGGAGGGACACATAAATGAAGGCGCAGGTTAGTACAGAACTGCTGATAATAATCGGATTCGTCTTGCTATTGTTTATCCCACTTCTCGGACTGGTGTATTTCAAATCAAGCGAGGCAAACCAGCAGATAGGTGCATATCAGGCAGAACTCGCAGTTTTCAGACTCGCTTCACTTGCAAATTCTGTCGGCAGCCTTGGAACAGATACTATAGTTTATACGAATGTTTACATACCAAAAGAAACCATTGAACTTAGGACAGTGCAAAGTGGAATGGCAAGTGAGATAGTACTTGAAATACAAACGCCAACAGGGCCTACTGAAATCGTTGAAATTGTAAAATACCCCATGAATAGTTATGGCACACTTGTAGATTCAGAATCAGCAGGCGGATGGATGAAAGTACAGATAAGCTCTGAATATGATGATGAACAAGGTGCAGTAATAACGATAGACAGAGTTTGAAGCTTGACTTCGCCACTTAACTTCTTCAGGTATTTCATCGTTTTTATTGTACTATAAAAAGTTAGCAGTTTTCATTGTACTATACAAAGTACGATGAAATTTTTGAAAGCTATCAAGCTTTCAATTCTTTTCACTGCAAACTC